>JBGVNN010000012.1:0-61211 GCA_045125595.1 Candidatus Egerieisoma sp.
GTATAGAACCAACGCGACGAGAACAGTTTATCCGAAAAACAGGCAGTTTTGGGGATAGAAGCAAAGCGACGAGAACAGTTTATCCGAAAATCAGGCGATTTTGGGGATAGAAGCAAAGCGACGAGAGCGATTTATCCGAAAATCAGGCGGTTTTGGGGATAGAAGCAAAGCGACGAGAACGGTTTGTACGAAAAACAGGCGGTTTTGGGGACAAGTAATAGAAAATAAAAACAACATAACATATATAAGAACAAAAAATTGACCACGGGCAAACAGTGATGAATAATACCCGCGGTCAAAATATTGAGGGAGAGAGCAATCAGCATCAATTGTGATGCTCTTTTTTGATAATACATAGAGTTTGTGACTTTTTTATGTCATTTTTATTCACAAATTGTTAATCGATAAAATTTTCAGAACGATATTACTCCAAAGTATTCTACAACATGAAAATCAGGACTTTTTACAACATTTGAATCAATATAATTCCATGTTGCATAATGAGGATACAATGTTTTATCACCACATTTATAAAAATTACATTTGATATATTTTTTATCAAAAGAATGAAAATCAGGAAAGTATTTCTTAATCAATTTATAAGGCACCTTATATGATGCCTCCCAGTGAGAATCATCTTTTTTAACATTGATATTAAATATATTTTTAAACTCACTAAAATCAATCGCTTTAGATGATTTTCTTGTACCATCAGCAGAAAAGCCAACGTACAAAGTACCTAATGGATTTATCTCAAAATTAAAATACGCATTACTGATTTCAGGACAAGGATTAAAGAAAAACTCAAGACACGAATCTTGACAAACCGGGCCATTATACTCTGTAACTGTAGGTCTAATATTTTGCTCATCAGTAGAAAGATGTATTAAAATTCCGTCATCACACAAATAAATTTCAGCAAAAGAATCAGGGCAGATTTCAGGTCTGCCCCAAGGATAATTATTAATGTAAAAAATATTATTCTTCATCTTTGATATATGTTATATACTCCATTCCTCTATCAAGAGCAACTTTACCTGTACGAGCAACTTCTAATATGCCATAGTCTTTAATCATTTCCATCAATGCGGTAGTTTTATGCTCCTCACCTGTAATTTCAATTGTAAGTGTTTCAGGAGAAATATCAATTATACGACCTCTGAAAACTTCAGCAATTTGAATAATATCATTTCTAACCGAAGCAGGAGCTTTTACTTTAATAAGGACAAGTTCTCTTGTAACATTACTTATATCACTTAAAACTTTAACAGTACGAACATAAACAAGTTTTTCGAGTTGGTGTACAATTTGGTCAAGAATTCTGTTATCACAGTCTACAATTACTGTTATTCTTGAAACATCCTTTGTATCAGCAGTTCCCACTGCAAGGCTATCAATGTTATAACCTCTTCTACTAAATAAATTTGTTACTCTTGCCAAAACACCGGCTTTATTATCTACTAATACGGAAATTGTTTTAAGCATTACTTGTACCTCCTGATTAAATCAAATACTGCCGGAATTCTTTTTTGTCTAACTTCCTCAGCATATTCAGCAAAATCTTTCCCGTTTTTAATTGTATAACCCTTAATTTTAAATGCCCTTGCAACAGAGGCAAATCCGGGCGATTTTTTTATTGCAGTAATTTTATTTCCATGTGAGCTTTTCATCATAGATTTTACCATGCCAAGTTGCTTATTATTTACAACAACTGTAACAATCGGCAGATTTTCTTTTTTTACCGTAGCAAGTTCATTGCAATTCATTAAGAATCCGCCATCACCGGTAATCAATACAACATTCTTATCAGGATGAGCCACTTGTATACCAATTGCAGCACCAAGACCAAAACCCATTGTACCAAGTCCCCCGCTCGTAATAAAACGACGTTTCTTTTCAAACGGATATGAATGAGCAACCCACATTTGATGCAAACCGACATCTGTAACTATATATGTATCATCGCCAAATATTTCTCTGACAGATGACAAAATATCATCTTCATTTTCATCACTAACACATTTATCATACCAAGTATCACGATGATTTACAAGGTTAAAAAGTTTGTTTGATACGTCTTTTGCATCACCAACAATATAACAATCCGGTTGAATGATTTTTTTTATTTCAGCTCTGTCAGTATCAATATGAATAACTTTGCAAGATTCATCCTTAACAAATTTATCAATAGCTGTCCTGTTACTGAATCTCGTACCGATTGCTATAATCAAATCACATTTTTCCAAAGCATCATTGGCAGTCACATTTCCGTAGACACCCGGGCTACCCGCATAAAGCCTATGCGAGTACGGAAATTCACCTATAGCCATTAGTGAGCAACAAACAGGCGCATTAATCTTTTCTGCCAAAAGAAGAATACTTTCAGAAGCATCACTTTCTTTAATGCCACCACCTGCAAGAATGAGAGGTTTAGATGAACTATTTATAATATTAGCAGCTAAAGATAACGTATCATCATTAACAGAGAAACTTCTAGTTATTTTATTTATATCTAAAGAAATCTTTTTACCAAAGTTTTTAATTTCTGCTTCAAGAATATCTTTAGGTATATCAATAAGAACCGGGCCTTTTCTTCCCGATTGAGCAATTTCAAAAGCACTGCGAACACAATCTTCAAGTTCATCAGGTGTTTTAACCATAAAGTTGTGCTTTGTGACAGACATAGTAATTCCGGTAATATCAACCTCTTGAAAACTATCTGTACCAATCAGTGAAAGCGGTACATTGGCTGTAATAAAAACTACAGGAACAGAATCCATGTATGCATTGGCAATCCCCGTTACAAGATTAGTTGCTCCCGGACCTGATGTTGCAATACAAACACCTGTTTTACCGGAAACACGAGCATAACCATCTGCCGCATGTGCAGCACCTTGCTCATGAGACGTTCTTATATGTTTTATTTTTTTAGAAGCATATAAAGCTTTATAAACAGGTAACACACTGCCTCCGGGATAACCGAAAACAGTGTCTACACCTTGTTCTTCTAAAAGCTTAATGAGTAACTTTGCTCCATTCATATTGTTTAGACTCCTTAAGGACATTTCCAAGTTTTTCACCGATTATTCTTAGCGAAATCTTATCTCCAACTTCTAAATCTTCATCAAACTCATGCAAAATTGCATTATTTTCATCAATAAATTCAATGTTATATACAGTTTTATTATTTATACAAAAATACGTATCTTTTGTAAATCCTGTACCTTTAATAAAATACTTATTCTCCTCTGTAGCATCATCCGCGAGTGTAATTTCCGTTATGGTCAAAGGAGTAAGACCTATTTCATACTTATCATTTGAAAAATCAACATCATCAGCTTCATCATACATTTTATAATATTGAATTGAAGAAAACTCTGTGGAATACTTATTTGTATCTTTGAATACATTATGAAACTTATTCATAAAAGAACCCTCTACACCAAGTTCATTGCACATTAATGTTGATAATTTATACAAATCAACATAAGAAGAAATCTCTGCTTTTTTAATTCCCATATTATTCCATGTGAAGAAAGGAGTAGAATATTTTTGTTGATGAGTCATTGAATCACTTACTTCAACAAAAAGAGAAGGCATATGATCGCCATAAAACATAACATACGTTTCTTCTTCTCTTTCAGAAAGCATTGTAATCAACTCTTGAACCATCTTGTCAACTTCTTGAAGTTGTTTCACATAATATGCTATTGCTCCTTCTTGTTCTTTGTCCTTAATACCAGATATTTTCATAGTATATTCAGACTCAGGGATAGGATTATATTCTCCATGAAGCTGAACAGTAATAGCATAAATGAAATTCTTTTCACTACCATTACTGTCAAGCGCTTGCTCAATGTGATTTAAGAAGACAGAATCATTACCCCAAATTTTTGAAGGAATCTTCTCTACATCAGGCATGCACTCATACGGAATGTAAGTGTCAAAACCTAAGTTTTTGTAAACTTCATGTCTACTGAAAAATTCACCTTGATAATTGTGAATTGCAGTTGTATTATATCCCTCTTTTGAAAAATATCTTACCAAACTGTCCATAGGATTATCACAAATATGTTGAACATAAGGACTGTATCCCAACGGAACATTTTCAATACTTAGTCCGGTAATAAATTCAAATTCACTTTTAACAGTCAATCCGCCAAAAACAGGAACTTTAACTGTACCGGATGTATAATCATTCATTAAAGAACGCATAAACGGCATCGGATCTTTTTCAAGTTTAAGATTCGGATATTCTTTATAAATATCGCAAAAAGATTCAAGCTGAACAGCAATTACATTTTGCACATTAGATGATTCTTGATAAGGAATATATTCTTCATCCACAGTTTCATAAATAGAATGTATTATCGTATCACTGTAACCTTCAGGCTCCACAACGAGTGAATCTACCGAATAAAACAAAAAGCTATATACAAAACCCTTTCTGTCATACTCATTTTTACCTGTTTTACTCTCAGATTGCATAAATGACATTCCGCTGATGAAATACACACTGCAAAAAACTATCATTACAAATATAAATGAAGCAAACATCCTAACAAGAGAAAATTTAACTTTTTTCTCTTTTTTTATCAAGAAAATAATACCAACAATTGCAGCAATGCCAAGAATAAATATTAATGCAACAAAAAGCCAATGATAATAAGTAAAAAACGCTCTGACACCTTCTCTTACAGAAAAAATATCTAAGAAAAGGACCGGTTCAAAAGTCTTTTTACTTTTGCAAAAACTGATAATGGCAAGAGCTGTCCAAAGAATTGTGTAAAGCGTAATAACAACTTTTGGCTTTCTTACCCAGAATATCAGT
The DNA here is from genome assembly GCA_045125595.1 of Candidatus Egerieisoma sp. Classification (GTDB taxonomy): domain Bacteria; phylum Bacillota; class Clostridia; order UBA1212; family UBA1255; genus Egerieisoma. The sequence goes on from JBGVNN010000012.1 coordinate 4,832, forward strand.
GAACCGAATGCCGCAAAACAAAGCAAGTTGCAAGCAAATATATCCGGCTGAAGCAAAAAAGAAGAAAAAGGCTTAATTAAACTTCTCATTTGCGCCATTTGAAGTGCAAAAACCATTATAACAGAATATAAAAGATACATCTGTAAATGGTTAAAAAGAGAACGATAATTTAATGACAAATTATCATTTTCTCCAAAATACACCAAAACAGCACAAAACAGTAATATTACAGATGTTGCTAAGCCCAATTTTATCCTATCGAAAGCTATACAATGCCACATGAACCAAAGAGAAGTCATTAAAATAAAAGAAGACTTTCTCTTTTTTAATACCAAGATTGGACATGTAAACAAAAAGAGTGTCATTAATCTCGGCACTATTAACGCAAGTACAAAAGGATACTCTAATAAGTCAAGCTTATCATTTGCATTAAAAACAAAAAGTGATAAAAAAGCTACGAGAAGATAAACAAAAGCCCACTTACAAAAAGATTTGCTGCTTGTTTCTTTAAACTGCATCACAGACGCAGAAGCATCATTTAACAATAAAGAAATACGCTCTTTAAAAGGAACTTTCGGAGCTTTCTCACTCTGCGATTTTTTCAACATAGCTATAGTCGCCGCCTTTTTCATCAATAACAATGGTTTCAATTACAACATCTCTTGTAGGTTTGTCGTTAGCTGTCGTTCTTGTTTCTGCAATTTTATAAACAACCTCAAGACCCGAAGTAACCTTACCGAATGCAGCATATTGTTTATCTAAAAATGTACAATCAGCAGCACAGATAAAGAACTGAGAACCAGCCGAATCAGGATAAGATGTTCTCGCCATAGATATTACACCGGGAACATGAGAAATGTTGTTTTCAAATCCGTTTGCAGCAAACTCACCTTTAATTGCATAACCGGGACCACCACAACCTGTACCCGTAGGATCTCCACCTTGTATCATGAAACCCTCAATAACACGGTGAAAGATAAGGTCGTTATAATATCCGCTTTTAGCAAGTGATATAAAATTAGCAACTGTATTGTAAGCTACCTCCTGATAAAGTTCTATTTCAATTTCACCATAGTTTACTACTGTAAGCTTGGCTGTCGGATGCTCAAGAGTTTTGTTTTTTTCAATTGTTTCTGCTATATTCATTATTTTTCCTCCAATTTTTCTACTACGGAATAGTCTCCGCCCTTTTCATCTATTGTGATACTTTCTATTATAATAGGCTCAGCGGGAGTTGAATTATACTGATTACCCTCTTTTGCAATTGCATATGCAACATCAAGACCGGAAGTAACCATACCAAAGCCTGCATACTGTCCATCTAAGTAATAACAATCCGAAGTGCAAATAAAGAACTGTGAACCGGCTGAATCCATCGGATTTGCCTGTCTAGCCATAGATATTACACCGGGGTTATGTGATAAGTTATTCTCAAAACCATTAGCAGTAAATTCACCCTTAATACAATATCCCGGGCCACCCATGCCTGTACCTTCAGGGTCTCCGCCTTGTATCATAAAATCTTCTATAACTCTATGAAATGTAAGTCCGTTATAAAATCCGCTTTTAGCAAGAGAAATAAAATTAGCTACTGTATTGGGCGCCACATCCTGATAAAGTTCAACTGTAATCACTCCATAATCTTTTACGGTAATTGTAGCAACAGGATGCTCTTTGTCTTTGTTGTTAACTGCTTGTTTTTCAGCATCAGATTTACACGCCGTAAAAATAGCACAGATCATAATAAAGGAAACAGCTAAACATAATGCCTTTTTAAAATTGATTTTTTTCATAAACCATCCTCCGTTTATTCATTGTAATAATTAATCAAACTGCCTGCAAGAATAATTTTTCTTTCATCAGCAGACAAATCATTAAGTTTTAATATAATACTGTCAACTTTACCATTAATACGATAAACAGTTGCATTAATATCCGAAATGCCATTTTCAACAGCATTTCGTACACCGGGAACAAAAATTCTGTCACCGCATTCTAATTTAAGAGCATCAAAATCATCAATAGTAAACGGAAGCATTCCCCAGTTTATAAGATTACTGCGATATCGCTTTGTAGCATAAGCAGAAGCAATATTTGCCCATCCTCCGAGAACTTTTTGACAAGACGCTGCTTGTTCTCTTGCCGAACCATCACCGGGTTTAACCGCAGCTACAACACTGCCTATACCTGTTGTATTTGCAAGTGTCAAAGTGTCACCGATACCACTGTAAATACCATCTAACAAATCAGAATTCGACATATCTCCTTGAATATACTCAAGTCTTGCTTTTTCTGCTAAAGCAATTCTTTTTGCTCTGCCTACATATTCAGGGTCTTTTCTTGAAAGAGTAAATTCAGCAAGTCTTAAAGGATTCGATCTGTATGATGACGTTTCACCGCTAGGAATAAGCTCGTCTGTTGTTGTAACAGGGTCATTTATTACGCAAGCAGCCTCAAGTACGATATTATCTGTAAGCGCATGCATTTCCGGCCAATCAGCTATATTAGGGCCATATTTAAGCGGTGCGTCAACTTGTGCTTTACCGTAACCAAAATATAACCTATTTTCATATACTGTCTTGTCAAATTTGTATTCAACATTCTTCTCTTCAAGACCAAGCTCTGCTGCAACTTCATCTGCAGGTGTAAGCACACCACCATTCATTGCTGTTGCCGCAATAGACCTTGCATCCATAAGAGCCACCCATGAAATTTGTCCGTCTGAAGGTTTTGAACCTTCTCTGTTCGGGAAGTTTCGCGTAGTATGTCTAATACTGAAACCGTTATTTGAGGGAACATCGCCTGCTCCGAAACATGGACCGCAAAAAGCAGTTCTGATTGTCGCACCAACATTCATAAGGTCAGCAAGCATTCCGTTTCTCGCAAGAGCAATTGATACCGGTTGGCTCGCAGGATATACACTCAAAGAGAATGCCCCTGTACCAATTGATTTACCGCCAAGAATTTCCGTAGCTCTGCAAATATTTTCAAATGTACCGCCTGAGCATCCGGCAATTACGCCTTGGTCAACATAAACTTTGCCATCTTTTACTTTATCTGTCAATTTATACTCTTTTACTTTATCGCCGTATTGCTCAATACCTTTTTTCTCTACTTCTTTAAAAATCTCCTCTGCATTGTCAATAAGTTCCCTTACCGTATAAACATTGCTTGGATGAAAAGGCATTGCTATCATTGACGGAATACTTGATAAATCTACTACCAGAGCACTGTCATAGTAAGCTCCGTTGCTCGGCTTCATTTCTTTATATTCTTCAGGTCTGCCGTGAATTTCAAGATATTCTTTTACTTTATCATCTGTCTCCCAAATAGATGACCAGCAAGTAGTTTCTGTCGTCATTACATCAATACCGTTTCTGTACTCTACGGAAAGTTCATGCACGCCGGGGCCAACAAACTCCATTACTTTATTTTTAACAAAACCATCTTCAAATACAGCTTTGATAATCGCAAGAGCAATATCTTGAGGACCGACACCCGGTCTTGGCTTGCCCTCTAAATAAATACAAACAACTTCCGGCTTGTTTACTTCGTAAGGTCTTGAAAGCAACTGTTTAACGAGCTCAGGGCCACCCTCACCTACAGCCATTGTACCTAAGGCTCCATATCTTGTGTGGCTGTCCGAACCGATTATCATTTTGCCGCATCCTGCCATCATTTCTCTCATATATTGATGAATTACGGCTTGATGTGCAGGAACGAAAATACCACCGTATTTTACTGCTGCGGAATGCCCGAAAACATGGTCGTCTTCGTTAATTGTGCCACCTACTGCACAAAGTGAATTGTGGCAGTTGGTAAGAACATACGGCACAGGAAATTTCTCGAGTCCACTCGCTCTTGCTGTTTGAATAATACCTACATACGTAATATCATGTGACGCAAGTGCATCAAATTTAAGCTTTAATTTATTATCATCAGCTGTACCCTCAACAACATGATTTTTTAAAATACTGTAACAAATTGTCCCTTTTGATGCTTTTTCTTTATTAAGCGTTTCATTTTCTGAAACAAGCTTACCGTTTAAATAAAAAACACCATTTTTTATTTTATCAATTTTCATAATAATCACCTTTTTTATTAAGAAGATTTTTCGTTATAACTATACAAATTACAATAACAACAGGCATCATAATCATTGTAACGGTTTCTGACAAAACCCCGGTCAAATACAATGCAACCGGTATGCTGTAAATCAAAGATATAACCAAACAAACAACCATTCCGATAACTGCGTTAAAATTTTGTTTTACTGCCTCAGCTTCTTTATCCCATACTAATTTTGGTTTACTTATATCAATAATTAAACCGCTGTAAGCAAAAGGTAACGCTCCGGCAAAAGTAAGCATTAACCCATATATAATATACAAAAAATCAAATTTTAGCAACACACCAATTAAAATTTGATATAAAAAAGCTGATATCCAATAAAATATCACTGCAGCTTTGATTCGGCCTTTAATTTGCTCTTTTATACTTATCGGAATAATTTGATTTAACCAAAATGATTTACCTTCTCTTGAAATGGTTGTTGATGCCACCATACTTGTTGACATAATTATAAAACATGGCACAAGTGTTATAATAAATAAGTTAATATTATCATTTAGAATTAAAGAAAGTGATGATTTTTGCTTCCATAACATGTATGCAGCTATGGGTGCCAAAACTATATTAATCAGACAATTTAGTACGTATATCGGACTTCTTATTATTGTTTTTATTTCTTTTTTGCAAAAAGCATCAGAATGGGCATTCTGATTAAAGTTAAATTTTACTTTATTCTTATTTACGGAAACATTTAGGCTTTTCTCTACTATAGATGCATAAATTTTACCGCCGCAAAAATAGACAAATACAACTAACAATATTGCTAACAAAACAGCCGCCAAAGTATAAACGAGCGAAAGCTTTCCGTTTTGAGAAAGTGATTGTGTGAATAAATATGAATTTAATACATATTTATTATAAATTGAAATCTTATCTGCTTGATGAATTAATTTATTTAATATTTGATTATTATTGTTTAACAGCAGATATGCACAAATAATAAATATACCGCCTAGTGTTGCCAACAATTCTTTATACTTAAATTTTGAAAAAAATCTTAAAACAAATGAAATAACAAGATATGATATTGTAAGCGGTAATATCGGGAAAGTTAATATACCTATTGTAACTTTAAACAGCATGATAATTGAAATGCTGTTTTTGATAAAAAAAACAACAAATCCCGGTACTAAAAAGGCCAAGCTTGAAGTTAATGAGCTTAAATACATTATGATGAAGTTCATTAAAAATATGTGGTTATTTTTTATAGGAAGCGGAGATAAGACTTCCCAATCTTTCTCTGCAAACATTATATTGTAAGTTGAAAAGACTGATGTTAATAATACTATTGCATTTGCAATCAATGTAATAGCATTAAAATAGCCTTGTTTATTATTATTTGATGCAAAAAAGTCATACATCAAATTCATAACAAAACCATATGAGATTAAAAACAAAGATATAACAAATAATAAAGCAATCATTCCTGCGATTGCAGAAATTTTGCTTTTGGTTGAATTGAAAAAAGTATCTTTAATTCTTGATAAGCCCAATTTATATTTAATATGAAATTTAAGCAAAGTTTTAAACTTAGTTGCCATAAGATTCTCCGTTTACAATGTTAATAAAAATATCTTCCAATGATGAATCTCCTGTCTTTGCTTTGTTTTTTAACTCATCTACAGTACCTACGGCAATTAATTCTCCTTGATTAATAATGCCTACTCTGTCACAGAGCTTTTCTGCGACTTCCAATATGTGTGTAGAAAAAAACACTGTATTGCCTTTATTGCAGTGTTCTCTCATTTCATCTTTTAATACTTTAGCAGACATCGGATCGAGTCCTACCATAGGTTCATCAAGAATCCAAAGTTTGGGTTGGTGTATTAAAGCGCCTGTAATAACAAGTTTTTGTCTCATTCCGTGCGAAAAACTTTTAATTTGTTGATTGATGGCACCTTTAATATTAAAAATATCTGTATATTTATTGATTCTTTCTTTTCTTTCAAATACTGAAACGTTATATACATCTGCCATAAAATTTAGATAATCTAATCCTGTCAATCGTTCATAAACATCAGGATTGTCAGGCACATATCCGAAAGAAGCTTTACATTTTACCGGTTCTTTTGCCATATTTATTCCATCAATAAAAATATCGCCCTCTGTTGGTTTTAATATTCCGGTAATCATTTTTATTGTTGTAGATTTACCTGCTCCGTTAGGTCCAATAAAACCAAATATTTCACCTTTATTTACTTTTAAATTAAGGTCAAATACTGCCGGAACACTGTTAACATTATATCTTTTGGTAATTGATTTAAGCTCTAACAATTAAATATCCTCCATTAAAGATTAATAAAATCATATTGTGAAAAGTATAACACGTAAAATATTGTTTAGCAAAATTTAATGTTAATTTCAAACAAGTATTCTCTCGACTTTGCTATCTGCATTAGATTTATTTTCTCCCAAAGAAATGCGTTTTTGTGGGAGAAAAAAGAAAATTTTCTCCCACAAAACGGGCGTTATTTGTGAGAAAACGCTATTTCAAGACGTTTTAAAGCCGTTCCGAACGACTTCAAGAGACTTTTTTTCTAACAAATTTCGTCTTTTGTGGGAGAAAATTATATAAAAAAAGTGCAACATCCGCCCATTAAAGCAAACATTGCACCTTATAAACATAATTAATAAATTAATTATTCTTCTTCGTGATCGCAGCAACCGCAGCAGCACTCATCATCGTCATCGATCCACTCGATTTCGATTTCTTCTTTGCACTCAGGGCAAATAATAACGCTCTTATCTTCATCGATAATTGCTGAGTCGAGTTCGATTTCAGCGCCACATCCGGGACATTGTAAATCTGTAAAATCAATATCCTCATCACAATCATCGCAATCGCAGCAGCAACAATCTTCATCATCGCAATCACAATCACAATCATCACAGTCACAGTCGCACTCATCATAGATGAAATCTTCTGCATCTTCAAGACGCTCATCAATATCGTCGATATCATCAAGAAGAGCTTTTTGCTCGTCCTCAACCTCTTCAACAGAGATTGCCATATCGTCAAGAACATCGATAATAACTTTTAAAAGCTTGCCCTCATTAGTATCATCACTGATGTTGAGACCATCAGCAAGACCTCTTAAATAACTAACTCTCTCTGACAAATAACCCATGGTATAACCTCCTTATGCGCGCTCCATGTACTCTTCTGTTCTTGTATCAATTCTGATTCTGTCTCCTTTGTTAACAAACAACGGAACTTTAACAGAAGCACCTGTTTCAACAACTGCAGGCTTATTAGCACCTGTCGCTGTATCACCCTTAAATCCGGGCTCAGTATCAATTACTTCCAACTCAACAAAAATGGGCGGCTCAATACCAAATACTTTACCTTTAAATGAAAGAATCTTACAGATGTCATTCTCTTTAACAAACTTAAGAGAATCACCTACTGTAGTACTGTCAATAGGCATAAGTTCATATGACTCAAGATCCATAAAATAATATAAACCATCATCAACATAGCTGTACTGCATTTCTTTTCTCTCAATATGAGCCTTAGGCATCTTATCTGATGGGTTAAAAGAACGCTCAACTGTAGCACCTGTAATAACATTTTTATACTTTGTTCTTACAAAAGCAGCTCCTTTACCGGGTTTAACATGTTGAAACTCTATAACTTGGAAAACATTGCCATCCATTTCAAATGTAATGCCGTTTCTAAATTCACCTGCTGTAATCATAAAAAACCTCCAAATAAAACAAAAAAATATTTTTTATAATTTTACACTATAAAACAAAAAAAGACAACCATTATTTTCTCTATTATATTGGTTATCAACGTCTGAGCAAATCAACTGTAAATTCTACAATCTCGCTTTACCAACCAACACCTGTCCTTCACCAAACAAAGTCATAACAAAAAAAGACTGCCCCTTTTTAAGAAGCAGTCTTTAATAAAATTAATTCAAACAATATTAGTTATTCTCAACTTTTACATCATCGATATAAATTGTGTGTGCACGAGCGCCAAATCCATATGCCTTAGTATAAGAAATGAGAGCAGAATCTGTGCTTGCAATTGTATTGCCTGAAGCATCGAGAATTGATGCTGTACGATAGTAACGCTCATTATAAGCTGTTGCTGTTAAAGGAAGAACTGCATCATCTGCATAAGTTACAGTAGCAAGGAGAGTATCGTTTGCATAAAGTGCAACTTTACCTTTACCATCGTCTACAGCTTTAAATTTAACAAACTGACTTGAAAAATCAATGCCTGTCTCAAATTCATATGAGATATGCTCGATTTTGTTTGTATCCAAATTATGTGTTATAACATAAACTTTAATTTTTGTACCCTCTTGGAAGAATACGCCTATACCGCTCTTAGAAACAATTGAACCTTGGCTGTCTCCGATAATACCGTTGTTCTCATAGAAGTCATTACTTGTATTGCCTTCTCTACCATAGTTAAGAACAAGTCCTGCAAAGTTAGTAGCTGTATTTCCCTGGTTTTTAACATCAAATGTAAGAGTATAACCTTTACCGTTTTCAAGACGCTCCATTGTTGATAAAGCATCATACTCAAGACCTGCTACTATATCACCATCTACATCTACAAATTTAGAAGTATTTGTACCGTGAGTGTAATTCAAGTCTCCTGTGATATAAGAGCCCATAAGGCCTTCGCCTGCTGTACCATCATCAAAGTCAACTTCAATACTTGTAAACTCACTTTCAGCGTCGAGCTCAGTCTCTTCTTTCTCTGTAGGAGCTTTGTCTTTAACTAATTTCTCAGCATATGTAAGTGTGTATCCGGTATCAAAGCTTGTGACATCTGCCTCTGTCTTAAATGCACCCATGTATGCAATGCAGAAAGTACCGTTTTCTTCTGCTGCTATGGGGAATCTGAGAGTTTTAAATGTAGCTCCTTCAATTGCTGCAGGGAAAGCTTTTGTCAAATCGATAACAAGCAAATGCCAATCAGCATCAGCTGTCATCTCGGGATGATACCACCAACCTGTATCAGGAGTAGGACCACCAGTAGAAGTTATCGCATAGAAATGGTTACCTGCACCGATTGAATTACCATAACCAACTCTGTATCTGATAGCAACATAAGGATACTCAGCAGGATCAAACTCTTCGTACTCACCAAAAGGAATTATAATATTTTTATCTCCTTCAAGAGAAACAACAGTCAAGAATGGATCATTTCCATCAACTGAAGCTTCACAAGCACTCATAGTTGTGTAAGACTCATCTGCCTCGTCAAATCTTGTTACGATACCTTCTACATCAAAATATGATGCATGAGGATTCTCTGTAGGCACTGGTGTTGGTGTAGGTGCCTCAGTAGGTTTCTCAGAAGGCTTTGTTGTTGCATTTGCTGTTGCACTTGCACTTGGTTTATTTGTTGCTTTAGGAGCTGAGGGCTCTTCGGAACAAGCAGCAAACATTGCGAGCATTAAGCAAGCAGCAAGTAAAACTGAAATAATTTTTTTGAATTGCATTATAATGCCACTCCTTTTTGTATTTTTAGATATATATATCATATATGTAAAATAAAAAAATTGCAATAATTTATTTTGTTTTTTTATATCATATATAGTATACTAAATGAGTTATATACACAATTCATGGAGGTGTGTTTATTTTATGAAAATTTCCGTAGTAGGTATGGGACGTTGGGGCAGTTGTATTGCATGGTATTGTAGTGCAGTGAAGCATCACGACGTAATTTTTTACGGTAAACCCGGCACTCCCGATTATATAAAATTCAGTAGTGAAAGAAAGAACGATTATCTCGTTTTACCCGATGAGATTGAAACAACCTGTGATTTGGAATATGCAATTACAAGCTCGGATTACATAGTTGTTTCCGTACCGGCGCAACTTTTCAGAGGCTTTTTAAGAGAACTTAAAGAAAACGAGAATCTCAGTAAGCGCGGTGTACTTACAAATAAAACATTTATTCTTTGTATGAAAGGTATCGAATCAGAAAGCGGTAAACGACTTACTCAAGTATTTTATGAAGAAATGAGTATCAATTCAAGAGTTGCAGTTTGGGTAGGTCCCGGTCATGTGCAAGATTTTTATGCCGGCAGACCAAGCTGCATGGTTATTTCTTCCCTCGAAATCAGTCTTACTAAACATCTCGTAAATGAACTTAACAGTAACTTGATTCGTTTTTATTACGGTCAAGACTTGATAGGTTGCGAAATAGGTGCCGCTGCAAAAAATGTCATGGGTATTGCCGCAGGTATGTTGGATGGTATTGATTGTCCGGGTCTTAAAGGAGCTCTTATGGCGCGAGGCGCTCGAGAAGTCGCAAGACTAATTCGCGCAATGGGCGGAAATGAGCTTACAGCTTACGGCCTTTCCCACTTAGGAGATTATCAGGCAACACTATTTTCAGAATACAGTCAAAACAGACTTTTCGGAGAAAATTTTATTCGCGGTGTTAAATCCGCGAAACTTGCAGAAGGTGTAGACACTTCAAAAGCTATGGTTAAATTGTCTAAAGATTATGATGTAGACCTCCCTATTTCTACAGCAATTTATAAAATGCTTTTTGAAAACAAAGACCCTAAACAAGAACTGGAAGCTATGTTTGATCGTGAAAATAAATTTGAGTTTTAAGGAGTTTGATTGATTTCTATGAACAAGAGTTTTAACAAAATAAAGATTATTTTATTATTTGCTTTATTAATTTTATCGGTATCTTTATTTGTTGCTTGCGGTGACAACAACGACACTAAACCAACAACTACTGATAAATATATATTTACAACACCTAAAAATACCGGAAGTAATACACCAAATACTTCAGGAACAATTGCGACTTCAACACCGACAATGACTCCGACACCAACCCCTACACCTACACCTATTATCAGTGCTTACCCTACTAACGGTACAGAGCCCGAAAAACACGGTATGAAGGTTGACATAACGGTTGACGGTAATTGGGTTACAAATTATTCACGTGACCAAAAGATTTTTTTCGGTGAAGCAGACGAATATGCAAATGTGAATAATGGTATATTCTCTTTCAGAGGCAATAATTACAGAAATACATCCGGTGTTTTCGGCTCGCAAAATATTTCCGAAGCAAAGTTCAACCAAACGCCAATTTGGACACAGAGTGTAGGTTCTTTAAAAACTACCACAGGTGAAGGATGGTGGTCAGGTTGCGGTTGGACAGGACAACCTCTCGTCCAAGAATGGCCCAAATCCACTCGTCAAATCATGAAAATGTATGATTGGGCTAAAGAACAAGAAAAATTAACAGAGGTTATTGTTTCAGCCCAGGACGGTAAAATTCACTTTTTCGAATTTGAAACAGGAAAACGTACAAGAGATCCTATTGCATGCAATATTGTTTTCAAAGGTGGCGGTTCTCTTGACCCAAGAGGAATCCCTCTTATGTATTTAGGTAGCGGAGATATAAGTCCTAACGGCACATACCCTTCTGCTTATGTAGTTAACTTAGTTACAAATGAAGTTGTTTTTGAATTTGGTCGCTTTGATAGTTTTGCATACAGAAGTTGGTACGGTTTTGACAGTTCGCCGATTGTTGATGCGGAAACTGACACACTTATATACGCCGGCGAAAACGGTATAATTTACTTTATAAAACTTGGAACAAAATATGATGAAGCAGCAGGCACATTATCAATAAATCCGAGTGTAACCAAATTCAGATATAAAGGAAATAAGAGTTCACTTTACAAATATAAATATGGTTTTGAAGACAGTCCGATGGCTTTTCAAAATTACTTGTATATAGCAGACAATGGCGGATATTTAATGTGTATTGATGTTAATACATTAAAAGTTGTTTGGGTTCAAGATATTAAAGATGATACTAACTGTACAGGTGTATTAGAAGTAGAAAACGGCATTCCGTATATTTATATATCAACTGCATACCTTTACGGTTACAGAGTATCGAACGGCACACCGGCACCTGTACCAATATACAAAATCAATGCACAAACAGGCGAAATAGTTTGGCAAATTGATTATGAGTGTCGTACTACTGATGGTCAATCAGGAGGCGCTCAAGGTTCATTAGCACTCGGACAAGGTTCACTTGATAATATAGTGTATGTTCCCCTTGCTAAAACTCCAAACTACAACGAAGGTAAACTTGTTGCGATTGATACAAATACAGGAAAAGAAATTTGGTCATTTAAATTAACTAATTATACTTGGAGTTCACCCTCATTAATATATGACAAAGCCACAGGCAAAGGTTATGTTATTATAGGTGATGTCAACGGCAAGTTATTTCTTTTGGACGGACTCACAGGAAAGCTTTGCGATACAATACAGCTAAACGGTACAATTGAAGCTTCTCCTGCAATTTACAATAACACAATTCTTTTAGGATCAAGAAATTGCACCGTATATGCTTTAGAAATAAAATAATTTTATTATTTCTTATTAGTAGAAATAATTTCAACTGCAAGCGCCTCGGCAATGTCGGGGCGTTTGCTTGTTCTTGCCAAAGCAAGATACATCGTTTGGCGCTCTTCCGGATATTTTTTAACTAAGTTCATGTCTTCAAAAAACGACATATCACTGATTTCAATTGCATAAATACCTGATTCTGTATAATCATCCTTTTTACCCGAATTTTCATAATGATAAAGTTCAAGATCATCAAAACCAGGTTTATCTTTATTTTCTGCAATAAAATCATCGAGTTTTAAGAACACAAGCTGATTAATGTAAACATCAAGATTTTCTTTATCAATTATTATCAAATCAAGGGCACCTGTCGTAAATTCAGTTCTGAATTGTACTGCAGCGTTTTTTACAGAAGAATCGAGTAATGTAGTCTCCCCTTCTACAACTGTAAAATAAGAGACAATAGGCGAATCAACAACCTCTGATTTATTTGCTATTTGAATATCAATATATCCGTCTTCACTTTTAGAAAACCCTGAGGTAAATGAACCTACAAATTTAATATTAATATCATCTTTAAAAGAATCCTTAATTTGAAGATATGTAAGAACACCTATGACGCAAAGAAGCAAAATGCCACAAATAAGCATTTTGTAATTTTCAATTGTTGCTGAAAATTTTTGAAATCTTTTTCTGACAGAATACGGTATTATATTCATCGGATCAGGGTCTGAATAATCAGCCTTAATGCCCATAATCTCGTTATATGCTTTAGTTATTTTATTGTAATATTCCAAGTCTTCATTAGTGGTACCGTATTCATCTGTCTTATGCTTGTATTGTTTAACAAGCATAGCATACTTTTTCTCCACACGTTCTTTATCTGTATTTTCACTAAGACCAAGTATTGAATAATTACTCTCTGTTTTATTATTTTCCAAAATATACCCTCCTAATTAAATCAAATTCTTTTTAAACAAGCGTGTTAAGGGTGCATTAAAATCTCTATCTTCAGTACATACGAAAACCACAAAGTCCTCATGTTTAGGTATTTTATATTCTTTGAGCAAAATCAAAGAAATTTTACCGTTAACCATAAAAATATTATGTTGATTTTTATAAGGTGTAAGAGTTAAGTAAATTTTTTTAAAGCTGAAAGCCAAACCATCACCAATAAATTTTGTATAACTTTCTTTAGCGGTCCAAAACCTAAAAAACAATCTGTCGTCAGAATCATTCGGAGATAACCATTTAGCAGTTTTTAATTCTTGTTCACTAAATACTCTTTTAGCAACAGATTGAGGAGCTTTTCTTATAAACTCAACATCGCAACCTATGGGAGTATCACTAACTGCACATACAACTATATTACGCGAATGAGAAATATTAAAACAGACGCCTTCAAGAAGCGGTTTACCGCGTTTTCCGTAATAAATGTCGTCGAGTGATTTACCATACATTTCCGCAACATATTTTTGCATCAATAAACTGCAGAAACTTTGCTTTCTGCTCAAAACTTGTTTTAATCTTAATATTTTATCAATTCTATCCTGAGGAAGCCCTTTTATAGCTTTAACATCCGTTGCAGGATCAGGAAAATTTGATATGTCAGTCCAAAAAATCACATTACTCATTTTCTTAAAATAATTACAGAATATTGAGGTATTTCAACAGTACCGCTCACTGTTTTAATTACAGATGCTCCTGCGGTTATACCGTCAGAAAGCATCGACCATTCTCCGTCAAGTGTAAAAGTATCCGTATTTGCTGTAGGATTAATAAGTGCAAGCACAGAAGAACCTTTATAACTGTTAAACAATGCTGACATACCACCGCAAGTTAAATCATTAAATGTAACAGAAGTCTGTCCTTGTGTCGTTAAAACGAAGCAACTCTTACGAAGCTCAATCAGACCTTTGTAATATGACATCATATTATATACATCACTTTCAGGCACAAGAGCTTCCCAATTAATATTGTTAATTTCATCACTTGATTTATAACTGTTCTCATCACCGTTTTTGGTTCTGAGCATTTCTTCTCCTGCCTGCATAAACGGCGTGCCTTGTGAAAGCATAAGAATCGCTGCACCGACCCTGTTCATTGCAAGTCTTTCTTCAACAGTATTGTTCGCATTTGAAAGAGCCAATTTATCCCACAATGTGTGATTGTCATGAGCACTCATATAATTAATAACAGCAGCTTTTTTAACTGACCATCCTGCGACGGCATTTTTACCGCCCGCAATGCCAAACTGAACTTTATTTTCATACTGTGCATGCTCACCGCTTATATATCCTTTAGAAGTTTTATCAAAAACGCTTCCTTTGAGACCGTCACGAATAACATCATTAAAAACTGCAATACCGCCTGCCGCTCCTTCAACTTGCTCAATACGGCTGATATTTGTTTGGTTGGCCTGAGCACTGCCGTCAATTGTACTGCCCATTGTCCAACCCTCTCCATAGATTAAAGCCTTCGGATTAATGGTGTGTACAGCGTTTTCAACTTGTTGCATTGTTTCAAGATCATGAAGTCCCATAAGGTCAAATCTGAAACCGTCGAGTTTATATTCGGTAGCCCAATAGCTTACGCTGTCAACCATAAATTTACGGAACATTTTACGCTCAGATGCAGTGTCGTTGCCACATCCGCTTGCGCTTGAATTTGCTCCTGTAGGTGTATATCTATAGTAATAATACGGCACAATTTTGTTAAATGCGCTGTTTGCATCATAAGTATGATTGTACACAACATCCATTACAACCGCAATGCCTGCATTGTGAAGAGCCTGTACCATCTGTTTGTACTCTTTTACTCTGACTTCTCCGTTATAAGGATCTGTACTGTAGCTACCTTCGGGTACATTGTAATTTTTAGGATCATAACCCCAGTTAAACTGGCTGTCAGGATTTGCTTCGTCAACTGTTGCATAGTCATAAACAGGAAGCAAATGAACATGTGTTACACCAAGATTAACAAGATAATCTATACCAACACTTACACCTGCACTGTTTTTAAGACCTGTCTCTGTAAAAGCAAGATATTTACCTTTATACTGAGATTCATTAATTTTATTACTGAAATCTCTTACGTGAACTTCCCAAATAACAGCCTCAGTATAAGTATCTGTGCCGGCTGTATATTCCTTATCCCAATTATCGGGATTAGTAAGTGACAAATCAATTACCATACTTCTGTCGCCATTGAGTCCCGCTGATTTTGCATACGGATCTGTAGCAGTTTGTGTGCCGACAGATGTTGTTACCGTATAAGTATAATATGTGCCATGGCCGCACTTTTCGGTCAATTCCCATACACCTTTGTCAGCACGAGTCATTTCTGTATTTTTATAAGCTTCTCCGCCGTTGCCTTTTTCAAAAAGATTTAATACAACTTCCGATGCCGTCGGAGCCCAAACTTTAAATGTTGTGCTCTCACCGCTAACCACAGCTCCGAGATCATCACCGTCATAAGTATAATTATCAATAAACTCTCTGCTGTCAAAAACAGTAGTAGGCACAACAGGCTTTTTGCCATAACCTTCAATTTCAATTTCATACGGTTTTGAAATATCAAGATTTTCTTTTAAAGTAATATATCCGTTAACAGCATCTCTGTTTAATGTACTTACAGACTCTATATTGATTTGTTTATCACCTTGATAAACTTTAACTTGTTCAAAAGACGTAAGTTTCTTTGCAGGAGTAATATTGTATTGAATTTTATTAAATTCGGTTATACCTGCCAAAGTAAACTTTTTAATCATATCCAAGGTCTTACCTCCATCATTACTTATATATTGTGAACCGATTCCGCTTTTAAGATAAATAAAAGTTTCTTCTCCCTCGAGAACAGCAAATCTGTCTTCACCAAAATCCTTAGTCGCAGATCCCCATGTATTGCCACCCGGCTCACTGCAATCTCTTCTTACGATAAAGCCGACTTGTTCTATACTTTCGGGAACATTTACGATAACTTTACCACCGTATTCGCAATCATGGAAAGGATACCCGCTACCTTCTTTACCGTCCCACCAAATCCAAATATCACAATTATCATAAGATCCGGAATGGTTCCAATATAGAGTCAATTGCTTGTATCCCGGTTCTTTATCTAAAGTATACTCTTTTGCCGGTGGTGCGGTAGGAGTAGCCGATGCAGCAGGACTGCTTGCAGTCTTTTCGTAAAGATCACCGCCTTGTGTACATGAAACAGCAAATACAAATAAAAGAACAACTGTTATCAACAAACTGATAATTTTTTTTGCAGAATGCATAAAGACACCTCAAAATATAAAAATACACTTTGATTTTAACACTTAAGTATACACATTTCAATCTAAAGATTAGTTTATATTTTTATATTCTGCTCAGTCTCTTTATCAAAAACATATATCTGTCTTTTATTTATGCAAGTCTTGATAACATTACCTCTCGTCAATTCGCAATCCGCACCTGCTTTTATAACTATCAAGCTTTCTTTATTATCAATATCGTTAAGATTCAGATTTGCATATATAAGCGTTTCTCCACCTAAAGACTCAACCATGCTTACAACCGTATCAATTTTGCCCCACTCTTCATTACTCTCCGATCTGTCACACAGCTTTATATTATCAGTTCTCATTCCAAAGCAAACCTTTTTATTGTTATCTGCATATTTGACAACCTTTTCATCCGCAAAAGACATCTTTAGACTCACTTTCGTACCGCAGTCAAAATGATAAATTATTTCATCTTTGTTTTTCTCAATAATACCGTCAAAGAAGTTCATTTGAGGTGTGCCGATAAAACTTGCAACAAACATATTTACGGGATATTTGTACAAGTTTTTAGGAGTATCTATTTGTTGTACAAAGCCATCTTTCATTACAACAATTCTTGTCCCCATCGTCATAGCTTCAACTTGGTCGTGTGTCACATAAATAAATGTAGTTTGAAGCTTTTTGTGCAAGCGCGAAATTTCCGCACGCATCGCACCTCTTAACTTTGCATCCAGATTACTTAACGGCTCATCAAGCAAAAACACCTTAGGATTTCTTACTATAGCTCTTCCAAGTGCAACACGCTGTCTTTGCCCTCCGGAAAGTGCCTTTGGCTTTCTCTTTAGATATTCTGTTATACCAAGTATTTCTGCTGCTTCACGAATTTTTTCATCAATTATCTTCTTGGGAACTTTAGCTGTTTTTAATGCAAAAGCCATATTATCATATACAGTCATATGAGGATATAATGCATAATTTTGAAAGACCATAGCAATATTTCTGTCTTTAGGTTCTAAATCATTTACAACCACACCGTCAATTTGCAATTCTCCCGAAGTAATTTCCTCTAATCCTGCAATCATTCTTAATGTAGTTGATTTACCGCATCCACTCGGTCCCACAAAAACGATAAACTCTTTATCTTCAATATCCATACAAAAATCATTAACTGCAGTTACATTGTCATCATAAACTTTATAAATATGTTTCAATGATAAACTTGCCATAACATCATCCCTTTTACATTAAATTTAACCTTTAACGGCGCCACCGGTTACACCGCCGACATAATATTTCTGTAGCCACATAAACAAACCGGTTATCGGTGTAGCAACTACAACAGCAGCCGCACAAAATGTCGTAAAATATTGCTGAATGCTCTCTCTTTCAAGCCATCTGTACATGCCAAGCGCTACTGTATAACGCGAAGTATCAGGCACACCTGACATAATATATGACACAAATATAAAATCACACCAAGGCGCAATAAAACTTATTAAAACCGTATAGATAATTATCGACTTACTTAAAGGCAATATAATTTTCCAAAAAATACGCGCTCTGCTTGCACCGTCAATTCTTGCTGCTTCATCAAGCGATTTCGGTACAGTATCAAAAAATCCTTTAGCAACATAATAGCTTAGTGCAGCTCCGGCAGAATACACAATTATTAAGCTAACCATTGACTGATAATTATTCGGCAATAGAATTTTGAGCAAAAAATACACAGCTGACATGCTCATAAAGCCCGGAAACATACCTAAAATAAGCATTACATTCATCATCGGGCGTCTTGCTTTAAATTTCATTCTGCTGAATGCATACGAAACGGCAAGTACAAATGCTGTTGTTATAACACAACTTATTGTTGCTATTATGAAAGTATTTCTGTACCACGACGGAAATTCTGTTTCTGTAAACAGTCGTTTATAGTTATCGAGTGTCCACTGCTTCGGAAAGAATGTCGGACTCCAAGCTCCGGGTTCGCCTCTGAATGATTGAACCAAAAGATAAAACAATGGGATAACCCATAAAACTGCAAGCAAGGTTAATATACCTTGTGTGAAAAATGAATTTTTCTTCAAACGATTCTTCTTCATTGAAAATTCTCCTCACCTTTTACAGCAGACGAACGGTTGTATACAACCAAAGACATAATTGCTGATATTAGAAAAACCAATATACCTATAACCGATGCCAATTTATAATTTCGATCTACTCCTAAGGATAATTTATACAACCAAGTTATTAACAAATCCGTACCTTTTGCACCGTTCGTATATTTCAGATTATCGCCGGGCCCACCACCGCTTAAAAGAAAAATTATATTAAAGTTATTAATATTCCCTATAAATTGTGTTATCAAATACGGGCCTGTAACAAACAACATATACGGTAGTGTAATTTTCATAAATTGTCTTGCCTTACTTGCACCGTCTATTCTAGCTGACTCATATAAATCTGCCGGAATATTCATTAAAATTCCGCTGCACAATAACATGCTGTAAGGTATACCTATCCACATATTTACTAAAATTATCCATAGTCTTGTTGTATTAATATCAAGACCGAATTGCAGATGATAATTAAATAATTTCTCTATTACTTGTGTAATAATTCCACCGCCGCTACCGGGTGTGCCTCCACCGGTATCAAGCATTTTAGACATAATCATAAGCGAAACAAATTGAGGAACAGCAATTGTTGCAACAAATAAAGTTCTATAAATTTTTTTAAATTTTATTCCTTTTTTGTTTATAATTATTGCCAAAATCATTCCACCGAAATAATTGGTAAATGTGGCAAGTATTGCCCATACAAGTGTCCAACCAAGAACTCTCCAAAAAGTTTTACCCAAAGTAGAAGTACTGCTGAGCATTTCCGTAAAATTCTGAAAACCAACCCATTGAAAAAGTCTTTCAGGTACTTCATGATTAGCATCATAGTTTGTAAAAGCTATCATTATCATTGTAACAAGCGGAACTATCGTAAATAAGAATAATCCCAAAAGTGGCAACGATAATAATGTTCTGTGAAATTTTTCATTTAGATAGCTTTTTGAAATCTGTCTGAAACCCAAGGGATTTTTACCGAGTTTTTGAATTTCTTCGAGTTCAATACTTTCATTAATGCTTCTAACCCATAATACCGCAAAAAATCCAATTATAAATATTGTCAGTATACCGTAGAGCACAATATGAAAAGAATTATCACCAGGTATTTTAGTGTATTCGCCCAGTTCACTGTTCCACTCATTTGATATTTGCGTTTCTTTATATCCTACATTACCGCCGGTAAAGAAGTTTTGAAAAAACATGGCGATATATCTGCCGCCAAACAATGTCATATAGAGGATAAATATTGTTTGTACAAATAGATATAAAAATCCAATAATTTTTTGTTTTCTGCAAATATGACCAAAACCCATTATAAAAACCGAAAGCTTGGTTATTATATTGCTTTTGAAAAACTTTTTAATTTTCATTATTTTCACTTTCTGATTTGTTTACAAAGAGAATTAAGATATTGTTGAAGCATTGCATCAGTTACATTTGTGCCATTCGCTTTTGCTGCAATAATAGGTGTTATTAAGCTTCCCATAGGTGTCCAATAAGTTGCAGGAACACTTTTTTGAGCTCTGTTAAATCGAGCTTGCTGAAGTACGGCTGACATTACTGCATCATTTTGAACAGCATCTGTATTTGTAACGTTTTTATTTGTAGGACCAAAACCTCTTGTTTGATATCTTTTTAATTGATTTTGTTCGTTAGTAAGCCACTGTGCAAGTTTATGAGCCTCTCCTTTATTTTTGCTGTAGCCGTTTACACCTATCAATTTATATCCCATATATCCGCTTAATTGTGTGTCTTTTCCTGCGATCTTAACTGTCGGTAACTTAGTTACACCCATATCGTTTCCTAAAAGTTTTTTTATTGTTGAAGCATTCCAGGTACCGCTTACTGCAGCCGCAGCTTCTCGTTTACCGTTATTTTCTGTAAATGCAGCAATAATTTTACTGTCATCAGTTTGTGCAACCAAAGCATCATTAAATATATAATTTTTTAATGCTTTCATTACATTAAGACCATCTTGATTATCAAAGTTGATTTCAACTTTTTCTTCAACCATTTTATCATTATATGTCACATCATATTTTAAATTTGGATTTGAAAAGAAAAATCCGGACAAATACCATCCGTCGTCATTTAATCTGTAATGAACTTTTTTACCAGCTTTCTTGGCAACTTCAAGTATTGTATCAAGACTGTTTAATTCATCAGGATTTTTAAAAACACTCTTGTCATAATACAAAAAAAGACAATTATCGCCTGTAGACGGATACGCATACAAATGATTTTCTCCGTTAATTGTAATTGATGCCGCATTTACACTTTCAGTCGTATTTATATCTTTTATATTTTTTTCAACATCGCCGCCAACTCTTGCAAGAGCTCCGCCAGTATACAATTTATTAATTTGATCACTTGAAAAACTGTATACATCCGGTCCTGATTGAACATCGTTTAATACTTTATCTGCAGCTTCTCCTTCACCTAAAACACCATATAAAAATTCATATTTGTTTTGAGGATTTTGCTTAGCGTATTCATTACACATTTCTTTTAAAATAGACTGATCACCCTCAGCCCCCCATACTGTTAATGTATATTTTCCTCCTATGGCAGAATCATTATTATTGTTATTTTCACTTTTCCTGCCACATCCTGTTAAACCAAACAGCATCACAACTACAAGTAATAAAGAAGTGTATTTATAGATTTTTTTCATAATATAAACCTCCTGATTATTAAATCAATAAAAAAATAAGATTACACAATGTTAGAATGTGTAATCTTAACGAATTTATACTATAAAAAGTATCATTTTAATTTATAAAATTATTTAAGAGGTAAAAAGTTATTACGAGCAATCAAATAATATGTAGGTTGCATGTGCGGATGAGCTAAACCTCCTACGACTACTTTACCACTCGAAGCTATAAATGAGTTTTTGGCTGTAGCATATTTACCGCTGATAGCATGACCGAGAAGAGGTCCTAAACCTGTAGTCATATTTGCAAGAGATTGCATTAAATATGCCGGAGCATAATTGATTTTCACCTTATATATGAGCGCACCTTTAACTATTGTAAATTTACAGAACTGCATTATTTTTTCATTTTCAAATGTTTTTGTAAGTTCATTGAGCTCATTAATTGCGCCTTGTTCTGTAAGGTGACCAATAGAATTTTCATACGCTGTACCATCAGCAGTAGTATCAATAACATATAGCTGTTCTCTGTTACTTACAATGGCTGTAAAAGAATCAAGTGTACGCTGCGTACCTCCATCGTTATTATAATCTTCTCCACCCACTAACCATTCAAATGTGCCTACTTCACTTGCCAACAAACCACTCTCATAATTATCTTTTATACTAATCGAGTATGTTGTGCCATAGTTAACAAAACCCCATTTCTGCATAGGAAGAAATGGTATAAGATCATCGCTGTTTTTGATATTGAAAATAGTTTTATACGACGATGCATTCTTTGCAGTTGTTGTATTAGGTGTTGCAAAAGTATAAGTATAAGAAATATATTCATTACTGTCTTCAAAATATTTACCCATAATATTAGCAATAGCAGCACCTCTTGAATGTCCCGTTATAAGAATGTTCTTATTAGCTGCATTGTCTACATATGAATTGATATATGAAAGAACTTTTTCTATTACACGATTCGCAGTAACATCAAAGCCTTTGTGATTATCTTTATTAAGCCAGTGCGGATGAGATTTTCCCATCATGGAATAATACGAGTTCGTATCTGCGCCAACATCAAAGTTACTTGACCATTCTGCGTTTGTGGAATTAGTACCTCGCACAGAGACAACAATTACTTCTTGCTCAACACCATTATGTACAATATTACGATGACCTATTATAAAATCCGTTACATCGTCTTTATCAACACTGTACGAACTGCTTGAAACTTTAATATGTTTAACATCTTTAAGACCAATCAAAGAACCGAATGTTGTAGCAGTATCATTTCCGCCTTTGACAGCACCGTCAGTAATTTCAATATAAACTTCATCATAAATATCAGACGCAATAAGCGAAGAAAGTACAGATATGTCCTTTGAATATGCGTTATTAACACCATCTAATATATCTCTGTAATCCACATTAAAGTTTATATTACAATTATATGTTTTACCATCAACGGTACAATGTAAAATACCTGTATTAACATTGCTTTTAGGTTTAGAATCTTTATTATCATTTATACCGTCAAAATCACTGTCTGCAAGTACAGGATTGCTTTTATAATTATAAAGCGGCAAATAACCGTATTTATTGTCTGTCGTGTCAAGTCCAATAATATTTGCCAAAGCATCAAGATTAAACTTGGTGTTAGGTGTGATACTGTCAAGTTCTTGCACATCATACAAGCCATCATTATCCGTATCACATGTACTGTTTGCAGTAAGCTCAGTATCTAATTTTACAGTTGTCGGCAATGGTCCGTTAAGATAAATAACAACATCATCTCCGAGAAGCGATTTTGTGATTCGTTTAAGAATACTGTCGGTATTATTAAGAATATCTGTGTATGTAAAATTAAATAAATTATCTTCATTATCAATCGTTATATCAGCATTATTATCAGTTATGCATATACAATATCTGCTGACATCATCTCTGAATTGACAGAAACCGGAGTTTAAGTATTCATTAAAATCAATTTTAACATCATAAGGAGAATAATACGAAACTTGGGAGCCTAAAACTGATGGGCTGTATCTATCTACTTCAACAGTTTCAAAATAGCCTATTAAATCTATTTTTGCATCAATGCGTTGTTCTTTTAATTTAGTTTTTAAAGTCTCTATTACGGAAATTACTGCTTGGCTGTCACTGTCTGTTTTTCCTGTTGAATCAATTACTACCAATAAATCTAATGGAGTTATCGGGAAGCTATCTATCAGTTTTTGAGCATCTAACACAAAGTATGTACCTATTGTGCTTATTTTTGCAGAAATAGTATTGGCAGATGTATCACGTGAAGTAGTTAAGACTGTAGTTTTACCGTCTGTATACTTGCAGATAAGAGCAGTCGGAGCTTGTACTTTCAGCGTAAAAGTAAGAGTTGCTGAAGTAAATGAACCACCGCCGGAAATATCTATGGGCATACCGATAACAGCGGGATTGTAATAGAAATCGGGAGAGGCTGTTTCTTCAATATAGATTGTGGCAGGCGTACCGCTTGAGCCCAAATCTATTGATGGTACCGCCTCATTGTCTGACGCAAGAAGTCTTAATGAAATATTAGAACCGACTGTATCATTTGCAGCATAATACGTTATTGCCGCAGAGGATATTGTTTGAGAGTGTGTATAGTCACTAAAAATCACATCGACTTCATCTGAAGACGAAAATACTTTTGATTTATCATCTCCCCCTGCGACAGATGTATTTAGGGGAAACAGTGATAAACTTATAACAATTGATAATACCAAACACAATACTCTTTTCAAAATTTTATCTCCAAATATCAAGAAGTTCTTTAAAATTATAAATATAATAATCAGTAATCGATTTAATGTCATCTACATAATCTTTTGATGATTCATCATAGACACCGCAAACTTTCATGCCGGCCTCTTTTGCAGTCTTGTCTGCATTGTAATTATCATCTAAGAAAAGGATGTTTTCAGGTGCCTCACCTAATTTATCGGCTACCATTTTATATATCTCAGGATCTGCTTTGGTTGTATTGAAATCATCACAAGACCAAACATTATCAAATAAATCATATAACTCAAGTCTTACCAAACAACTATCCAAAGTTATATGAGGACTGGCAGTGAGAACATTTAAGCTTGCACCTTCTTCTTTGAGTTGTTTAAGAACATCAAAAACATTCTCTTTTGCCGGAATATTATATAAATATTCTTCAAGCAGATAATGTTTCATGTGCAAAATAATTTTATCTTTAGGCAAATCTACACCCATCTGTATAAAATATTCAGCCGTTCCTGCAATGCCCAAGGGTGTAATTATTTTAACAATGTCATTATCATATTTTATACCGCAATCATCAAGAATACGAAGTAAAGATGAAGCGTATACTTCCATTGAATCAACCAATGTACCATCAAAATCAAAAAGGTATGTTTTCACAAAAATATCTCCTGAACTTAAATTTTATCTTACCTTTTTAGTATACCATAAGTAAAGTATATTTGAAAGTCAAATTTATTTTGTTAATTTAAACAACAACGGTATAAATTCTTTTGAAACAACTCGATATGAAGGTAAATATTCTTCTCTGTAAATATCCGAATGATGAAGAGCCTGATAATCGTTCTTTTTCCACTTCGAAAGTTCAATTTCAAATTTTGATAATTCAAAAGGCAATAAATTTTGAGATATTAAAATCTTTGTTGTTTCTATTTTTTTTAGCAACTCCGATAATCCATCAGGTTCTTTTTTAGCCGACAAAAAGAATAATTCAGCCAATTTTTCAGCGCTTACACCATTATTCATAACCGAAAGCGGAACTCTGCAGTACTTTCCGTCCAATTCTTCTATAACGGGTTCATCGTTAGGTTTCATTCGTTCAAATTCTGATTTTATATTATTAAAGACATTATCTAAGGACGATACCATATGTTCACACCCAAAAGAACTTTGATACAAAAATTTAAACAAATCCTGAATCTGCATTTTGGGATATTTTTTGCAATATTCAATTAACAAAGCTTGAGTATAATCAGCGTTTGACAAAATGTTACCCCTTTGACAATATTTGATTTTTATTGGTTACTGTATCAAAAACCATAACAAGAATCGGTATCAACAAAATTTGCACTAAAATGCCCGGTATTGCGTTTGTAAATGCACCGGCAATAAAAATACTGAAAGTGAAATTTCCGCCAGTAATTCCCAAAAAAGCAAACATTGCCACACCCCAAACTATTCTGCCGACAATCATTGAAATCAATAACGAGCAGTAAATAAATGCTTTTTTCTTTGGTAAAATTTTATGCATAAATCCGGAAATTGCTCCATATGCTGCAAGCTCAAAAGCCATACAAACAGCAGTCGGAAAAAGAGGCGGCATTCCGAGTGTTACGGAGCGAAGAAGAGGGGCAATAAATCCAACTGCCAACCCCCATGGCCAACCGCAGATAAAACCGCAAAGTAAAACAGGAATATGTAAAGGACAGAGTTTTGCGCCGATTTCCGGTATTTGTCCTGTCAAAAATGGCATCACATATGCAAGTGCCAAAAAAACAGCTGCAAGAATCATTTTCATTAAACTCTTATTATTTTTCATAAATATTCGCCTTCCTATTTACTGTTTAAATATTAAAATAAATAATATCATTTTTTATATGATTTTTCAATTGAAAAGTATCTTACAATGGTATATATTTACATTATTAACACGGAGGCGGATTTCAATGCATAATTATAAATTCACTGTTTCATATGATGGCACAAGATATTCAGGTTGGCAAAGCCAAGGAAATACAGATAATACCATTCAAGGCAAAATTTCAAATGTATTATCTCGTATGACAAATACGTCTGTGGAAATTATCGGTGCCGGCAGAACGGATGCAGGTGTACATGCTCTTGAAATGACAGCAAACGCATATTTCAACACTTCATTAAGCGAAGTTGAAATTCGTGATTATATGAATAAGTATCTGCCGTCTGATATATGTATAAATGATGTTTCTAATAGTCTCAGAGCGTTTTCACAGCCGCTATAATGCCATTGGCAAAACATATAAATACACATGCTACATTGGCAAAACAAAGCCAATATTTGACCGTAATTACGTTTATATTTTAGAAAAAGAGCCTGACATTGATAAAATGCTTGCTGCTACGGAACATTTGCTCGGAAGACACAACTTTTTGTGTTTTTGCGGTAATACAAAGTTTAATAAATCTGCCGTTCGTACTATAAATTCAGTTAAAATAGAAAAATATGACGATTATATCACTTTTACTTATCACGGTGATGGATTCTTACAAAACATGGTACGAATTATTACAGGCACTTTAATAGAAATAGGTTACGGAATGCGTATACCCGACAATATGCAGGATATAATTTCTTCACAAAAAAGAAATAAGGCCGGCTTTACTGCACCGGCCTGTGGTCTATGTTTAATTAAAGTTGATTACGCTTCCTTCTGATTATACAGGGTATTGAAACAAATCCTATCATCATAATGCTTATAATTATTGTAATATTCATCGTATCACCTGTTTCAACATCATCTCCGGGAATATCACTTGAGTTATCATATACAACAACTTTGGCTGTAGCTTTAACTCCGTTTGAAGCTTCTGCAGTAATGATGCATTCTCCCTTACCTATTGCAATTACAAGACCCGAATCGTTTACTATTGCAACATTTTCGTCTGAAGAAGCATATTTAATGTCTTTTCGCTGCTCTGAAATCCTTGGTAATATTTCAGCATTCATAAATGCACTTTCGCCTTTACTCAGCTCAACATCTGACATAGTGATTGATTCTACAGCTCTTATATAAGGAGCTTGGGTAAGTCCGTCAAAGAACATACTATCATAATACATTTCTTCATTTGCTGTAATTGTTTTATTTCCAACATCATCCTCTTCGATTATATAATGCTCAAAATATGCGGAATTTCCTCCGGCATTTTTGTTAAATACTTCAGCGGAAATATCGTCAGTCAAATAAGAAATTACAACCTCTTCACCCGGTTCAATATTCATAAAAATCTCAGTTTGTCCGAGTGAGCTATGCACAACAAGTTCATCGGCAGCATCCTGCATT
This sequence comes from Candidatus Egerieisoma sp., assembly GCA_045125595.1. Taxonomy (GTDB): domain Bacteria; phylum Bacillota; class Clostridia; order UBA1212; family UBA1255; genus Egerieisoma. The sequence continues at coordinate 32,450 of JBGVNN010000012.1, forward strand.
GCAGTCATAAGATTCTTCCAATCAGTATCCATAATTCTTATATATTTACCACCGTTGTAAATCTCGTTACCTGTATTTTTAATTTTAGCAACAACTTTATATTTTGCTGTATCATTGTCTGAAATCATTTGTTTTAAAGGAATCATTGAAACTTCTTTTATTTCAAGTAAATCACCTGACTTAAATGAATATTCAGAAGATTTGCATTTTTCTTCATCGTTTTCAGTAACAACAATACTCAAACTAACGTCAGCAGCAGACTTTCCGTATGGGAGAACATAGTCAAAATCAACTGTTTTTGTCTCTGCAGTAAGCCACTCACGATATATATTTTCTGCATATGCTTCACCATTTGCATATAAAGTAACCTTCACATCTTTACCTGCAAGTACACCGGTGTTTGTGATAAGTGAACGAACTTTAACAGTTTCACCGAAATTCGGATAGTTGTTAGAGAAATTAAGTTCTCCCATTGAATCATTTATTACATATTTTGATGCAGTATCGTAAATTGATACAACAACATTGTTATTTTTGAATCCCGGACCATTATCAGAATAGTCAATGTCATACGCATTAAATACTACCAAAAGATCTCCATTGTTTGTAACGACTGCATCAAAATCCTTTTTAAATAATCCTGATTCAGTATTATTTAGTCCGCCTTCAGTCAAATAAGTTCTGCCGCCCCAATTACCTTTCAAAACATACATTGGTGTTGCAAAAGGTTCAATTATCGCATCACCGTTATTATCATAAAGTACATTGCCGTCAGCGTCACGTTTAAGACTACCGGGTATTTCTTCAATATCAACAATACTGAACGAGCGTGCCATAATTTGTTGTTGATCGCCTTCTGTTGTTGTCCAAAGCGCATAAATGGTATTGTTATCACTTAAAATCATGAGGTCATCATTAACACTCAGCTCTTCATCGTACTCAATGTACGTTGGTGTCATGTAATCTTCGTGGAGTACAAATTCCCCGCTATTATCATTATATAAGCCTTGGGTAATTATATTATTTATATTTTGATAAGCATAATCACCGTTGTGTTTAAAGAAAAGAAGTAAGTTTTCTTTATCTTCAAATGATATCTTGGCAAATCTCGGATTAGCGCAAACAGATTCATCATCTGTTATTTTAATTTGTTCACCTTCAAACACTTCACCGTCTTTGAGATAGAATTGTTGTATATACAAAGAACTCTTTGTGTTGAAATTTTCAAGATTTACAATACTTTCATCTACTTCATAACCAGATGCATCTTCCAATAAGAAGCCTTTGTGTTCACTGCCGACGAAAGCCAATACATTTCTGCCTAATGTATTGGAAACATCAAAATATTTTAAAGCATTTTCACTTATAGCTATTTCTTTTTCTTCTGACCATCTGAATGAATTGCCGTCTAAAACATTATATCTCATAGAAAGTGTTGTGGGCATCTCTTGAAGCTCTTTTATTGTGGAGTCAAGTGTCAACGAGCCAACATTCATTTTCTCATAGAAAAGCTGTGCCAATCCGGATTCATTGTCATAAACCACACGCGGTCTTATAAAGACTTCTTTCTTGTCATCCGAAGAAGTCATGCTGTAGTCATGGAATTCTCCTGTTGCTTTATTATAATATAATGTTGCAATGCCTATATTCTTAATAAGTTCAAGATTATCTGCATCAGCCGATATATGATTACCGAGCTTAGTCCATGCGATAAGGATATCTTCACCGCAATCAATCATTTGAACATCAGTATCGAGATTATCTCTGATAGATGTTCTCAAGCCTTTTTTAGCTAAATCAGATAAGTATTTATCTATTACAAATCCGTGCTCAGTAACATTATCGTTATTCTCGTCATATATAAAATAATAAAGCTTATGAACCTTTTCGCCTGTTCCTTCAGCATCTACACCTACAACCATTGTTGCAAGATATACACCATCTTCAATTTCGATAATTGACGGATTAATCATAGCCGGAGATTTTGAAATAACATGTTCTTTTTTAAGAACCGCATTACGCAAAGAATATACGTTTATTTCACTTTCGTCTATAGGCGTTTCAACTATCATATCTTTTAACTTGACAGAGTTCATAATATCTTGTTTAAAAGAACTTCTTAAACTCTTCAACATTGCCGGCGAAGGATCCATTGTATCAAACAGTTGAATTTCAAAAAATTCCTCTGACCACGAATATTTAAAGAATAAAAACTCAACTGTAACTCCACCGCTCAATGACATCGAACCTTTACCTTTTTCAAAACTTTCAAATGCAATATTAAGTCCTGCTTTTAAATTAACCGAGGCTGATACTACTGCATTAAAACCTACTCCGACACCAAAAGTCAAAGAACCTACAATCTTAAACAATCCTTTAACTTCTGACATACTCGGATCCCAAAGATTATTTATATTAAGGGGAATTATATTACCTTTGTCGTCGACAGTATTTGGCATTACACAAAGACAAATATCCAAACTCAAATCAACAACGATATTAGTAAAGCAAGGTACATAGAAAAATGTAAAAGGAATATTAACAGCTAATTTTCCGCCAAATCCCAATACATAGACAGTTGACACAAACTTCCAGTCTCCCGTACCCTTTTCAATATAATAATTGGCTTGGAAACACAAAGCTATTGAGGGAGAAAAGTTTACAGCAGTATTCATCTTAAGTGCATTCGCTAAGCCCTCACCCCCTGCGAAAGCCGGGAATTTGCCAGTAGAATTGTAACATTCATCATAGTTACCTAATATTTCCATGAGCTTTTCTGCTTTTTTTAAAGGAGAGACTGTACCGAAGGACTTATCATCTTTCATAAGGTCATTCATGGTACTCAAACTTATACCTATAGTTATTGTTTTTATAGAATTACCGTTTTTATCTTGACCGGCTGACCCAACATTAAACACAGGTTGAAGTCCCTTAAATGAAACGATAGGATTTATAGGTCCAATGCTTGGTACAGGATGTGCTATATTATTCGGCACACCGATTTGTGGAGAATATACAACAGACTCCTGTATCGTTGCAGCATAGAATGAATATCCTGTGTTAAATCTACCGAAAGCTTGAGATTCTTCTTTACCTTCATCATTTACATATGTATGCAAAAGTTCAACCCAAAGTTCTTGCCCGTGAGCCGCCATTTCAGATATAATTCCCGAAAAAGAAGTATAATCAATGCCTTCTTCAACATCTGAGATAAAAGTGTTGTCTGATTCGGTGCCATCATCATTGACAAAAAACCATTTAACTTGATTTATAGGTTTATTTTCGTCTGCGTTAATAAGATTTAAATATAAATCAAATGTAAGATTTTGTGATTTAGACAAAACTATACTTTGCGGTTGTGTTACTCCATCCTTATCCACGGCTGTTATCTTCACCGGAAAGGCGCCGTTAAGTGTATGTTTTAATTTTACGTCAGCTGAGATAGACGCTCCATCATCTTGAATAAAATCAGCAATCTTGATATCGGCAACATATTCTTGATGATTTGTAAATACTAAAGCACGGATTGTTTCGTCTCCAACAAATTTAACTTTATTCGGCAACTTAAATGCTCCGTTTTCATCAGCCATGTCATTATAATTAGCAATTGTATACGAGCCGTATTTCACTGTATTATATATATCCATATCGTCGTCTGCGGGATTAAGTATAGTGCTTTTTTGAAGCAATAAAGTACCATTAAAAGTATATTCTTTAGCACCAGCCGGTATTTTTTCAAACTCAAGCTCAATAACATTTACATTGGCATTTAATACATTTTGAATGTGGTAGAAGAAATAATCACCGTAATATGTCTTTTTCTCACCGGAAAAAGCATCAGTGAATGTCCACTTTGCTCTATATCCTGCATTTGGCTCAGTACCAAACGAGAGGATTTCTCCTATAGATAATGTTTTGAAATCAACAACAGAGCCATCACTATTCTTAAAACCTGTAACAGTTACAGAATCGTCTTGATTTGTTTTTTCATATTCATCTTGTCCTTTGCCGTAATAATTGCCATAAGAAGGATTAACGACATGAAGCGCAACACCTAAATCAATTTCTGTAACAATCGGATAAACTTTTGTTATCAAATTTTTTATTGAAAAAATCACTTCATTCGAACCGGCCACTCCGCCTTCAACATTGCCGCCGTGAGTATTAACATCAGCAGTAGTATTTCCGACAAAATATTTAAGGTCAAGGTCATATAATTTGTATGCATTTTCCGGTTCGGGAGTAAACACAAATTTAACAGTATCACCTATCATATATTTGTCATTTCCGTCACGACCTGTATTTGACCATGATATTGTGCCAATCTTTTTATTATTTGCATAAAGAGAACCTGAAAAACCGTCATCATTTAATATGAACTTCTGACCTGCAGAATCTTTAGGCATATATTTCATAACATCAAATTGTGCTGTTTTAAAATTGTATACAGGCTTAACGTATATATTGTTTGAAGTTATACGAGATTGAATTTCAGTTAAAACATCAGGTGTTAATTTCAACTTACCTGTACCATCAACAGTAAAAATTCTTGAAGCTTCGCTGCCGTCTTCTTTACAGAATCTAAATCCTATAAGTTCGGGTTTGTAGTCGCCAAAATCATTTATAAAACTCGAAGTAATATTAATATATTCATTTCTGTATATATCTATAATTTCTGCTTGTTTACCTGTTTGAGGATGTATTAATTTAACAGAATCAGTAGGTACAACACTTTGCAATTTATTCGCATTAGCATCAAAAATCTCAACTTTATCAGGATTAAGAACTTTCAAGTTATACTTAATCAAATCAAGAGTAATATTATACTCAGAATCAGGACCTTCTGAGTATATTTTATATTCTGCAACACCAGCAAATGAGCCCTTGTGAAGCATCATATAAAGATAGTGTTCTCCGCTTACTTTACTTTGATTAAAGTCATTGGTTGTTCTTTTGATGTGATCTTCACTAACATTAATCATGTTCCAGCAATCGCCTATACCATCTGTTGCCAATGTATGTATAAAATCATAGTCACCTGTATTACTGTCAAACATTGCACTATCGGCAATATAAATCGCATTATGATCCCATTCACACGAACCGGTATAATTATCTATATACCAAGTAATGGATTTAACGCCTGCAAAATTTATTGAATCCTTTGAACGTACTGCAATAGCATTGTTTTTTAATGCAGCTTTATTGTTATATTTCAGCTCAGCATATTTACCGTCACTTGAAACCGAATAAGAGCTTGTTTGATTGCCCGCACCACGATTAGTTGATGTATCAAATTGAAATTGATCTACGGGAATGTATTCTTTGTCTCTGACATTTTTCAAGGCCGGTATATACGTGCCAAAAAGCATTGAAGAATTTGAGTCAGATGAAACCTCTGTCAAATTATCAAAAGTTACAGAGGCAGTATTATTCAAATCAATTGCATTCGAAAGATTTTGTATAGTAACATTAAATTGTTCGCCTTCTTTTGCACCGGGCAATATATCAAAAGGTATTTTATGCTCTGTCATTCCCGGCAAAAAGTCAAGCTGAAGATGAACTGCATTATAATCTTCTCCTGCTTTTGCTGTGTCTGATTTGGTGACAATAGTATAAGAACATTTTTTAACTATGTTTCCGCTTCTTCTTACAATGATATATCCTATGTCACTACGGAAATCCACAGCAGTATCCACTACTTCCAATACAGCGGGAGGCTTCGGACGACTTTCCGTAATAGAGAAGCCCATTGTATTTTGGCTGCCTACAGAAGCTAAACCTGTAGCAGATTTCATTGTAAGTGTAAATTCAAGATCATCTGTGACTGTTTTATCTTTAATGGTTCTTATATAAATAACTTTTGAATTCTCGCCGCTTGCAAACGTAATATCAAATGTCGATGATGCTTTAATTAAATCTTTAAATTGATTAACATATTCATTATAGAGGATACTTGAGTCTTCGGATTTATTCGACATATCTGTTGTCTGCATACCTGAGCTGCTAAGAGTTGGTATATATGATATTCCTTCTATGTCATAAATTGGAGAAGCTTGGCCTTTAACAGGTTGCTCGTTTTTTAAAGGAGATAAATATATCTCATAATTAACTCCGTATTGAGCTGTATAATCCATACTCTCAACAGTAACTGTAGTCTCTCCCAATGTGCCGCCCAAACGATAGATTTCTACTGCATAGAAATCATCCATTTGAAGCTCTGCATTTACAACCGGAAATACAAGTAAACCACCCGGATAATCTGCTTCAAGCGAAAGACCGTTTGTAATGTACGACGGTTTCACTTGATGAACATCATACAAGTAAGTTACTTTTTTATATTCTTCATTACCCGGCTGTGCAATAACTGATATATAGCTAAATATCATTACAAAACTAAGTAAAAATGCCAAAATCTTTTTAAAAGATAAATTAATTTGCATATCAATGCCCCCTATTCAATTGAAATTTTAATACATCAAGCCATATATTTCAATATGTTTTTATAATATATAAGACACAAAACATAGCTTCATTTCATATACTTTTATTGTAGAAATACAAAACACAGGAGGTAAAATATGGCTCAGTTTACAAACCAAGCCCAATTATCATATAATAACTCAATTACAAACTCAAATATCGCTGTCGGAGAGCTTTTAGAAGTACTCTCAGCAACAAAAACAGCAGTAATTGACACTTATCAAAGAAATGACGAAGTAACCTTTATAATCAGTATAGTAAACTCCGGCACCGCCCCTTTTTCCGGACTTACAATAACTGATAATTTAGGTGCGTACAGTTTTAACACTACTACTCTTGTACCGCTCACTTATGTCGAGGACTCTGTTCTTTACTATGTAAACGGAACGTTGCAACCTACTCCCGCTGTAGTTGCTGAAGGTACTTCTTTAGTAATAAGCGGAATTAACGTTCCTGCGGGCGGAAATGCAATTATAGTTTATGAAACACAAGCAAATCAATTTGCACCATTGGAAGTAGATGGAATAATCACAAATAATGCCACCATAAGCGGTGGAGGTCTGGCTAATGCTATTACAGCTACCGAAACAATTACAACAGAAGACACAGCAGATTTAACAATTACAAAATCTGTAAGTCCTGTACCTGTTTCCGAAAACGGATTACTAACGTATACTTTTATAATACAAAATACAGGTAATACAGCAGCTGACGCTGCATCAAATATAATAATTACCGATACTTTTAATCCAATTTTAAGTAATTTAAATGTTACTTTAGACGGTGCAACTTTTCCGACAGCAAACTACACCTACGATGAAACAACAGGTGAATTCGCAACACTTCCCGGAACAATAACTGTACCGCCGGCAACTTACACTCAAAATCCAGATACCGGATATTATGTAATTAATCCCGGAGTTACAACGCTTGTAATCAGCGGAACAGTATAAAAAAAACAGCAAAGATTCTCATGACGAAAATCTTTGCTGTAATTAATTAAATCTAAACAAATACTAATTTCTGTAGTAAATCTTATTTAACTTTAAATATCTGTCTCTGTTGATTTGTTCTAACTGTTCTTTTTTTACTCTGTACGACCAATTACCTTTTGCAACACCCGGTTTGTTCATTCTTGTATCTGCGCCGTAGCGAAGCAAATCTTGTATAGGTAAAATAACCAAGCCTGCATTACTTGCAAAAAGAGTTCTTTCCATATAATCACAACTGTAATCAATATTATCAAACGGATATCCGAAATAATCAAATACTCTTCTCTTTGTACCTTCATCAAGCTCCCAAGCATAACCCAACAAAGTATTATTATCATGTGTGCCTGTATATGCAACACAATTGTGTATATAATTATGTGGCATATGAATTGATTCATCACCATCAATAAATCCAAATTGAAGAACTCTCATTCCGGGATAACCGCTGTCTTTAACAAGTTTTTCAACTTCAGGTGTTATATCTCCAAGGTCTTCAGCAATGATTAATTTATCTTCGCAAATCGGCTTTAATGCTTTGATTAGGCTCATACCCGGTCCTTTAACCCATTTTCCGTTTTTGGCAGTAGTTTCAGTTGCCGGAATGCTGTAATATGCTTGAAGACCTCTAAAGTGATCAATACGCACGCCATCAAACAATTCCATCATAAAGCTCATTCTGCGTTTCCACCAATGGAAATCATTTTCTTTCATTTTTTTCCAATTATAAAGCGGATTACCCCATAATTGTCCATCTTCCGAAAAATAGTCAGGCGGAACACCGGCTACGCTTTTCGGATTTCCGTACTCATCAAGTTGAAACTCCTCCGGCGCACTCCAAACATCCGAGCTATCCCAAGCAACATAAATCGGAATATCACCAATAATGCTTATTCCCTTGCTGTTTGCATAATCTTTAACTTGCGCCCACTGTGTAAAAAACGCATATTGAGTAAATCGCCACGTTTTAAGCATTTCCGTATTTGGCTCAGTAACAGTCCATTCGTTCCATGGCAAATTGTTATTTGCAAAACGCAGAGCCATATATTCGCAAAACTTTTCAGTTTCAGGATGATTTTTCATAAAATCATCAATGCTTTTCAAATCTTTAAATCTTGAGGCAGCTTTGGAAAGAAGAACTAAACGTTCTTCGTTAAGCCTGTCAAATTCACAAACATACGGATTTGTTTGTTTTGCCGATTCAAGTTCTTCTTCAGTAATCAATTTTTCTTCAAACAAAAATTGTAAATCAACAAAAAATGGATTACCACTAAAAGAACTGAAAGAACGATACGGTGAATTTTCATCATCAGGCACACCAAAAGGCAGTGTTTGCCAATATGAAAAACCACAGTCAGACAAAAAATCTATCCATTCATATGCAGCTTTGCCAAATGAACCTTCTGAATAATCGCCCCACAAGGACGAAATGTGCATCAAAACACCACTACTTCGTTTTAATAACATAATTACACCCTCCTAAAATTTTAAGGTCTGTATGCATAACAGAAATCTAAAATAGGTTCAATAAACGGTTGTTGACCGGGAGCATGCTCAGTGCCATGACTTCCCCATATTCTACCATTAGTACCATGATCATATCTGTAATATACATTGTTTCCTCTATTTGTACTTGCACAAAGAAATACGTGTGCACCATTTCCGGGTTGCGTCGAATCCCATCTCGTAAATATTATATCACCTGCTCTTAAAGACGATACATCATTAACTCTTTTAAATCCTTTCATAAAAAGAGCTCCTAAAAAAACCATTTAACATAAACGATTAATTAATTGTCAACAATTTTAATTTATTTTTTTGTAAAAGTCAATTCAAAAAGTATCTTTTCAGCTTTATTTTTACTCAGAGATGATGTATAATAAATTAGGCTGTCATGTAGATTATTACATGCGCCGATTTTGCAAATTAAAAACATTAAAATTTATGTTTAAAAATATTTTAAGGGAGTTTAAAAATGAATTACTTGCACGAATTTTGGGAAGGTTTCGAACCCGGTACATGGGTCAATGAAATTAATGTAAGAAGCTTTATTAAACATAACTATACACCTTATGACGGAGATGCTTCTTTTTTAGAAGGGCCCACACAGAGGACTAAAGATTTATGGTCTCAAGTTCTTGATTTGACTATCAAAGAAATCGAAGCCGGTGGTGTTCTTGATATGGACACTAAAATTATTTCAACAATCACCTCTCACGGTCCGGGTTACCTTGATAAAGAAAAAGAACAAATAGTAGGTTTTCAAACAGATAAACCGTTTAAGCGCGCCCTTATGCCCTACGGTGGCATTCGTATGGCTGAAAAAGCATTAAAAGATCATGGTTATGAATTAGATCCGACAATAAAAGAATTTTTTACCGTTCACAGAAAAACTCATAACGCAGGCGTATTTGATGCTTATACAAATGAAATGCGCGCTTGTCGCTCGAGTCACATTATTACCGGCCTTCCGGATGCTTACGGCAGGGGTCGTATCATCGGCGATTATCGAAGAGTAGCACTTTATGGTGTAGACAAGCTTATAAAAGATAAAATTGAGCAAAAAGCAACAACACGTTCTGCAATGTATTCAAAAGTTATTCGTGACCGAGAAGAACTTTCTGAACAAATCAGAGCTCTTCAAGAATTAAAGAAAATGGCACTTTCCTATGGTTTTGATATTTCCGAACCTGCACGCAACACAAAAGAAGCTATACAATGGCTTTATTTCGGATACCTTGCTGCAGTGAAAGAGCAAAACGGTGCTGCAATGTCTTTAGGTCGTACATCAACATTTATTGATATATATGCCGAGCGAGATTTAAAGAAAGGTATTTTCACAGAATCAGAAATACAAGAAATGATAGATCATTTCATCATGAAGCTTCGTCTTGTTAAGTTTGCGAGAACTCCTGAGTATAATTCTCTTTTCTCAGGCGATCCTCAATGGGTTACAGAGTCAATCGGCGGTGTAGCTATCGATGGACGTCATATGGTAACTAAAACATCATACAGATATTTACACACATTAGAAAACCTCGGTGCTGCACCAGAGCCAAACTTAACTGTATTATGGTCAACCAGACTTCCTGAGAATTTCAAACGTTTCTGTGCAAAGATTTCTATTGAAACTTCTTCAATACAATACGAAAACGATGATTTGATGAGATTTACTCACGGTGATGACTACGCTATTGCCTGCTGTGTATCTTCTATGAGACTTGGCAAAGAAATGCAATTCTTCGGTGCCCGTGCAAATCTTGCAAAATGTTTGCTTTATGCTATTAACGGCGGTGTAGATGAAATATCAGGTGAACAAGTCGGTCCAGAATACAGACCTATAACATCTGAATATCTTGATTATGATGAAGTTGTTAAGAAATTCAACGCTATGATGAAATGGCTTGCAAATGTTTATGTGAATACACTTAATGTAATTCACTATATGCATGATAAATACTGCTACGAGAAAATCCAAATGGCTTTACATGATAAAGATGTTACTCGTTGGTTCGCCACAGGTATAGCAGGACTTTCCGTAGTAGCCGACTCACTTTCCGCAATAAAATACGCGAAAGTAAAAGTAATACGCAACGACAAAGGTCTCGCAGTAGATTACGAAGTCGAGGGCGACTTCCCTAAGTACGGTAACGACGATGACAGAGTTGACGAAATAGCACATGATATTGTTCATGTATTTATGGGACATATCAAGAAAAACCACACTTACAGAGACAGTATCCCAACTACTTCAATTCTTACAATTACTTCAAATGTAGTTTACGGTAAATATACAGGTTCTACACCGGACGGACGAAAAATCGGTGAAGCTTTTGCTCCCGGTGCCAATCCGATGCACAGACGTGATACTCATGGTGCAGTTGCTTCACTTGCTTCTGTATCTAAATTACCTTTTAAAGACGCACAAGATGGTATTTCAAATACTTTTTCAATTATACCCGGTGCTTTAGGCAAAGAAGATATGATTTTTGCAGGTGATATTGAAATCGAGGGCGATTTCGAGCTGGACTGCTGCTGCGGTGCAGGAGCTTGTTCGTCCCCTACACTTTTCGAAGGACTTGATGACAAAAAGGAGGATTATTAATATGGCAGCAACAGAAAATCAAATAGACAATTTAGTATCTCTTCTTGACGGATATTGTCAAAAAGGAGGCCATCATTTAAATGTAAATGTTTTCACAAAAGATACTTTACTTGATGCTCAGGCACATCCCGAAAAATATCCGCAACTTACCGTAAGAGTAAGCGGCTATGCTGTAAACTTTATTAAACTCACAAAAGAACAGCAAGACGAGATTATTTCACGAACATTCCATAATTCAATCTGATAATGATAGGATATATTCATTCACAAGAAAGTTTCGGTACAGTAGACGGTCCCGGCATAAGATATGTTATTTTTATGCAGGGCTGTCCTTTTCGTTGCCTTTATTGTCACAATCCCGATACATGGCAATATGGCATCGGTACTACTATCACTGTAGATGAAATAATAAAAAATTACAATAAAAACAAAGTATTTTATTCAAAGGGCGGCATTACTGTTTCCGGTGGCGAACCTTTAATGCAGATTGATTTTATTACGGAACTTTTTCGCGTTGCTTATGCTGAAGGCATACACACTTGTATTGATACTTCCGGAGCAACTTTTGATGCTTCAGATGCTGAATATCTTAAAAAGATTGACGAGCTTATGAAATACACAAGTCTTGTCATGCTTGATTTTAAACATATCGACCCAATAAAACACAAATCACTTACAGGCAAAACAAACAAATGCGTTCTTGATTTTGCCAAATACCTTGAAACTAAGAAAATACCTGTTTGGGCTCGTCACGTTGTTATACCGACAGTAACAGACAACGAAAAAGATTTAATATCTTTAGGTCATTATATTGGTTCTTTAAAGAATTTAAAAGCTTTAGATGTTATCCCATATCATACGCTCGGAATACACAAATACGAAGAGCTTGGCATCAAATATCGTTTAACAAACATTAATCCTGCTACAAACGAAGAAGTGCTTAGAGCAAAACAATTTATATTAAGAGGTATTCGTGATATAAGACAATAATATAAAAATTCAGGTTGACTTAGAGTGATTATAGTGATAAAATACTCAAGGTTTACGGGATGTGGCTCAGTTTGGTAGAGCGCTGCGTTCGGGACGCAGAAGCCGCAGGTTCAAATCCTGTCATCCCGACCAAATGTTGGCTGTTAAAAACAGTCTAAAAGCTTCAAGATTCATTTTAAATTCGAGTCTTGGAGCTTTTTTATTATATGTCGTAGTTATTAGATTTATTTTCCCCCAAAAAAATGCGTTTTTGTGGGAGAAAAATGAAAATTTTCTCCCAAAAACAGGCGTTATTTGTGAGAAAACGCTACTTCAAGGCGTTTTAAAGCCGTTCCGAACGACTTCAAGAGACTTTTTCTCTAACAAATCTCGCCTTTTGTGGGAGAAAATCAATCTTAAAAAATATATTTAAATTATAACTTCATTTAATTTATCAAATGAATCAATTTCATATGTAACTTTTACTCCAAGATTATTTGTTTTGTGGTTAGGATTAAACCAACAAGTGTCTATACCCGCAATATCGCCACCACGCATATCACTTGTCAGAGAATCACCTATAATAAGAACTTCCCTTTTATCTGATATACCAAGACTATTGAATACATGCTCAAAATATTCTATATTCGGCTTCTCTACTCCTACATTTTCTGAGATAAAAATATAATCGAATATTTCATCAAGTCCGGAAAGGCGCAGTTTCTTTTCTTGTGCTATTTTCGTACCGTTAGTAACAGCAACAAGCGTATAATTGCCTTTCTCTTGAAGAAGATTTTCTTTAGCACCGGGAACAAATTCAATATGATCTCCCAAAGTCACCTGATATTGAAGATTAAATGACTCTGCAAGAGATGTGTCAACTCCTATTGCTTTGAAAAAATCACGAAATCTGCCAACTAAAACCTCAGGTTTTGTTAATTCGTTTCTTTCTAACTTTTGCCAATATTTTACATTAATTTCAGAATATTGCTTTAGCATTTCATCAGTACATACTCCAATATTAAATTTATTAAAAAGAAATTTAATAGCATATGCTTCAGAAGCAAGAAAATCAAGAACTGTACCATCTATGTCCCATAAGAGATATTTATACAAACTCATTTCAATTCAATCCTCCTCTATATGATATTATAATTTAAAAGAGGCTGTTTTCACAGCCCCTTTCAGTAAATTTTTTAACATCAAGTAAAAGAAATATCGCAATATACAGGATGGTGGTCAGTTGACGTTGACGCATGCATATTAGCAACAGCCCTGTTACGAAGAACATTAACTTTAGATGTTGTAAAGAAGAAGTCAATTGTTCTCGAAGGAGAACCTTCAAGCGGTAACGAAGAACCAAGCACATGACCCCATCTAGTCATAAGACCATCCCTAAATGATACAAATCTCGAATCATCAAGTATTCCACTGTCTACCATAAGGTGATATGCCACATCAAATGAGCGCATATTGAAGTCACCCATATTTACAACCTCACAACCATGTTTATTAATAATATCATTTGTTATAGAAAGTATCATTTTCGTATTATCTTGACGAATAATTACTTTATCTTCCAAAACACCTTCATTGTAGAAGTGTGAAGTTGTCACACCAAATATTTCAGACGTTGTCTTATCTTTAAGAACTGCCCATGTAACACCGAAAAACTTACTTCCACCCGGCAACTGTTTCCAACCTTTTTCAACACATGTAAATTTAGAGGTCTTATATGCGAGCGGAACAGTATTATTATCGCCCACACCATTGAATACATCTTGTTGAATAACAGTATATCCGGCTGCTTTAAGCATAGGTATAAACTTGTTCATATTGTTTTTACAACACTCTTGCAAACCTATAACATCAGGAGAGTAATAATTGATAAACTCTATAAATCTGTTATATCTGCTTTCGTCAGGGTGGCTGTTGTACCACAACATATTCATTGTCATAAATCTGTAGTCAGCACCATCTGTAAGGTCAAGATGATCATTTTTGGTATTAAGTGTTTTAGGTGTATCCGAAGAAACACTTGTAAGTTCAACAGTACCTGTTGTAGCATTAGTTAATAATTTAACAAGAAGTTGTGATGCATATTCTGCCGCAATTGCACTACCTCCAACGATGTAAATTTCGCCATTCGTCTTATTAATAATGCTGTATTGATTTGCTCCAACAGTTTTATTATTGGCAACAAGAGATTCTCCGCCAGAACCTGAGCCTGAGCTTGCAATAACGATTTGCGGATAACTTGCTCTGGGATCATAAAAACCTGTTTCAACTTCTACACCTGTATAATACTCGATGTCATTAGCAAGAAGCTCCACTGCTTCTTTAATACCTGTAACGTCGTTAATAGGTGCATTCACTTCATCCTTAAGATAAGTAACCTTAAGACCTTCAATGCCGTTTCCGTTGATTGTAGCATTAACGAGAGGACATCTGATTTCATTTGATTCTCCGTTAACACGTGTACCCGATGTCGCAATAGCATACGGAACTACATTAAGCACTACACTACCATCTTTTACAGGAAGGTCACTTACGGTAATTGAATAAGTATATCCGCCATCAACTGCTTTAAATGATGTTGTAGAAAGTGTCTTTTTTGCAATCGTTGCACCGGTCTTAGTAGCTATTGTGTTTATTACAAAACCAACTTTACTGTATTGATCATATTTAAACTTGCCTGTAAATGTAACTTTACCTGCTGAATCAACCGATGCACCTGTAAACTCTACGCCGGCAAATTGAGCTACTGTTCTGGAACCGGGTGAAGGTTTAGTTTTCTGAATACCGAAATCTGTACCAAATAATACAACATTAACTTTACCTGCTGAATCTAAATTGATATATTCACCTAATCTTGTAGGATATCCGTCAGTTGTATTCGAACCCATAACTTGTGCCGAATAAGGCAAAGCAGCAAATACATGAGTATAATCTCTCATAGGCGCTTGTTGAGCTAATGTTGAGGCATGAACAAAACCTTCAAAATCAATATAGTTATAAAAGTTTCTTGAAGAACCGGTTTCAGCTTCTGTTGATACAAAATAAAGAGCTATAGAGTCAGCAACTTTATGAAGCTCAGCTGTATATGTCTGAGCAAGAGGAGCATCTGCTGTTGCCGTAAAGTCTTTAAGAACTTTACCATTTTCAAGACGCGTTTTAAGAATTTCATTTTTAATTAACGATACTGCCATAGCCGCTTTCGTATCAGGTAAAAAGCCCTTACCGCAGCCACTGTTAATATTTTTTGCTGCATATACATCAGCTTTACCATTATGAATAGCTACCGGAACTACCGTTACATTTGTCATATTACTGCCCTGAGATGTCCAATAAGCTTTAAAATCATCTACTGTAAGAGCTCTGTCAGCATATGATACAAACCAAAGCAAAACTATATCATTAGGATTAACAGTTACATTATAAGAAGAAAGATTAAGCTTATCAAGACTCTTAAGATCTGTATTGGCTCCTGTTCCTGATTCTAAACCAAGAATTGTATAATATCCGGATGCTTCATATTTTCCGCTGTTGCCATAACCAAATCTGTAAAGCGAATATTGATTTAAGTTAACTGCTTTATCAGAAGTGTTTATGATTTCCATAAACTCATAAGAACCGTTTGAAGGAGTAGCGCAAATTTCACTGATTGCAAGATTTTTCTCAGCATCAACCTTACTTATCTTCATTATTTTAAATTGCTGTGCTGTTGAAGTTGATGAATATTTGGCAAGTTGGAGTTTTGTACCGCTTGCAGTACCGCCCCCTGCTACCTCAAGAGCACATTCAGTAGTACATTTGGGCATAAGTACATAATTACCATTTACTTTGTAAATAAACCATCTTTGAGCATTAGTATTATTTGAAGTATATGTATTAACCTTAGTACCTGCAGTACCTAAACCTGCTTCACAATCAAGTGACTTACCGTTTTTAAGATTCGTTATCTCATAACTGCCATCAGAGAAACGAATAAATCTCCAAATCTGATTATATCCTGTATTAGGATAACGAATAAGTGCTGTATCGGACGAAAGAGCTAAATTATAATTTGAACCTACTCCTCTGATATTAGCCCAGAAATTTGTACCAACATTTGCGGGTGTCATAGTTTCCGTTTCACTCACCTTAGAAATTTTGAATTGCTGCCCGGCAGCACCATTAAATGTGTTCATTAAAACATTAGCACCTGCAGATGTCGAATTGCCATCTACAGTTAATGCACAAGTAACACCACATTTTGCACGAAGAGTGTATGTGCCATTTGTGTTTTTATAAATAAACCAACGCTGAGCATTAGTATCGTTGCTTGCATAAAGACCAACATTTGCTCCGGAAGCACGTGACGCAGCATAAACATCAAGAACTAAGCCTGTAGCATTGTTTGTTATTTTATAGCTTCCGTCATTTTGTCGTAATAGATTCCAAGATTGATTTGAAGACAATATAGGAGAAACTGTAATTACATTTGAGCCTGAATAACCTAAATTCATACCGCCGGAATTCATTGAGATTCTAACATCTACATTATCCCCCAAGTTCGCATGTTGTGCTGTAATACGGTTTTCTGAATTACAATATGAAATAAAATGATTCATCGCACTTTCACGATTAGAACCAAATGCAGCTTTAAGGTCAGCATTCTTTGTCAAATAGTAGTCCACACTAAACATCGGACTTGCTTGACGGCCTTCTTTAATACCATAATTAACAAAATGATTATAGAGTTGAGATTCATTTGTGCCAAATGCAGCTTTTAAGTCAGCATACTTGCCGGCATAATAAGTAGCATTAAATACAACCGATTTAAGACTTGAAGGGATAGAAACCGCAGCTACAGATGCGAATGGTATTACCGTAGCAAGCAATATCAACGCCAAACAAGAAGCTGTTAAACGAAGAATCTTTTTCATGATATCCTCCTAACAATATTAGTATTATACAACTGAAATCATTCTATTAAAGAAATAAACAAAAGTCAATAAAAAATATTACTTTTTTGTAAACATTTATAAAGCCTCGTATCTTATTCAGACACGAGGCTTTAAGTAATAATATTATCATTTACAATAATTAATAAACTTTTCTTTTAAGAGTTGTAATTGCAAAAACAAGTGCTGACAAAACAACAACAGAAACAATAGCTGTCAAACCTAAATCAGCAAAATCTCCTGTATCTGCATTATCTTCAGAATCATCCGGGCGTTGTGAAGGTTTTTGAGAAGGTGCTATCGTCGGAACACTTTCAGTATTATCTCCGGGTTTCTCAGAAGGAGCTATTGAAGGAGTTGTCGAAGGTGTATCAGGAGTTGTTGTAGGTTGTGAAGATACCGGCAGATAATCAACTTTAAAAAGCGCTCCGGTCTTTGTGGTATAATCAAATTTTCTTAAATCTAAAGTGATTTTAACATCATAATCAGATGTCATAATAATATTTATATTAGAACCATTATAAGCCGCTTCACAAAAAGCACCGGGTTCAAATGTATATCCAAGACCAAAATTATGAACCCAATCTCCATCAAAAGCAAATTTAAATTGGTAATCACCTGCAGGAATATTATTATAAGTTATCTCGAAGAAGTCTTTTTTTACCTCTGTCATAAAATTAGATGATACAGAAGGATCCCAAAGTGCACCGTTAAGCCATGAACCAACTCCGCTACCAACTACTGCTACATCAGTATACTCAAATTTAACATTTAATGAAACACCAAAGCCTACAATTCGTATTTCTTTAGTATTTGCATCAAAAAACACCGTAACTGTACAAGGTTGCAATACTTCAAACTTTATATTTTGACCGTTTGAGTCACCAAACCAATTTTTGCCGTTTTGAACTACTTTTAATTCATAAGTATTAGCAGGAACATTAAAATAATCTTTTTTATAATATTCAAAACCGCTGTCATATGTCATAATATTATTAGTATCATTTGCATTCCAATTAGAACCGCAAAGACTTTCAACACCTGCTACAACATATGTATCAGCAGCAGAAATATTAATTGTGCAAAAAGACAAAACTAATACAACTGTAAGTATTAACGCAAATAACTTCTTAGTAAAAATCATATTTTCTCACTCCAAAACAAATTCTATACTTTATTTTATCATGTTTCTAAAACAAGTTCAACAAAATATCCTCTACATAAATAAACATTTATAAAAAGCATCTCTTAATTTTTTCTCAAGGCTCAAATCCCATCCGAGCATATGTTGAAAATATGTAAGAGATATATGATTTTCTGTATCAACTAGAGCATACGAACCCGCTGCTCCATCCCAACCAAACTCACCAACGGGACTTGGCGAAGCGCTTCTTTCCGGTGCAATATGTGTTCTCACACCAAAGCCATAGCCATATCCTTTTTTGATAAGTTCAAAATCTTCAAGTGCTTTTTTATCAAGTTGGTTTGTTTTCATCATTTCAATTGTTGATTCTGAAAGTATTCTTGCACCTGTTTTACCAACACCTCCACATGCGAGTGCATCCAAAAACAAAGCATAATCAGCTGTAGAAGAAACAATACCTGCCCCTCCGCTTTCGAAATTATCTGTTAAATTAAATATACATTCTTGGGGAATTTTTACAAAATCGGAAATTTCACTACTTCTGTACAAAGAAGACAAGCGTGACAATCTTTCTGAATCTTTCGGCACTCCAAAAAATGTATCTTTCATACCGAGTGGCTCAAAAATATTATTTTTCATATAATCTCCGAGACGCATTCCCGACCAAATTTCAACGAGTGCGCCAAGAATATCATGACATAAACTGTATTTAAATCTTGTACCCGGTTCAAAATAAAGAGCAAGTCGAGAAAACTCTTTTGCAAGCTCCCCTGTCGTCGTCTTTCCTTGTGCAATAGCTTGCATCACAGGCTCATCTTTCATATTGTAGCCAAATCCGGCAGTCATTGTAAAAAGATGTTTAATTGTAATTGGCGTTTTTGCCTTTACAAGTTTCTTTTGTGTCATTTGTGATACGGAAATCTCTCCTGTTGTTTCTACTTTCGTGCTGTCATCCGGCGAAATAACATCTGTTTCAATATACATTTCAGAAAAATCCTTAATGTATTTTGACAAATTATCATCCATATCAAAAGCACCTTTTTCAAACAACTGAAGAGCACTGACACATGTCAATAACTTAGTTAATGAAAAAATCAGATAGAGCTCATTCCCTTCTAACGGTGCAGAACAATCTACATCGTTAAAACCGGCGTAGTAGCGAAAAATTTCCGTATGGTCTTTATAAATCCTACAGTCCACACCGGGAGTAGCTCTATCTTCCAATAATTTATTTAATTGTTGTTTCAAACAATCAAAATTCATAATATATCAAAGGTCTAAAAGATTGGGATCAACCGGTTCAACTACAAATGAATTTGTCCAAAATCCCATTTTCATATGTACCTTTGCATAACCGACATTGTGTTCAGGTGAAAGATTAATTTGTAAATCTTTGCATTTGCGGTTCATGCCTGCCGCACAATGAATAATATAAGAACCATACGGTACAGGAATTTTCAGAAGCTCTTTATTGCCGATATGTCCCATAGGTTCACCATTAATGTAAACTCCGAATCCTCCTGCGATACCAACGAAAGAACCTTGACGATAAAGATAAATCGAAGCTTGATTCTCTGTTGCCACAGAATTGTGACATTTGGGGCAAACTTGCAAACCGTATTCAATATTTACAACTTCTTTACAATGCGGACATTTAAGTCTGATTATTGCTGACATAAAAATTTCTCCCTCGTTTTTGTTTTTAAGAATACAATATTAATAATAGTCTGTCAACAATACTATGTTAATTTACATTTTTTCAAAACCAACAAGCATGCCGCCCTTTTCCGCGTAATAACTGCACAAACCTCTACACGAATGAATACTTACCGTTACATTTGGAAGCTCATTATTTATCAAATTTTTTAATGTTTTTGCAGCATTTTCATTTAAACAATGAGCAATATGCACCTTACCTTTAGATAAGCCGGCACTTTTCATATTATTGAATATTGTATTAATTGCTTTAGCTTCACCGCGGCACTTATTGGTAGGTTCTATTGTTCCTTGGTCGCTGGCTTTGCAGACCATTCTGATACCTAAAAAACCTGCAATCTTTGCTACTGCCGGTGAAACTCTGCCATTTGCTGCAAGATTCTTAAATGATTCTAAAACAAAAATTATACCTGTATGCTTTTTATATGCCTCTATTTTTTGACAAATTTCTTCATAAGGTAAACCTTGATTGATGTACTCTTTTAGTTTTTCAATTATTAAAACCATTTCCGGTCCTGTCGAAAGAGAATCTATTACACATACTTTTTTACCTATATTCTTCTCTTCATACTTTTGTTTTGCAACACAAGCAGCGTTATGACTGCCGGAAAGCCCACTTGTAATGGTAACGCAATAAACTTCATCTGCATCTCCAAATGCATCTAGCCAATCAGTAGGATTTGGACAAGAGGTTTTTGACTTTCCTTTGTAGGAGTCAAACCAATTTACCATACCCTCAACATCAATTTCTTCATCATCAACAAATTCTTTATTGTCTGCAATAATTTTTAATGGTGCGGATGAAAAAGCAATATCGTCCATTTCTAATACATTGGCTGATGAATCAGTTACAATTTTAATTTTACTCATATGATATAATCACTCCTTAATTAATTGGATTAACCATATCATAATCTTTGACACTACGTACACCTACCATACAAGAAAATCATCCTATTCTCAGTAGAATGAAGATTCTACAAATAGTAGAGCTTGAAAACAGATAAAAATCAAAACTATTCTGATGCTTTATTCATTTGTTTATAAACTATACTCATACCGCAAACTGCATAAGCAACAGCCTGACCCAAGTTAGCCGGAGTCAAACAATTATTTTACAAAATACTTTCTAAAATGCATTTTGCCAAAAGTTCATACCCCGAGGCATTAAAATGAACTCCATCGGGTACATGACATTCGGGATGAGTAATTGCTACTGTGTGCAGATCTATAACAGGCAACTGATACTTTTGCGCCAATCCTTTTGCAATATTATTTCTTACTATTACCAATTCGTTGCGTGTTTGGTTTGAAAGGTCGTCGGTTGAAAGTACAACAAAAATCTTTTTTCCTGTTTTCATCAAAAACAAAAGCATTTCTTCGTAATACTTTTCATATTCTGCTTCAGAAAGATGACGTCCGTGAAGCCCATTATTAAACAGAATAGTATCAAATTCATTCTGTTGTTTCATAAAAATATCTAAACTAATCTTAAAATACGGATTATCAAGACCTTTTGAAGTACCAAAACCATCGCACAAAATTTTTGAATCAGACAGCTTTGTTATCAGCTGCCTCGTTCCGCATGAAATAGAATCGCCTATATATAGTATTCGTTTAGCGGTTTTATCAGCCGTCTGTTCCCACCATACATTATCCCATTCATATTTTTCAAGTTTATTTAATTTTTCACTCGTCTCATATGTAAAACAATTCATATATATCACCTAACTATTCTTCAATAAATTTTACAAGCTCTGCAATATCTTTGCGTTTTTTTGTTCTAAGTTTATCATCTGGAGAAGCGTAGCCGAGCGTAATAACAAGTCTCACTGCCCCGTCCAAATTGCAAATCTCGCGAATTTCTTTATCATCAAACCAACCAAGTATACAAGTACTCAGCTCCTGAGCTGTCGCCTCAGCCGTAATATACGCAGACAATATTCCGATATCGATTGAGCGGTAATCGTTCTTTTTTACTTTGGCGCCGAGCGCAGCAGTAGCAACATACGGCATTTCCGACAAAACAATCATAACAGGCGCCTCTGTTGCAAATTTATTCATTCCCATACCTTGAGTTGCTTTTGCCACTTTTTTTGCAGTTTCACCTTTGCATACGGAAATTTGGTACGGCTGTCCGTTGCAGGCTGATGGCGAAAGCCTTGCGGTCTCCAAAATACGTTCTAATTTATCATCTTCAACCATTCGCTTAGCATCGTAACTGCGACATGATTGTCTGTTTTCTGCTATTTCTGTAAAATTCATAATGTACTCCTTTTCTCTGCAAGAGATTTAAGATTATTTCCCGACAAACGATAAGTAGTCCATTCCCCCATTGGCTCAGCACCAAGAGAAATATAAAAATCTATACTCGGTTTATTCCAATCAAGACACGCCCATTCAAGTCTGCCGCAACCTCTTTCCACAGTAATTCGTGCAAGTTCTTTAATAAGTCCGATACCATGTCCTCTACCGCGATATTCAGGTTTAACATAAAGGTCCTCAAGATAAATACCGGCTCGACCTAAAAAAGTTGAAAAGCTGTGAAAAAACAAGGCATAACCAACCTCAACCTCATCTTCAAGAGCAAAAATCACTTCTGCCTTTTGCTTTTCAAATATCCATTCGTGAAGAATTTTTTCATCAGCTATAACTTGGTCAGCCATCTTCTCATACTCAGCAAGACCCTTTATAAACTCAAGTATCAACGCAGAATCCTGCGGAGTAGCAAATCGAAATCCGTTCATTTTGTTTTCCCCTTTTCTTTTGTTAATGTTTGTATCTATAAAAGCAATAATCTAAAAACTTGATACGCTGTCTCTGTTAAATTCTTATAAGCATTATTAATGTCGAGTGCCTCTTCCAAAGTGGTAACTCGTCTTAAAATAGGAAAGAAAGCATCAATTCCATAGTCATTACACACTTCAACACCATCTTTTACGCATCCAGTAAACGCAATAACTTTTTTACCATGTTTTTTGGCAAGTTTTGCTACGCCAATTGGTGCTTTTCCCATAACTGTTTGTGAGTCAAGACATCCCTCACCGGTTACGACTATATCGGCATTTTTTATATCTGCCTCAATCTCTGTTTCTCGCAAAACTATCTCAATTCCCGGTTTTAATGTTGCATTTGTAAATGTCAAAAACGCAAAACCCAAACCGCCTGCCGCGCCTGTTCCCGGATAATTTTTGTTTGCTTTATTTGAAATAGCTTTTGCTATTTCAGCATAATTTTCGAGCCAAACGTCCATATCCTCAACCATTTCCGTCGTCGCACCTTTTTGTGGACCGAATATAACACTGCAACCATTTTCACCGCATAAAGGATTGCTAACATCGCAAGCAACATTAAATATACACTCTTTCAGTTCAGGAATAATTTTGTCATTCCTGATTTTATATAAATCTTTAAGACCTTTGGCACCTAAAGAAATAGGGTTATTATTTTTGTCTAAAAACTCATAACCCAACGCAGTTAACATACCTGTACCGCCATCGTTTGTAGCACTTCCTCCAATGCCTACAATAAATCGTCTGCAACCTTTTTTAATGGCATCTTTTATAATTTCGCCAACACCAAAGGTAGTAGTTTCCAGAGGATTTCTTTTTTCTGCAGAAATTAGTGTAAGACCTGAAGCCGACGCCATTTCAATTACAGCTGTTTTATTACTTTTTAAAATACAGTATTTAGCGGTTACATGATTTAGCAAAGGACCTTTAACTGTTAATTCTATAATTTCCGTATCTGAACTATCCGCAAAAGCGTCAACTGTTCCCTCGCCCCCGTCAGCTAAAGGTTTTACCAAAACTTGAGCGTTACTAACTAACCTGTAAATAGCTTCTTTAACAGCGTTACCTGCCTTTAAGGAGGATAAACTACCTTTAAAGGAATCTATTGCAACAACAATTTTCATTTGCATCACCGATAAAAATATATAATAGAAAAATGGAGCTACTCAAAGAAGTAAAACTCACCTGTAAACTTAAATATTTAACTTTAACAACTCTTCTGCTATAACCTGCGCCATAATGGCGTGACCTTTATCATTAGGATGAAGTCCATCGGGTACAATATCCATATCAGTCGGATCAAGAGGATTTATCTTGAACAAATCAATTACCGGCACGTTGTTATTTTGGCATATCATGAGAATAGCATTTACATAATCTTCCAGTTTTTTTGAATCAGGCATCGAAGATTGGTTCTCGCGAACTCTATGTATAGGTGTCATAAAAATCAATTTAGCATTTGGAAAATTATGCTTCAGAGTCTTAATAAGAGAATTTACAGCACCGCAGAATGTATAAATATCCTCACTTTCCAATGTTCCGAAAGGTGCATCGCCGTGTCCGTAATCATTCGTTCCGCCAAACACTACAATTGCATCTGCGTTTTTGTCCATAATTTCTGAACGAAGTTCAAAGGTCAAATCAAACTTCGTACTCTCTTTTGTTGGTACAATTTGACGTGCAATTCTCGTTCCTCCCACACCGTAATTGTATGCGTGCTTCATATTATATTTATCTTTTATTATTTGGTGAAATACCATGCATGGTGCTGTTGTACCGTGTCCCTCAGTTATGCTGTCACCAAGAAAGTTGATTGTTAGATTTTTAAGTTCCATAATAATTATTACCTACTGATTTATTTTAATTAATATGGTTAGATTATACAAGTGATGGTAGCATGTGTCAAATGCTTAAAGAAATCATAATGCTTTCAAGCAGAAAGAATGCATAGAAATTCACCCAAATATTTATGTTTTATAAAGTCAGAGATTACTGACTTTCTTTTTCATTAGTCCGTGCCTATTACAATAGAAATATAACCAACCACCGCCACGCAAAGACAATCGTGTTTCGGCGTTTCCTTCAGGATAAAACTTTACAAACTGTACTCTATCATAGGTTAAGTGAGCAATGAAAGAAATATAATGTTCCTTTGTCATATCATGATGCACAGTGATAAAATACTCGTCTTCCACTTTTTCTATGCTTATATTGTGTTCGTTGTCAGTTTCTTCTGCCTCAAGGGGCGGCAAAATAATTCCGCAACAACTGACAACCGTATCACCCATCGTCCTTATAA
Organism: Candidatus Egerieisoma sp.; assembly: GCA_045125595.1. Classification (GTDB taxonomy): domain Bacteria; phylum Bacillota; class Clostridia; order UBA1212; family UBA1255; genus Egerieisoma. The sequence continues at coordinate 57,893 of JBGVNN010000012.1, forward strand.
TATTTCCGCACAAAGGACATACATAGAATTTTGAGCGCAATATATTTGAGGATATATTTTTATTAACAACTGCATTGCCGGTCATCAATTCCATAACCGAAACCGAAAGAGCTTTAGCAAGAGGTTCAATTAAAGTTATGTCAGGTAAACCTTTTGCTGTTTCCCATTTTGAAACTGCCTTGCTACTTACTCCTATTTTTTCAGCAAGTTCTGTCTGGGTAAATCCTTTTTTCTCTCTCAGATTCTTAATAATCTGCCCTGTTATGTAGGTATCCATATCGGTCACTCCTTTATGAAATCATTATAACAATCGTCCAGAGACGATGCAACCTACTGTGCGTTGACAAAAAAGCCCTCTGCCGATTTCTCAACATAGGGATAGTTTTGCATTATAAATCTAATTATTTAAGTTCTTTGATAGCAGCCTGAGCAGCAGTGCGCAAAAGAGGGAAATTAAAATGCATCCCTAAAGCAACATAACAATTTTTATGATATATCATCGTGATATTTACAGGCTTTACACTTTTCGCGCAATTCTTCGCACCACTCAATACCTTCTGGCACTAAACTAGGCTTGATTAAACCATCTGTAATATCAACCATTATAAGACAATCCGTGCCGTTGATTTGGTCATCTTTAATTGGACAATATACCATTTCCATTTTAATACCTCCTGATGTTTAGTGCATTATTTGATATGTTCCTTTAAAATTCTTTGGCTATCTTCAATTATAACCCACTTACCACACAAGTCAGGTTTTTCTAACGAACTTGGAACACCACAAGAATAAAGGTAATCTTCATCACTATCGTCTATCACTCTTAAAAAACCATCTTCAACAGAAACAACATCATATATTTTTCCATCAGTTAAACTATCAACACCAAAACTTTTACCCACATATTTTACTTTACCAATCGTTGGATAGGTTCTTTTCGCAGTATATAAAATGTCGTACAAACAACCATATTTTAGATATTTTTGATAATCAGAATTTCGTTCCGATGGTTCGATATCATTTGTATTAAAAGCATCAATTTCAATATCATTAAGAGTATCAAGCATATCATAAAAATCTTTTACGCTTGTATCAAATTCAATAATACAAGGAGCAATTTCGGCAAGTCCAATTTTTACTAAATTATCATCTTGTGCTTTTAATATGAATTTTACTTCGGGACAAATGTCGTGCAAAAGTTCACTGATTTTTTTGAATTCACTTTCATTTACATAAACTTGTATCATATTCTCACCTTTATGAAATCATTATAACAATCGTACAGAGACGATGCAACCTACCATGCGTTGACAAAAAATTACTCATCCATTCTTCCACATCGGTATCTCTACCACAATACAAACAAGTTTTGAGATTATGCCTTTTGGCAATTTCTGTCATTTTGTAAAATTCTTGATGTTCGCATGTTGTGTTTTCACCTTCACCCAAAAAACAAACAAATCGAACTATCTATACAACAAACGCCACAATACACAAAAGTATGAAATAAATTATTTACTACAATATAACTGAATTGCTTCACATATAAATTCTGCCGTACCATCAGCATGCTTATCGATGTTATTCTTAAAGCGCTCATCGATGATATACATCTTACCGAGACCTGCTAAAATCTCGTTTGTACAGAGATAGTAATTTTCACTAATATGTTTCTGTAATGTTTTAACAAGATTCTGTGCTTCGGTGGAATTAGGCTCTTCACCCTTTTTCATACATACCGCAAACTCTGCCATAATGCGGTTCATTCCATCGGCAAGTTCATTCCACTTCTGCTTGGAGTAATTCTTCGTTTTTTCTTCATGTTCTTTGTAAGCATCTGTGTTGCCCCATTTTTCTTTGGTTTCAGCCTTATACTCTTCAAATTCACTATTGTCAAATGCTTTCACAATCGTTTCTCCTTTCACGGCACCGTCAATGGCAGAAATCAACCGTTCTAACCGCTCTTTTTTGAGTATGAGAAGGTGCTTTTGCTCTTTCAGCGCCCTATTTTTGTCATAATTCGGAGATGACAAAATATCCTTGATACTTTTTAAGGAAAAGTCAAGTTCACGGTAAAAAAGAATCTCTTGCATAAGAAGAAGAGATTTTTCGTCGTAAAAGCGATAGCCTGTAGATTTGTCAACGAAGGCTGGTGACAACAACCCTATTTCATCGTAATAATGCAGTGTGCGCACACTGACTCCCGTAAAATCGGCAAATTCTTTAATTTGCATTTTCAATTTTATCACCTCACAATTGGAGTATACACTATAACGGAACGTGAGAGTCAATAACATTTTATAAAAATTTATTAATTAGATTATAACATTTTCACTTCAAAAGTTCAATGCGAAGAAAAATCCACCCGAGGAAACTCGGGCGGATAAATTTGCTTTATAAACATAATTACTTAGATGCTTTGATTGCAGCATGTGGTGCTACACACAAAAGAGGAAAATTAATTCAAACTGGTTTTTGAGATTATTTCATCGTAACATTTAGGAGCAGGATCACCGCTAATATAGTATGTAACACCATTAATCTCTGTAGTATCCATTCCTTGTTTAATAATGCTTCCGTCCGAATATTCAATTTCTACACAAATGGTGTTTGTGCCAGGCGGAGTTAAATCGGGAAACTCTCTATTACTATCAACCTTAAATGAATCTAACCAAGTAATTATATCATCTAAGTATTCAGCAGGTACATCGCTGCCCTTTCCGGCACCATAATATGCATAGAAAGTGATACGATTAATATTGTCAGTTTTAAATACAGACTTTGTTTCATCAGTCGGTTTACTTGTTTCTTCTGGAACCGCCGAAGAGTCATTATCTAATTCATTTTCCGTTGAAGGAGTGGCGGAAATAATTTCGTTTGTACCGCTTTCTTCTTTATCGTTTTGATAAGTATCGTATTTGTTACAAGCAAGAAAAGACAGCAAGAATACTATGTACATAATAACAATTGAAAACTTTTTAATCATTATATCGCCTCCTATTTATGTATTTTAACATTTACTATTAAACAATACAACATGCACAATAATGCATGTACTTTATCTTATATCAAATGATATCGGCTGTAATTCTTTTGTAAAAGCATTTTTTCTTGGTTTAACTGTTACCTTTTTGGTGCTTAGCTGAATTTCTCCGATAGTATTCAAATCTAATGTTTCGGGTAGGTCTGCTTTGAAAATCTCATTTTCTAATGCATCTGCCACGCAAAGTAGCGGAAAATATTTTCCGTTATCCAACAAGCGCAAGTAAACAGTTGCAGTACCCCTGGAAGATTTCTTTTCTTTATAACGCATTAACAT
>JBGVNN010000013.1:0-78572 GCA_045125595.1 Candidatus Egerieisoma sp.
GTTGACGATACCTTGCTTCTGATGCTATACTTTGTTTCATAAATGACTCCTTTGTTTTTGTTTTTTTGGTCGAAAGCATTATATCAAATTCGAGTCATTTATTTTTTTGTTTTTTGTCAACAATCATTTATACCACAACAATTATGGGCTTGCCGGATGTCTATTTGCAGTAAAATTAATAAACATCGTCAGCACAAGGCTGCGGCGGTGAGAATTTCGTCCCAAAACGGGGGTAAAAAGTACGAAAAAGCGTTTGTATGCCGGCAAAAGCAAGTCGGAGGGGGGATTTTCGTCCCTAAATGGGGGTAAAAAGTACGAAAAGTCGTTTGTGCGCCGGCAAAAGCAAGGCGGAGTGGAGATTTTCGTCCCAAAATGGGGGTGAAAAGTACGAAAAATCGTTTGTGCGCCGGCAAAAGCAAGGCGGAGTGGAGATTTTCGTCCCAAAATAGGGGCGAAAAGTACGAAAAAGCGTTTGTTGAAAATTGGCAACCTTTTAAAATTTCCAGTATATGGTAATAGGTACATCTTTTGACCCTTTTGAGCGTTTTTCGACGCAGATATGGTCAATAAGAATTTCGACCATCTCGCGGTTTAAGTGTTTTGGATTTGTATATGCTTGGATAAGCTCAAGGTGATTATTTTCAAGCGATAAGTTTTCCTCAATTTCAATAATTTGCCTTTTATATTCAGCGACAGAGCACTCCAAGCGGTCGCGCTCGGCGGCGAAGTCCGCCGACAAGTCTAAGTAGTCGCGCTCGCGCAAGATGCCTTTGGTTTTGTCTATGTAGAGTTCACGGATGATTTTACTTACTTCGGTTTGACGCTTTTCGTATGATGCGAGGACGGAAAGGTGTCGCTCTTTTACGGCTTTGAGATTGCTGTTTAAGTCGATGTTGCGTTCGAGAGTTTCAAAATCAAGATATTCGTTTATAAGTCTGCGCAGTTCGTCGAGAACCATTTCTTCAAGTTTATCAACAGATATAAATGATCCGATGCAGGCATCTTTTGCCACATGGCGATTTGAGCAAATAAGATAATGTTTTCCACGGCTTTTGGTTGAGCGCATTACATAGCCGCAATGGGCACAGCGAGCTTTGCGAGCGAATAATCCGATTTGGCCGGAGGCGAAAGGTTTCGCTTTTTGACGAATCATATCTTGGACTTTGTCCCAGAGGGGACGCTCGATGATAGGTTCGTGAGTGTTTTCGACAATAAACCATTCGCTTTTGGGACGTGGCTTGTTTTGTTTGGTCTTATACGATACGCTACCGTATTTGCCTTGAACCATATTGCCGATGTAAATCTCATTTGTGAGCATATCAGATATTGCGAAGTATTTCCATAGTTTGCCATTTTTGGAAATTGGTTGCTTATAAAGAAGTCCTTTTAATCGTTTGTATTCTGTCGGGTTTGGAACGCCACGGTCGTTTAGTGTGCGAGCGATAGCGGCCTTTCCGTAGCCTTGCGAAAAAAGTGTGAAGACTTCGCGGACAATTGCGGCTGCCTCGTCGTCAATGAGGAGGTACCCCTTGCGGACGGGGTCTTTTTTGTAGCCGTAGAGGGCAAAAGAGCCGATGTGTTGGCCGTTTTGGCGTTTGCTGTTGAGGACGCTGCGGATGTTTTCGGACATATCTTCTAAGTACCATTCGTTGACGAGCCCGTTGATTTGGCGTGACTTTTTGTTGCCTTTGTTGTCGGTGTCGGCGTTGTCAACGATGCTTATGAAGCGTATGCCCCAGAAGGGGAAGAGTCCGTGAATATACTTTTCGACGAGTTCGAGTTCGCGCGTGAAGCGTGATTGTGTTTTGCATAGGATGATGTCGAATTTTTGGGCTTCGGCGTCGCGCAGGAGGCGGTTGAATTCGGGGCGGCGTCTGTCTGCTCCGGCGTAATCGTCGTCGCTGTAAATGTCGTGGATTTCCCAGTTTTGTTGTGAGGCGTAGGCGACGAGCATTGCTTTTTGGTTTTGTATGCTGGCTGAGTCGTCGGTTGCGGAATGTTTATTTTTGTCCTCTTCGGAAAGGCGGCAGTAAATTGCTGCTTTCATGGCTTATGGGAATTATTTACATTTTTGGATTTTTCGAGCGTGTTGATGAGCTCTATGTATTTATTGGTAAAATCTTGTTTGGTGGTGGTTGTTTTGTCGTTTTTGAAAATGCTTTTCATATTAATAACTCCTTTTGAAGTCGTGTATATAGTGTATGAGCGTGGGCAAGTCCGGTATGCTTACATAAATGTAAAATATATTTGACATTTAGAACGTCATATATTACAATATGTCGTGTTAGGAGGTAATGCTTTGAAAAACATAAAATTAAAATTAGCACGTGTTGCGTTGGATTTATCACAAGAAGAATTAGCGGACAAAGTAGGAGTTACAAGACAAACAATCAACATGATTGAAAAAGGCAACTACAATCCGAGTTTGAATTTGTGCATAGCAATATGCAGGGCATTGAATAAAACATTAGATGAAATTTTCTGGGAGGAAATAGAATGAAGAATATTTTTAGATTATTTAAGGATTGCTTTTCGAAAGAGTCTTTTACAGGAAAGGCAGAAAAGGATGAAATGGTATTATACGAGAGAAATAAGATTTCGTATGTAGGAATGACCGTTCTTACGGGCTTGTTGTTTATTTTTGGTGTTTTTGCAGATTCATTAGATTTGAGAGGTGTTTCACAATATATTTCTGCTATTATTGGTATGGTTAATTTTGGCATGTTAATTGTTTTTTGCAACAAAATGATTGTAAAACACAGTATGGCTTGTATGTCTTTTATATGGAGTATTTTTACACTCCCACTGGCTATTGTAAATTTATTTTTGGATAAAATTATTAAGGGTAAAATGTTTTTTATTATTCAACCGATTTCTATTGTTTTGATTGTTATGGTCATGTACGCTGTGGCTGATATTATTTACATAAGGGCTTTGAAGAAATCAGAGTGTAATTAAGCATGTATTATAATTTTCTGCACAAAATATGCGGATTTGTGGGAGAAAAACCTTTTAAATAGGTATTTTGAGCATTATAAACAGAGTTTCAGGGGCTTTTTCTCTGAAAAAACAAGGGATTTGTGGGAGAAAATTTTTCGAGTTGATAAATTAGCAATTAGGACTTCTGAATTGTTTGAAAGACTATGATTTTACAGTTGTATTTTGATACAAGCACATGATATAATTTACCTAATATAAAAAATATGAAGAGGGGACTTTTTATGACACAAGAAGAATTGATGTTAAAAGCAAAAGAAGCTAAAAGTGCAGAAGAAATTGTTGCAATTGCAAAAGAAAACGGTTTGGAAGTGTGTATCGACGATGCACAAAAATATATAGAATTAAACAGCAAAAGCGGAGAAATTTCCGACGAAGCATTGGATGGAGTAACAGGTGGCGGAGCATATACAGTGTTCGGCGGTTATCTTATTGTTACAAATTTCCACGAATGTGACCGTTGGATATGTGATAAGTGCGGTGGCACAAAATTCGAATATACTCGTGTGGCAAGTGAATCCGGTTGGGCTAATGCTCATAAGTGCAGTGGTTATCCCAACGGTTGCGGTAAGTCTTGCAATACTTGTAAATATATGGACTATCGTTTCCCGTTCCAGATTTGCACACATCCTGAGACAAGAAAATAACAGATTTTTATTATGAATAATCAGATTTTCAGAAAAAAGAGTCTTGAAAAAGTTTCTTCACCAGAGCAGCTCGATGATTATATACGCGTTTCAAACCCCGGTGTTTGGGTAGTTTTGGTAGCGGTTATCGTGCTTTTGGTCGGAGTTTGCGTTTGGGGAGTTTTCGGACGACTTGAAACAACTGTCGGCAGTGCGGCAGTTGTCAAAAACGGCGAAATGTCACTATACATAAAAGAACAACATCTCGGTAAAATCAAAGAAGGAATGATCGTTAGAGTCAAAGACATGGAATATGTTATCACATCGGTTGAAACAGTTCCGAAGACAATCCCGGAGGGATTTGACGAATATATGCTCCATCTTAGCGGTATGCATGTGGGAGAATGGGTTTTTGGCGTTACAGCAATGGATACCGATTTGCCGGAAGGCGTTTATAAAGCGGAAATTGTGATTGAAAGCGTTGCTCCGCTGTCGTTTATTTTAGATTGAGGCAGTTATGAAAAGCAAAGCAAACAAGACAAAAACTCCGATAACCAAAGGCGTTGCAAAAGTACCCGTCATAATGCAGATGGAGGTATTGGAATGCGGTGCCGCATCATTGGCAATGGTTTTAGCGTATTACGAAAAGTGGATACCGCTTGAGCAAGTGCGCGAAGATTGCGGAGTTTCCCGCGACGGTTCCAATGCTAAAAATGTATTAAAAGCCGCACGAAGCTACGGACTTATTGCAAAAGGCTATCGTTATGAACCTGATGATTTGAAAAAAAACGGCAAATTCCCATGTATTATTCATTGGAATTTCAACCATTTCGTAGTGCTTAACGGCTTTAAAGGAGATAAAGCTGTTTTAAACGATCCTGCCAAAGGTACATATACAGTCTCAAAAGAAACATTTGACCGTTCATTTACAGGTATTTGCCTGATGTTTGAGCCGAACGAAGATTTTCAGCCAAGCGGCAAACCGAAAAGTATGTTTTCTTTTGCAAAAAAACGCTTGTCGGGTGCAGGCGTTGCAATTGCATTTGTTATGTTGACAACGGTAATTTCGTCGCTTCTCGGCATTATTTATCCTGCGTTTTCTCGTGTGTTTTTGGATAGACTGCTGACTCAAAAAAATCCGGAATGGTTCTATCCGTTTCTTGTTGGTCTGGCATTAATTTCAGCAATACAGTTACTTGTCGCGTGGATACGCACGGTTTATTCACTTCAAATAGACGGAAAGATGGCTGTAGTGGGTACTACCAGATTTATGTGGAAGGTGCTCAGACTTCCTATGCAATTTTTCTCGCAACGTATGGCAGGTGATATTGCAAGCCGCCAAAATTCAAATGCCTCAATATCAAAAAAACTTGTAAATACATTTGCGCCACTTGCGCTTAATACAGCAATGATGATTTTTTATCTTGTCGTTATGATAAGGTACAGTTGGCTTTTAACATTGGTCGGTCTTGTTTCAATTCTTGTCAATCTTTTAATGTCACATATAATTTCACAAAAAAGAATTAATTTAACGCGCGTACAGATGCGTGATACCGGTAAGCTCGCTTCTGCAACTGTTGCAGGTATAGAAATGATAGAAACTATTAAAGCAAGCGGTGCAGAAAACGGCTATTTTGAAAAATGGTCAGGTTATCAGGCAAGTGTAAATACACAAAAAGTTAAATATGCAAAATTAAATCAATATTTGGGAATGATTCCTTCTCTTGTTTCATCTCTTACAAACACAGCTGTTTTGATGATAGGTGTTTGGCTCACTATGAAAGGTGAATTTACAGTCGGTATGATTATGGCATTCCAAGGATTTTTGGCATCGTTTACAGCGCCGGCAACATCGCTTATTTCCGCAGGGCAGACATTGCAGGAAATGCGCACCGAAATGGAGCGAGTTGAGGACGTTATGGAATACCCCAACGACCCCGTATTTGAAAATGAAACAGAGGCAGAAAGTTACGCAAAACTCACAGGCGAGATTGAAATGAAAAACGTGACATTTGGTTATTCTGCCTTGGCAGAGCCTCTTATTAAGGATTTTAATCTCTCACTCAAGCCCGGCTCTAGTGTGGCGTTGGTCGGTTTTTCCGGCTGCGGAAAGTCTACGCTCGCCAAACTTATTTCCGGATTGTACCAACCGTGGAGCGGAGAAATCCTTTTTGACGGCAAGCCGATGTCTAAAATTGACAGAAGCGTTTTCACAGCATCATTAGCGGTTGTGGACCAGGATATTATACTTTTTGAAGATACTATCGCAAATAATATAAAAATGTGGGATGATTCGATTGAAGATTACTCCATGATTCAAGCCGCAAGCGATGTGCAAATGCACGAAGAAATTTTGCGCCGTGACGGAGGTTATCAATATAGAATCACTGAAGGCGGTAAAGATTTTTCCGGCGGTCAAAGGCAACGATTGGAAATTGCGCGCGTTCTTGCTCAAGAGCCCACAATTATTATCATGGATGAAGCGACATCCGCGCTTGATGCCAAAACAGAATACGAGGTTGTGAATTCTATCAAAAACAGAGGAATCACTTGTATTGTTGTTGCACACAGACTTTCTACCATACGCGATTGCGATGAAATTATTGTACTCGACCGCGGAAATGTAGTCGAAAGAGGAACACACGATCAGCTTTATGCTAAAGGCGGTCTTTATACACAGCTTGTTTCCAATGAATAACGAGCGAGACGATTTATATTAAAATCCACGAAAGGATATTTGAAAATGGGTTGGATTGATGAACAAATAAAACACAGAAAAGAAAATGATGATAAAGTCTTCTCGGATTCATTTATAAATGTTGCGGGAGCGGTTATGGGCGCGAAAATTTCCGCAGCACTCAACGACAACAAGATTATTACCAAAAATGCCATTGACGAAATTTTGAAATATTATCATGTGAAAAGTCGTGAAGTTCCTGACAGCATCAATGATATGAATGAGCAACTTGAATACTTGATGCGCCCTTACGGTATTATGCGCAGAAATGTGTGTTTGGAGAAGGGCTGGCATAAAGACGCCATCGGTGCCATGCTTGCTACCAAAAAAGAAAACGGCGAGGTAGTAGCGTTGATTCCGACGGGGCTTACAGGATATAGCTATTTTGACAGAGAAAGCGGTAAATACATAAAGATTTCTCGTAAAAACGAAGGCCTTTTTGATGCTGAAGCAGTTGCTTTTTATAAACCTTTTCCGCTTAAAAAAATAGGTATTACATCCTTGATGAAATATATCATAGGGACACTATCTTCGGCAGATTTAATTCTTTTTGGTATTGCGACATTTGCGGCAACGCTTTTGGGTATGCTTTTGCCTAAAATCAACCATATTATTTTCTCGGACGTAGTCGAGAACCAAAGTATGCAACTGTTTTTTGCTGTCACGGTATTTCTTGTTTGTGTTTCTGTCAGCACGATACTGATAGGCGTGCTTAAATCTCTTTTGATGGCACGCATTAATACGAAAATCAGCCTTTCTGTTGAAGCCGCGACAATGATGCGCGTAATGTCTCTGCCGCCGAGCTTCTTTAAGAGTTACAGTGCCGGCGAGCTTTCGGGGCGCGCACAGTATATCGGTTCTCTTTGTGATATGCTTATCTCAACCGTGCTTTCTACAGGACTGACATCGGTATTCTCTTTGATTTATATTACACAGATATTTAAATATGCACCTGCACTTGTAATTCCTGCACTTTTGGTGATTGTTGTAACGATTCTGTTTTCACTTACATCTTCTCTCGTACAGATGCGTATCAGCAAAAATCGTATGGAATTATCAGCAAAAGAAAGCGGTATGCAGTACGCGATGATATCGGGCATACAAAAAATTAAACTTTCCGGTGCGGAAAAGCGTGCGTTTGCTCGCTGGGCTAATCTCTACGCCAAGGGTGCCTCATTTACATATAATCCTCCGATGTTTATTAAAATCAACGGAGTTATCAGTATGGCAATCTCTCTTGTCGGTACATTTGTGATGTACTGGGCTGCTGTTAAAAGCAATATAGGAGTTGCTGATTATTATGCTTTCAATACGGCTTACGGTATGGTATCGGGTGCGTTCATGTCACTTGCGGGTATTGCATTGACTGTAGCACAAATTAAACCTACGGTGGAAATGGCAAAACCTATACTGGAAGCTGTACCCGAAATTTCCGAAGGGAAACAAGTAGTAACCGACCTTTCGGGCGGTATTGAGATACATAATATATCTTTTCGCTATACCGAGTCGCAACCTAATGTTTTAGACGATTTCTCTCTCAAAATTAAAGCGGGACAATACGTTGCAATCGTCGGCGCGACAGGGTGTGGCAAATCTACGTTGATGCGTATTTTGCTTGGATTTGAAACGCCTCAAAAGGGTTCTGTTTATTATGACGGCAAGGATATTGCGGCTCTTGATTTGAAATCTCTGCGCCGTAATATCGGTACTGTGATGCAAAACAGCAAGCTGTTTTCGGGAGATATTTACTCTAATATTGTAATTTCTGCGCCGCGACTTACTGTGGACGAAGCGTGGGAGGCTGCGGAAATGGCAGGTATTGCCGAGGATATACGCCAAATGCCGATGGGAATGCACACAATTATTTCCGAAGGCTCGGGCGGTATTTCCGGAGGACAGCGTCAACGCCTTGCTATAGCGCGTGCAATTGCACCGAAACCGAAAATCTTGATGTTTGACGAGGCGACTTCTGCACTTGACAATATAACGCAAAAACAAATTTCTGATTCGCTTGAAAAATTACAATGTACACGTATCGTTATTGCGCATCGTCTTTCTACTATACGTGCTTGTGACCGCATTATCTTTTTGGATAAAGGAAAAATCGCAGAGGACGGCACTTATGATGAATTGATTGCTAAAAACGGCTTGTTTGCTGAGCTTGTAGAAAGACAACGCTTGGATATTGATAATTAAGGTGAAATAATTAATGTATTATATTTTAAATCCGGAAATTGCACTTCGCTCCTGGTGGTTGGTGCCATATGCTTATTATATAAAGGGAACAAGAAATGCTTTCAAACTTCAAAAAGAAGAGTTTGAGCTTTTATCTTTATGTGACGGTAAGCATGACATTGAAATGACACCTTTGCTTAATCGTTTTGTGAGGACTGGCATGGTCAAGGCTGTTTCAAGCGAGGGTGAAGAGGAGCTGTCACCTTGGCAAAAGCGCGATTGTGATAACAGATATTTCCCGGCAATGAACTGGATGATTACCGGAAAATGCAATTATAATTGTCTGCATTGTTTCAATGCATCTGATGAAGCACCTTTAATGAGTGAATTTTCGCTTGATGAAGCAGAAAAACTATTAGATGAAGCTGAAAAGTGCGGTATTAACGCAGTTACTATTACCGGCGGAGAACCGATGCTTCATAAGAATTTCTTTGAGATATTAGAGGGCATTTACTGCCGAGGTATGTTTGTCGAGGAATTAAATACGAATGGTTTTTATATCAATCAAACAGCGCTTGACCGCATGAAGGCAATCGGTTGTTATCCTTTAATTAAGATATCTTTTGACGGCATAGGTCACCATGATTGGCTTCGCAACAAAAAAGGTGCAGAAGAAGATGCCTTGCGCGCCATAAAAGTTTGCATAGCAAACGGTTTCCGTGTCAAAGTTCAAACAAATGTTCACAGAAAAAACCTCAATTGTATACTGCCGACTTTGTCGTTGCTTGACAGCATCGGAGTTGAAGAAACTCGCATTATTCGCACAACAGAGGTGCCTCGTTGGAATCGTAATGCCGCAGGCGCAACATTGGAGCTTCAAGAGTATTTTGATGAAATGCTGAAAATTGTTTCTAAGTATATTGAAGAGGAACGTGGGATGAATCTTGACATCTGGCAATTTATGACAGTTTTGCCAAATGAGAAGAAATACCGTATACGTCCGGTAGAGTGCGGAATCGGGGAGTATCGCGACAGCCTCCCGGTTTGCAGAGGCAACAGGGGCATGATTGCCGTTGCGGCAAACGGAAATGTATTTCCGTGTATGCAGATGTCCGGGTATTATGAGGCAAAAAATGACATTCTTGGAAATGTAAAAAAAGACGGTTTGCAACCGTTTTTGCAAGCTGGTCGTTATCTGTCTGAAGTGTGCACGACTGTAGGCATGCTTGCCGAAAAAAACGATGTTTGCGGAAACTGCCCATATTTTAAACATTGTGTGGGCGGCTGCCGCGCCATAGCACTGACACTTACGGGTGACAAGCTCGGCGTTGATTATTCTAAATGTCTTTTCTTTAAAAGTAGTTATTATGAGAAGATTGTCAAAATGATGGGAGATTGGGAAAACCTTTCGGAGATTGAGACTTGATTTTTATACTTTTGTATATAAGAGGTTATGATGAAGCAAATGACAACAGAATGGATATACATGAATAACGAAGACAACAGTATTAGATATGTTTTGGGGACAAAAGGGCAAAATACAATGGCTATAATTAACTGCTTTTGATATGGAAGCCTATATTGAAACGCTTGTATAAAATTTTGGGGGACTGTAAAAAATAGCAAAATAAAATTCTGATATTTATGTTGTTACGACTTTTGCTAAGATTTTTTTTCGCACAAGAAATGTGCTTTTGTGGGAGAAAAAATCTTTTTTTCTCGCCAAAACAGGCGCTTTTGGTGAGAAAACGCTGCTCTAAGCCGTTTTAAAGCTGTATCAAATGACTTCCGGAGAGCTTTTCTGTACAAGAAGTAGGCTTTTGTGGGAGAAATTCAATCTTGATAACTTAAAAGACAAGCCGGTGTCGAGTTACTAACTTTTTACAAAGATATTAAGGAAATCTAATTAATAATTCAATGAGAAGTTATAAATGGATTAGTATTTTTTTATGTTTTATGTAGTTATTTCTTGTCCCTTCCAATTTTCTCCCGGTTTTCCGGAAAGCCCATTTCTTTCAATAACTGTTTACGCGTGATATGAGGATATAACTAATAATGTTGCCCTTACACCATCGCACCATCTGCTGCCAAATCTTCAATCAAGTCGGTTACGGGGTCGCCCTTTGATTGAAGATATGCTGCTGTAAAGGGTACGCCGGCAGCGTTTTGGGGATAAACACCAAGACCGTGCTCGACATAATCCGTATCGAAGCCGTACTTTTTAAGCATCTCGCAGTCAGCGCCTTGCAAAAGTTGATGACACATTGTGCCTATCATCTCGAGGTGAGCGAGCTCTTCCGATCCTATGTCATTCAAAGTAGCGCGCGTTTCGCCTGTAGGCATCGAAAAACGCTGACTCAAATAACGAAGCGAAGCAGCAAGCTCTCCGTCAGCACCGCCGTATTGAGTTATGATAAGTTTAGCCATTCTCGGATCAGGCTTTTTGATATTCACAGGGAATTGAAGTTTCTTGTCATATAACCACATAAAATTTACCTCCTACTACAATACGAAAAGTTACTGCTTGTTCCACGGCCACGGATTGTCAACCCAGTCCCAAGAACCTTCTGAACCCGAATACATCTCAGCAATTAAGGGACCGTAGAGCGACTGGTACGTGTCAAATAAAACCTTGCGTTTATCCACAATTGAATTATAAAGTTCAATAGACTTTTCGCAATCGGGATGGGTGTTAAGATAAAGCTTGAGGTCTATGAGAGCAAAATCAAGAGCCATAATTTCATGTTTTAATTTATCTTTATCCACAATCACATTCCTCCTTCTTTTTCATGCAGTCTGTCAAGCAGACATAAGGCTGGTCTAAATCTACGAAAATAGTGCCTCTGTGCAGTCCCTCGCAGGCAGAGTAGAGCTTGCCTGGTGTTTGCCACGGAACGCTTACCATAGCATAAGATTTATTATCAGCATGAGTAACATTCTTCAAAATGGACGGATCGTCTAAAGGTACCGTCACGAAAGGATTTGAACATAAGTCTTTCATATTAAAAACCTCCAATTGATTATTTTTCCTTTCGATTTATTTTATGAAAATTTTATATAAAACGTTACCCTGATATTATTTCCCGGGAAATAGTATCGAAATTGACGAAGTGGGGTAGAGCGGATAGAATTCCGTATGTAAAAAGCAACGAAAGGAGGTGAGAAAATGGAGCAGAATTCCAACAAAAATTCTGATATATCCCGTGATATAATAACCCGCTACGGCAGTATCAGAAGACCGAATAATTCAAATATCGAGGTCAATATTATTTCGTGGAATAACGGGCGCAAAAAGCTTGATATCAGACCGTGGTCAAAAGACGGAGTGATTGCAATGAAGGGCATAACTCTTGGTAGGGAGAGTTTTATCTATCTGATGAAAATATTAAATAATGTTGATATAGATATGATTGACTCAGAAGTGAAACCTATGGAGAAACGTCAGGAACCACCTGCGCCTCAGCCACCGGATACTCCGGCTGAAACGGTGTTCTATGAGTCTGATGATGTAACCGATATTACAGAAATGACAGAAGAGGATGATGTTCCCGTACTAACAGATGCAGACGAAGATTATACAGAAATAACAAATGTGACGGAGCAATCTTTAACTTCAGAGGATGTGGCCTCTTAACCACATAATATAAAACGACCGTAACAAACAGCCGGGAAATAATCTTTTTGACCGGCTGTTTAAATTTCATTGATTTTTTTGTAGATATTTAGTAGAATATATCAGTAAAAATATGTTTAATGGAGGAAGTATATATGTTTGAATATAAAGGTCCTATAGTTACAATAGTAATGGACGGTATTGGTTTGCGTGACAGCGAAGAGGGTAACGCAGTAAAACTCTCTTATACACCTGTTTTGGATAAGCTTTTTGCGGAATATCCATATACATCATTGAAGGCTCACGGTACAGCAGTTGGTTTGCCTTCTGATGATGACATGGGTAACTCAGAGGTTGGACACAACGCAATCGGTGCCGGTGCTGTTTACAGTCAGGGCGCTAAGCTTGTAAATGAATCAATTGAGTCAGGTGATATGTATAAGGCTAAAGGTTGGACAGAGATAATAGCAAATGCAAAGGCAAACAGCTCTGTTCTTCATTTTATCGGTCTTTTCTCAGACGGAAATGTTCACTCACACATTGATCATTTAAAAGCTATGATTAAACAAGCTAAAGACGAAGGCATCAGCAAAGTAAGAGTTCATATTCTTCTTGACGGCAGAGACGTGGGAGAGACATCAGCACTTGATTATGTTGTACCTTTTGAAGAATATATTGCAGCTCTTTGTGATGAGAATTTCGATGTTAAAATTGCAAGTGGCGGCGGCAGAATGAACATTACGATGGACAGATATGAAGCTGATTGGTCTATGGTAGAACGCGGTTGGAGCACTCATGTTATGGGTGAAGGCAGACAATTTGCATCAGCACAAGAAGCTATCGAGACATACAGAGCAGAGACAGGCGTTATCGACCAAGATTTACCTGCTTTTGTTATTGCAGATCAAAACGGACCTGTAGGCAAGATTACAGATGGAGATTCTGTTATTTTCTTTAACTTCAGAGGCGATAGAGCTTTAGAAATTTCAAGAGCATTTGAAGATGCTTCATTAGATACTTTTAAACGTGAATATATGCCTAAGGTTTGCTATGCAGGTATGCTCCAATATGACGGAGACTTGAATATTCCTTCAAGATTCCTCGTTGAGCCTCCGGCAATTCAAAATACAATGGGTGAGCTCCTTGCAAGCAAAGGTGTTGCGCAGCTTGCAGTTGCAGAGACACAGAAATTCGGACATGTAACATATTTCTGGAATGGTAATAAGAGTGGTAAATTTAACGATGAATTGGAAACATATATCGAAGTTAAATCAGATGTTGTTCCTTTTGAACAAAGACCTTGGATGAAAGCTGCAGAAGCTACAGATGCTTTGATTGAAGAACTTCAAACAGGCAAATATCAATACGCTCGTATAAATCTCGCAAACGGTGATATGGTTGGACATACAGGTAATATGGCAGCAGCTAAAATTGCTGTTGAGACAGTTGATTTGTGTCTTGCAAGAATTCTCCCTGTTATAGATGCAATGGGCGGTATGGCTATTATTACAGCTGACCACGGTAATGCTGATGAAATGTATGAAGTTAAAAAAGGCAAGGTAGTTTGCAATAAAGACGGCAAACCTAAAGCTAAAACTGCTCATACATTAAATCCCGTACCTTGTATATTCTATGATAATACTGAGAATCGTGATAAGTACAAAGTTAAAGAAGGTAACTTCGGACTTTCTAATATTGCGGCATCTGTTGTATATCTTATGAACATTGATAAGCCTGCAGGCTGGGATGAGAGCATTATAGAATAAAGTTTTTAAAGAATAATAACACACTTTGGGAGGTAAACTGATGTCTGAATTTGACGAACAAAGTACACGTGATCTTGAAGATGATGCGTCTGACTTGTTTGATAACAGCGACAGTATGATGATAACTGACGAGGCAATTGCCGTTATGGCAGGTGTTGCTGCGTCTGAAGTAAGAGGTGTAGCCGGTATGAGCGGTGGCTTTGCCGGTGGTATTGCCGAGGTGTTCGGGCGAAGAAACCTCTCAAAGGGTGTTAAAGTTGTTACTAAAAACGATACTACAACCGTAGATTTGTACGTTATTGTTAAATACGGCTACAGGATACCGGATCTTGCTTATGAAATACAAGAAACTGTAAAAAGTACAATAGAGAATTTGTCCGGGATAGAAGTAGACTCCGTTAACATTCACATACAGGGTATTGACTATAGTGAAGACAAGGACATAGACAGCGAAAGCGAGAGTGATACCGAATGAATATTTTATACAGGATTTTAGTTGCATTGTATGCTTTTATTTCTACCGTAATTTGTGGAATTATTATGATTTCACCTTTTTCAGACAAGAAAATAATGGAGGCAGTTTTAGAGTATTGCAAAGTTACATTTTACCGTTCAAATCAATATGATGCGATGTTGTTTGTTTTCGGCATTGTGTTTTTTGCGTTGAATGTTGCGGTATTGACATCAGGAATCAAGGGACGCAGTTCAAACAGTTACCATTGCACAAACAACGAGACGGGCGTTATTCGTATATCTGCAAACTCTATTGAGAATATTGCGCTTGCTCTTTCAAAAAGATTTGGTGGAGTTAAGGATGCTAAATCTAAAGCAAAGTTTACTAAAAAAGGTGTAGAGATAAATGTAAAGCTGACAGTTTATCCGGATGTTAATGTACCGTCATTATGTAAAAGTGTTCAAGAAAGAATAAAAGATTCTGTTAAAAATACAATGGAAATAAACGTAGCTCTTGTTGATGTTAGTGTAGACGGTGTCAATGCGATAAGCAAAACGGAGGAATGACCATGTTAAGAAGAATATATAAGTTTTACAGACAACATTTTTATGCAATAAACGGAGCGGCAATTGGTCTGTTGGTTGGTTTTTCATTTGTGATGTTAGGTATTCTTGAAACGTTGTTTATTGCAATATGTATTATTGCAGGATATGTTATAGGTAAACAACTTCAAAAGGATAAAACATTTATTAAAAATTTACTTGATAAGATACTCCCTCCGGGAACGTACAGATAATGAAATAGGAGAATAGATAATGAGCAGACGTGATTCAAGAGAAGCAGCAGTAAAAATTATATTTCAAAATACGTTTACGGATGCAAGGCTTTTTGTGAGTAAAGAAGAGATGGACTCGGATTTAAAAGAGACTATTGATATCGAGAAAATGATAAGCACATACACAGACGGTCTAAACGCAGAAGATATTGAAGCTTTAGATGAAAAGTATATAAAAAGTGTATTGGAAGGCGTAGTGGAAAAGGTCGCAGCTATTGATGAATTTATAGTGAAATATTCTAAAGATTGGTCAATAGAGCGTATGTCAAGAGTAGATTTGGCGATTCTTAGAGTTGCCATTTATGAGATACTTTATAAAGATGATATCCCATCAAGCGTATCTATCAATGAAGCTGTCGAGTTAGCTAAAAAATACAGCCATGAAGATGCAAGCAGCTTTATAAACGGTATATTGGGAAGTGTTTATATTGAATCAAATACCTGATAAAGCGAGAATACTTACTGTATCGAATATAAATAATTATATTAAATCTTTGCTTAATTATGATGCAAACTTATCCGGTGTGTATGTAAGCGGAGAAATATCAAATTTTAAAGTATATAATTCGGGTCATGCTTATTTCAGTTTAAAGGATGCAGGTGGTGTCCTTAAATGTGTTATGTTTGCAAACAAAGTAAGTGAGCTGACAATAAAACCAAAAGATGGTATGAAAGTTTTGGCTTTCGGCAGTATTTCCGTATACGAGAGGGACGGAGTCTACCAGTTATATGCCCAAAAAATTATACCCGATGGTGTCGGGGCATTATATGCGGCGTACGAAGAATTGAAAATTAAGCTTCAATCAGAAGGGTTGTTTGAGCAATCGAAGAAGAAAAAAATACCGACATTGCCTGAAAGTATCGGTGTTGTTACATCTAAAACCGGTGCAGTTATTCGGGATATTCAAAATGTTATAAACAGGCGTTTCCCGACAATGAATTTAAAGCTTTTTCACGTTTCTGTTCAAGGCGAAAATGCAACGCCGGAGATTACTCGGGCTTTAAAATATATTAGTGAAACAAAGTGCTGTGATGTGGTAATTTTAGGTCGTGGCGGCGGTTCAATAGAAGATTTATGGGCGTTTAACGAAGAAGCAACAGTTAGGGCAGTTGCGCAGTGTAGTGTGCCTGTTATTTCGGCTGTCGGACACGAAACTGATTTTACTTTGACTGATTTTGCCGCAGATTTAAGAGCACCTACGCCATCTGCAGCGGCAGAATTGGCTGTGCCTGTTTTAAGCGAATTGGTTGAAAAAATAGAATCATACAAAAATAAAATCTCCGTTTTACCTCTTACAAATTGTAAGATAAAACAAATGGAGTTGGACAAACTTAAACAGGCACGTTGTATAGCCAAGCCATTCTATAAGATTGAAGAAGAAATTAATAATATCAATATGAATGAGATTAGATTAAATGATATTGTTTCATTAAAAGTTTCTTCATATGAACAGCAAATTAAAATGCTCGGTGCTCATCTTGAGGCTTTGAATCCAAAGGCTGTTTTAAAGCGTGGTTATAGCATTGTGTATAATGAAAACGGTAATATAGTATCAGAGGCCGATACTGTGAAAATAGGCGATAAAATAAACATTCAAACAGGCAACGGTACATTTGCTGCCGAAAGGATATAAAAATAACTTCAGGAGGTAATATAATGAAAGATTTATCATTTGAAGAAGCAAAAGCAAAGATTGAACAGATAATCAACAATATGGAGATGGGCAATTTGCCTTTAGAAGAGTCTGTTTCTCAATTTGAAGAGGCGGCAAAATTAGTGAAATATTGTCAAGAAAAACTTGATGAATACAAAGGCAAAATAGAGGCTATTA
Organism: Candidatus Egerieisoma sp.; assembly: GCA_045125595.1. Lineage (GTDB taxonomy): Bacteria > Bacillota > Clostridia > UBA1212 > UBA1255 > Egerieisoma. The sequence goes on from JBGVNN010000013.1 coordinate 17,036, forward strand.
ATGTAAATTCTGCAGAATAATTGGTGGAGAAAAATATTATGGATAAAACATTTATTGAAAAGCTTAATACTATAGCTCAAAGAGTTAGCTTATATCTTGATAAAAGGGTTGCTTCATATGACAATTTGCAAAAAGTTATTTATGAGGCTATGAGATACAGCCTTCTTGCCGGAGGCAAAAGAATCAGACCTGTACTTGCTATAAAAGCAGCAGAGGTGCTCGGTATTTCCGAAGAGGAAATAATGCCGTTTGCTTGTGCAGTGGAGATGATACATACATATTCACTTATTCATGATGATTTACCGGCAATGGATAACGATGACTTCAGAAGGGGCAGACCATCGTGCCACAAGCAGTTTGATGAAGCAACTGCTATATTGGCAGGCGATGCTTTGCTTACAATGGCTTTTGAAGTTGCGGCAGAGGGTGCTGAAAAAACAAGCAATAAGATTGGCGGTATTAAAGCAATAAAGGACATTGCTTTTTGTGCGGGCACTGAGGGTATGATTGGCGGACAAGTTGTAGATTTGGATGCGGAAACGAGAAAGATTTCAGAAGACGAACTTAAATATTTGTGTGAACGCAAAACGGGTGCTTTACTCAGAGTGCCGACAATGATTGCCGCTGATGTGGCAGGTAAAGAGGGCACAGAAGAATCTGAATATCTGGTTGAATATGCAGATACTGTTGGTTTGGCGTTTCAAATTAAGGATGACATACTTGACGTAGAGGGCGATATTAACATTTTGGGTAAACCGATAGGAAGCGATGCACAAGAGGGTAAAACTACATTTGTGACTTTGTACGGCATTGATAAGAGCAAAGAAATACTGAAAGAACTTACACAAAAGGCATTAAATGCTTGCGACAACCTTGAACAGTTGTGCCAAACTGATGCGCAAAAAGAAGCTTGTACATTCTTAAGAGAACTTGCAGATTTTCTTTTGGAGAGAAATTATTGATGTTAGAAAAAATAACTTCGCCGTCAGATATTAAAAAATTATCTCATGAAGAGAAGTTGAAGCTTGCAGAGGATATTCGTGCAAGGCTTATTGAGGTTGTGCTTAAAAATGGTGGACATCTTGCTTCAAATCTCGGTGTGACAGAGCTTACTGTTGGTTTGTACAGTGTTGTGGACCCTTTTAAGGATAAAGTTATTTGGGATGTTGGTCATCAGGCTTATGTACATAAATTACTTACGGGCAGAAATGAACAATTTGATACATTGAGACAATTTGGCGGTATAAGCGGATTTCCGAAGAGAGGAGAAAGTGATGCGGATTGTTTTGAAACGGGTCACAGCTCTACTTCTGTGTCTGCCGCTGTAGGTATGGCAAGGGCACGAGACATACAAGGCGATAAATATAAAGTTGTTGCGGTTATAGGGGATGGCGCTTTTACCAACGGTATGGTGTACGAGGCGTTAAATGATGCCGGCACTATGAAAGGCAGCGTTGTTTTTATTTTAAATGACAATGGTATGTCGATAGCTCGCAATGTTGGCGGAATGTCTAAATATTTGGGCAAAATCAGATCAGGTAAATCATATATTAAAGCTAAGAAAAATATTAAATCCGGATTGGGTAAGATACCATTAATCGGTAGACCCATTGTTAAGGGAATACAAAGAGTTAAAACAGCTTTCAGAACTCTTACTATTGCAGGTGAGTGGTTCGAAGAACTGGGTATAAAATACATAGGTCCCATTGATGGGCATAATATTGAGACTGTAGAAAAGGCACTTAATCAGGCTTTTTATTTAGATTGCCCTGTTTTGATACATGCTATTACTCACAAAGGTCATGGCTACACAAAAGCAGAGGATGATCCGAGCGCTTTTCACGGAGTTGCACCTAAAGAAAAGAGTATTATCAAAAATCCTGCATATTCTTCACATATGGCAGAAGAATTGTGTAAAATGGCTGAAAAAGATGAAAAAATTGTTGCTATTACTGCGGCTATGCCTTCGGGTACAGGTTTGGGCAAATTTGCGGAAATTTATCCAACAAGATTTTTTGATGTAGGTATCGCAGAAGAACACGCCATTACAATGGCGGCAGGTATGGCGGCAGCGGGATTAAGACCGTATGTTGCAATTTATTCTACATTTATGCAAAGAGCATATGACCAACTTTTACATGACTGTGCGCTTCAAAAATTACCTGTTGTTATTACTTTGGATAGAGCAGGTATTTCCGGACGAGACGGCAGCACTCATCATGGAGTTTATGACCTTGCATATTTAAATTCAGTACCTGATATTTCTGTTTGCGCGCCTTGCTGTATGAGTGAATTAAGTCAGATGCTTAAAATTTCAAGAGAAAACAACGCAGGGCCGTTTGTAATAAGATATCCTGCAAAGGATAATTTTGACAGTGATTTATATAAAATAGAGAATCATCCTGTGGTGTATGGCAAGGGTGCGTTGCTATATAATACATTGCAAGATAAGAATAAAAAGAATGTATTGATTATTTCTTTGGGACAGATAACGAGTAATTGTATTGATGCGGCTGCTGCTCTTACGGAAATGTGCAACGCTTCTGTTTATCATGCCAGATTTTTAAAGCCTCTTGATAAAAACGGCATAATGAATTGTATAAAAGAAATAAATCCTGATGTTATAGTGACGGCTGAAGATGGCGTCGGAAATGGTGGCTTCGGTTCAAGTGTTGCAACTTTACTGCAAAAAGAAAGTATCAGTTGTAAGTTTGATATAATTTCCGTACCGGAAAAACCTGTTGAGCAGGGCAGCATAGAAGAGCTTTATGAAGCAGTGGGTTTGGATTCTATAGGTATTATGAAGGCAGTGCTTAAATTGTTATGAGATTGGATGCTTATCTTGCAGAAAATAATATATATGATAGCAGAACTCGCGCGGCAAGGGCTATAAAAGAAGGCTGTGTTCGTGTGAATGGTGTCGTTGTGACAAAATCATCTTATGATGTATGTGCGGAGAAAGACGACATAAGCTGTAGTGAGGACCCTGTTCCGTATGTTGGCAGGGGAGCACTTAAACTTGAGCACGCTGTAAAGAATTTTCAAATTGATGTAAAAGGCAAAAAGGCAGTCGATATAGGAGCATCAACGGGAGGCTTTACGCAGGTGCTTTTAAAGCACGAAGCAGAATATGTTGCTGCAGTTGATGTTGGTCATGGTCAGCTTGCCGAATTAATCAGGAACGATGAGAGAGTAGAGTCTTTTGAAGGAACTGATATAAGAGATTTTATACAGGGAGAGGGTACATATGACATTGCGGTTACGGATGTATCTTTTATTTCACTTAAATTAATAGTGCCGCATATACACAGGCTTTTAACTGTGGGTGGTGTGGCGGTTGTGCTTATTAAACCGCAATTTGAAGTGGGTAGAAAATTTCTTAACAAAAAAGGCGTTGTGAAAGATATTAAGACGGCTGTTTGTGCTGCCGATGAAGTTGTTGAATTTATAAAAAGTGTTGGATTTGAAATTTTGGGAAAATGTGAGTCGCCTGTAAAAGGCGGTGACGGAAATACAGAATTTATTTGCTTGTGTAGACGAACAAATTAAATTGATGTATAATCCGAGTATATAAGTTTATGGTGGAGTGCCGGTATGAAAGTTGGTTTGTTATATAACAAAAAGAAGAGTGAAAGCGTACATTACGTGAAGCTATTAAAACAAAAAATAGAGGAAATCAGCCAAAAAGAGTCTGCTGACGGTAAAATGTGGCAAGTTACCGAGAGTTCGGATTATTTCGACAATGATGTTGTTGATAATGCCGATTTACTTATCAGTATAGGCGGTGACGGCACTTTCTTAAAGACTGCATCTGTTGCAATAAAGCGTGGTTTGCCTGTGTTGGGATTTCATTTAGGTACATTGGGACTTCTTACAGAGTTTGACAAAAGTGATATGGACAATACTGTAAGGCGCCTGGTAAAAGGTGATTATGTTATAGAAGAGCGTATGACACTCAATGTTGATATAGAGGATGAAACCGGTAATGTGTTGTTTAGTAAAACGACGTTAAATGACTGTGTCCTTACTCGTGGTACTTTGGCAAAAGTTGCATATATTAATTTATTTATAAATGAGGCTTTTGTAGATACATATCCTTGTGACGGTATTGTTGTATCGACGCAAACAGGTTCGACAGCATATGCACTTTCCGCAGGGGGACCGATAGTAGAACCGGGAAATGATGTTATAGTAATAACTCCGATTTGTGCACATTATACTGACGGCAGGGCGATTGTTGCAAGAAGCACGAGTAAAATCGAGATGGAAATGTGCCGCGCTCATAAACAAATGTATGTAAGTGCTGATGGATATGCAAATTTCCAATTGCCTGATAAGGGGAAGGTTGTGTGCTATAAGGGTGAGGAAAAGGTACGCATAATCAGAATTGATCCGCCGAATTTTTATGAAGCATTGCGCAAAAAAGCATCAGAGAGAAGAGAAAGGGTACTCCATGAAGAATAAAAGAAAAGATGAAATATTAAAAATCATAAAAGAGCAAGAAATAGAAACGCAAGAGGAAATTCTTGCAGAGCTTTCACAAAGAGGTTTCAGTGTGACACAAGCGACTGTATCGAGAGATATTAAAGAACTTCATCTTGTGAAAGTCAGAGGTAAAGTTAAAAATACAAAATATGCTCCTTTATCAGGCGGTACGCTTACAATACCTGAACAGCTTTTGCCTGTATTTACGCATGGTTTTGTATCTGCTGACCATGCAAATAATCTTGTAATTGTAAAGACTTTGCCGGGTATGGCTCAGGGCGTTGCATCTGCTATAGATTCTTTGAGTCTTGCGGAAACTTTGGGTACTATTGCCGGCGATGACGCACTTTTAATAGTTTGCCGCACAGAAGAAGTTGCGGGCAATGTAGTAGATACTCTTAAAGATATGGTTTGAATTTGATTGGTGGTGTTTGGCATGCTTATGCAGCTTCGTATTAAAAATATAGCTTTGATAGATGAGCTTACCGTTGAATTTACTGACGGTATGAACTGCATGACGGGCGAAACAGGCGCAGGAAAGTCCATAATTATAGATGCCATTTCATGCGTATTGGGATTCAGAACATCAAAAGAACTTATAAAGTCCGGTTGCGACAGTGCTTTTGTGGAGGGTGTATTTTATAACGAGAGCGAGAATGTTAACGGATTTTTGAGAGAAATAGGCATAGAACCTGAAGAGGACGGTGTGCTCATTTTACAAAGAGAACTTTCCTCGCAAGGACGTAATGTTTGTCGTATTAACGGCAGACTTACCGCTACATCTATGTTGAAGCAGTTGGGAGACTTATTAATAGACATTCACGGTCAAAATGACAACAGACTTTTAACAAAAACGAGTTGTCATGTGAATTTGCTCGACACTTACGGCGGAGAAGAAATTTCCGTATTAAAAGAAAAATACAGTGGACTTTTGAAAGAGTTTAAAGAATTGTATGCTTCGCTTGCAAATTATTCGGGAGACCCTAAAGAGCGTGAAAGATTAGCTGATTTGTATACTTTTCAAATTGAAGAAATCACACAATCAAACTTGTATGAGGGCGAGGATGATGAACTTATGCAAAGACGCAATGTATTAGTGAATGCTGAGAAAATTGCAGAAGCTTTGAATAAGTCTAAAGAGGTGTTAAAAGGCGGCGATTATTCTGATTCTATGACGGTTAATGATGGTGTGGCAAATGTAGCTTCTTCTTTGTCGTCAATATCTGATTATTCGCCTGAGTATGAGCAGATTTTATCAAGAGTAAATGAAGTGATGTATTTGTTGGATGATATTGCTTCTGATTTAAGAACACTTGCAGATGATGTGTTTTTTGACAAAAATGAGCTTGATAAAACTGAGGAAAGAATCAATGCGATTGATAAATTAAAACGAAAATACGGTGCTACAATTAAAGAAATATTGGATTTTGCGGATAATGCGCAGCAATCGTTAGATGAACTGTTGTCTTGTGAGGACAAGGTTAAAGAGATACTTGAAAAACTTTCTTCTTATAATGAAGATTTGAGAAATCTTTGTGAGGATTTGAATTTTACGAGAGTTAAAACTGCAAAACATTTGGCAGAGAATATCATGGCAGAGCTTGAAAGTTTAGAAATGAGCAAAACAAAATTCGATGCTGACATTATTTTTAATGATGAAAAAGACGAAAATGGTTATTATAAGTTTACATCAGAAGGATTGGATACTGTTGAATTTTTAATTTCAGCAAATCCCGGAGAACCTTTAAAATCTTTGTCAAAAATTGCCTCGGGCGGTGAGCTTTCGAGAATCATGCTTGCTATAAAAACAATTCTTGCAGGTGCAGACGATGTCTCGACTTTGATTTTTGATGAAATTGATACAGGTATAAGTGGAGTGGCTGCTAAAAGTGTTGCAAACAAATTAAAATCAATTTCCCAAAAACACCAAGTTATATGTGTTACACATCATGCACAAATTGCTGCTGCGGCAGATAATAATATTTATATCAGTAAAAATTTTGAGGACAATACAACTAAGACATCTGTAAAAAATCTCGATGCAAATGAAAAAATCAGAGAAATATCGAGGCTTCTTGACGGTGATTCGGAGTCAGAAATCACTGCGGTTCACGCTAAAGAGTTAATTGCTAAATTTCGGTCTAATTGAATATTGTGACAGTATATAAAAACAGTTTTGAGGATAACTTACATTACGAAAAGTTAATTTTAAAAACTTTTTGGAGAAAATGTGAGGGAGGATAGCATTTATGAAAGCATCTTATAAAATCAAGGCTGTTATTGTTTTTTATATTACTGTATGTATTCTGGGGCGTGGCAGCTATCCTGTTTATGCTAAAAATTCAACAACCGATAAGTCTAAAAATAACACATCATATGTTGTTGTTTGTGGTGTTCCTATAGGAATTCGACTTAAATCTCATGGTGTTATAGTGACCGGCTTTATGGGTTTTACTGCGGAGAATAATGAATATATTTCTCCTGCAAAAGAGGCGGGTATTAAAGAAGGCGACAGAATTATCGCAATTAATGATTTTGTCGTAGAAGATATAGATGATATGCAAATGGCTCTTGACAGTCTTATTGACACAAGAACGCAAATAAAAGTAGAAAACAGCGAGGGTATTTCCGTAAAAGAGGTAAAACTTTGCCGAGACAGCGAAACAAATGAGCTGAAGCTCGGTATTTGGGGCAGAGACGGCGTTTCTGGAATAGGTACGCTGACTTATTATAATGATAAAAACAAGTCGTATGGTGCGCTGGGACATGCGATTTCAGACGGAGCGGAGCCGTATTGTATTTCCGGAGGTTCAATAACGAGTGTGGAGCTTACCGGAATTAAAAAAGGAGTTGCGGGCGCGCCGGGTGAGCTTAGGGGATATTTCAAGGATAACGAGCAAGTAGCAGGCGATGTTTATCTTAATTGTGATATGGGTATTTTCGGACACATTGAGGATATTAAGAAAATAACCAATTCTTGTGAGTTTTGTAAAATGGCAGTTGCTGACAGTTCGCAAGTTCACAAGGGCTGTGCGTATATTATGACTTCGGCTGTTGATGGTTCTGTTAAGAAGTATAGTATTGAAATCACTCAAATCAATAAAGAAAACGACAGTGGTACGAAGTGTTTTAATATTAAAGTGACGGATAGTAAATTGATTGAGGCTTCGGGTGGCATTGTGCAGGGCATGAGCGGCTCGCCTATAGTCCAAGACGGAAAGTTGGTCGGTGCGGTTACGCATGTTATGGTAAATGACCCGGCAAGGGGATACGGAATATTTATTGAGAATATGCTGGAGCATAATTAGGATAAAAGCAGATTTTACAAGGCTTTCTAAGCAGTTGTATTATCTGCTTTGATTTATATATTAGTTGATGATAAAGAAAAAGAGATTAAATAATGGGGGCGAGTTATGCATGAGAAGAAAAACAGTTAAAACGTTCGCAAAAAAACTTTTTGAAATAAAATACAAAAAAGAATAACTTTATTTCAAGAACGTAATGACTTTTTGAAATAAAAGGCGTATAATTAGTGTGGCTATTTCAAAAAGAGGTGAAAATATATGAATCGAGCAGGGAAATACGTTGACAATTTAACAGGAGAGGCTACTTATCAATCTTTTAAACCAAATCCATTACCACCCATGTCGGAAATTAAAATGGATGAGGAGATTGTAAAACTTTTAGTAGATGCCAATAAACAACTTGTAAAACTTGATACTGCATCACAGTTAATTTCAAATGCGGATTTGTTTATATCAATGTATGTTAGAAAAGAAGCATTAATTTCCTCACAGATAGAAGGAACACAGTGTACTCTTGATGATGTATTAGACCCGGAAGTGGAAGCAAATGCAAATCTTGATGTTTCAGATGTTATTAATTATGTGAAAGCAACACAGTATGCATTAAAACGTCTGAAAAAATTACCTTTGTGTTGCAGATTGATAAGAGAAATACATGAAGTATTAATGGAAAATGTTCGCGGACAGGATAAGACCCCGGGAGAGTTTAGACATTCTCAAAATTGGATTGGACCAGCCAACTGTTCGTTAAAAGATGCAAGATATATTCCTCCTAATGTAGACGATATGCAAGATGCTATGTCTGATTTGGAAAAATATATTAACGAGAATGCAGATTATGATCCATTGATTCGTGTTGCATTGATTCACTATCAATTTGAAACAATACATCCGTTTTTGGACGGCAACGGAAGAATCGGAAGACTTTTGATACTGCTTTATCTGATGGAGCAGGGGTTGCTTGCTAAACCGGTCATTTATATATCTTATTTTTTGAAAAAGAATCAGATTGAATATTATGACCGAATTAGTGAAGTCAGAAGAAGTGGTAACTTTGAACAGTGGATAAGATTTTTTTTGGAGGCAGTGAGTAAAGCTGCATCGGATTCTTTGGAAGCAATTCGTCAGCTTTCTGCGTTGCATGATATAAATATAGAAAAACTTCCGAAAACGGCTAGAAGTAAAGATAATTTAAGGGCTGTGTTTGATTACATCGAGCAGTATCCGATTATTGATATTAAGAGAACTGCTAAGGAATTAGATATTAGTTATAATACAGTAGCTACGGCAGTGAAGAAGCTTATGGAACTTGGGATTTTGCAGGAGACAAGCAATGCTTCGAGAAATAGAGTGTTTGCGTATGAACGGTATTTAGAAATATTGAGGAAGGATACGTAAGAATAGGGAAAATTTTGATAGATATTTAACCAATAAATAAGAGCAAATTAGTTTCTAAATAGATTTGCTCTTATTTGTTAATATTTGGATTATCAGTTCTATCTAGTAAATAATCAACAGAAACATTATGGAAATCTGCAATTTTGCAAAGCGTTGAGGTAGGAATGTCTATGTCTCCTCTTTCGTAGTTGCTGTAAACACGTTGACTACAAGATAATATTTCTCCCATTTTTGCCTGTGACAAATCCTTGTCTTCTCTTAAGTCACGTATTCTTCGATAATAAGGCATGAACACACCACCTTTATAAATGATGAGATTATTATACCTAGAAAGTTTTTCGCTATTGACTTTTAGCGAAAAATTCGCTAAAATTACATTTGTGAAAGGGAGGGAATACTGTGATCAAAAGGACTCGTCGAACTATAACTGTTGTAATGATTCTATTATTGATATTTGGTTGTATCAGCTGTGTTACTGAGAAAGCTAAAATATGTGTCACTTGGTTGGATTCTGATGGTAGTGTCATTGCCAATGAGATAGTTGTAGAAAATTATGACCCTACGTCGAGAGAATTGCCGAAAGATAGCAATGAATGGCATTATACAGGATGGCAACAGACACAGTCAGGTGATGTTGTTGTTTGCACTGCAGTCAGAAAAGCAAAGAATTCTTTTGTTTGGAAGGATTACGATGGCTCAATATTAAAAGAAGCTTACGTCACAGATGACGAGGGAGTGCTCGAGTTTGATTTACCGCAAAGCACAGATAAATGGAAGTATACAGAATGGAAACAAACTGGCACTGGAAAGAATTATGTTTATGAAGCAAAAAGGACACCTAACTTGGATTATTTTATTGGAAACGTATTCCAAATAATTCTTAAAGACCAGAAAGGTGAGGTGTTAGGTTCTGGAAGTGGTTTTGTTATTAATGAGGAAGGATGGTTTGTTACCAACAACCACGTAATGGATAAAGGTAATTCTGCTGTTGCATTTTTTGACATCAAGGATAATGAAGGAGGACAGCAGTATACACAGCTGGATATTCTTGGTGGCGTTTATAACAATGTGGAAAAGGATATTTTTGTTGGAAAACTAGATGGCTATCAAAAAATAAAAAATCATTACGTTTCAATTCCCTTTACAGAAGAATATGCAGAAGGAGATGTTTCATACTCTGTAGGTTATCCCAACTCTTCTACGCGATTACAAATAAATGAGGGTGTTATTTTGGAAGAGTATTCTGATATTTATAACAAGATAGATGGAGTGTATTATGTGCTTTCAGATAGCTATATTGCACCTGGAAGTAGCGGAGGAATTTTAGTTAATAGCGACTTTGAGGTAATTGGCATTACATCTATGGGATTTTATGCTGATGCTAACAAAAATCATTATACCTCCGGCGGATCTATTCCGTATTTTTTGTTTAAAAATGCATTAACACACCTATCTGATAGTAAAATCGTTCCTCTTTACGAGATATATAATATAAAATAAAAATTAAAGAAAATGGAGAGAAAAATTATGGAAGAAAAAATTGTAGCAAATCCTATAGAAGAAAAAACTGCTGAACAAGTTTCTACTATGGAAGAACAAATTGTAACACATCATGAAGAACAGATAACTGAGCAATCTTCAGCTGATATGGAAATTATGCCCCCTGTCGCTCCAATTTATTGCATAAATTGCGGAACAGTAATACCTGAAGGTAAGAGTTTTTGCCCTAACTGTGGCAAGCAACATAATGCGGTAGCGAAAGAACCGTTTATTAAAGGAATATTAAAGAAAAAGCCTATATTGATCGGTGTGTCAGTGGCGATTTTGGCCATTATTATTGCTGTTGTTGTTTTTTTGTCGATGCCTCCCAAAGAGATTCCGGTAGATGATATTGTAATATCTACAAATAAAATTGAATTGAAGGAAGAGGAGACTACGATGGTCTCTTGTACTGTTTATCCAAAAGATGCTACTGATAAAACAGTTATTTGGACTTCTTCGGATTCTGATGTTGCAACAGTTAATGAAGTAGGAAGTATTACTGCCGTGTGCAGGGGCGAGTGTATCATCACAGCAAAGTGTGGTAATGTGTCTAAAGAAATCAGTGTAACAGTCAAAAGTAAAATTGATTTCAAGGCTTTGTTTGAAACGATAGATTCGGATGTAAAATATGGCTGGTCAGTTGGCTCTGATGGTTCTTATTTATCTGCAGATACTAATGTATACGACTTGGATGACTATGGTAATTCTAATATTTGGGCTTCCATTAAAGAAATGAATAAGACATTGGGACTGCCTGCTTCTTTAAGTGAGGATATGGGACAAACTACTTGGTCTATGGGTCGTCAAAATCAGAAGTTTTCTAATATTGGTATAGAAGTTGTATGGACTTATCATCCAGACAAAGGTATGGAGGTTACATACAAGATTCTCGTCGAATAATTTTTTGTAATGTACATACTGAAATGTAGAGCCAAAAATAAATCTGTCAGTTGATTATTTTTGGAGAGAAACAGTCGGAAATGAGAATCTTAAGCGTATTGATTTTAAGGAATTAGGATATTAAAAATATTTTTCTCGGCTGCATAAAAGGTCTCAATGTTCAAATTGAGACCTTTTAACATATCGGCATAGCTTACCTCCAGGTATGTATTTGACTTGATTTCACAGGACACAGAAAATGGTAAAACATAAGGAACAACGAATGCGGGAAATTCGCTTTCCGCCTTTTGTGATAAGTAATAGGTCATTCAGCCCCCTTGTTTTTTGCATAGTGGAATGTCGCGAATGGAATTGTTATACAGCTCTTTAAGAATTGTCAATGATGCTTGGCTTTTGACGCTGTTTTTTTGAATATACATATGATAAAATACAATAAAAATTTGCGAAAGGAAAATGAAAAGAAAATGGAAGAAAAAAATGCTTTAAATAAGAAACTTGTTACTCGTGTGATAGTATGTGTTTTGTTGGCAGTGATATTTATTTCTGCAGGAATAGGTATTGGTTATAAATTACAATCGCAACCGCAACAACCTCAGCAACCACAGTCTTCCGTTTCGTCCGGCTACGCATCTAATTCTGACTATGAATATATGGTTGGTGCCGCAGCTTGGCAAATGAGTGCAGAGGCACACGCTTTGATGATGCAAGGATTTAATCTGGCTCAGAGCAATGTTGATGACATGGTTGCTATGGCAGATAGTAATCAAAATGGATACCGTTGGGTAGAGGAAAACGGACAGAAAAAACTGTTTTTCGGAGAAAAGCATGTGGCTGTAGTGTGTGACATCGATGATACATTGGTCGATGGTGTACACTATACAGCAAATATTATCGGAAGCAACGGAGAATGGACAAACAAAGCCTTTACTGATTTTCTTCAGAGCAAAGGCTGTACTGCGCTTCCCGGTGCAGTAAAGTTTGCCAATTACTGCGTAAAAAACGGTATTGCTTTGTTTTATGTTACCAATCGTTATGACCAGGGATATAAACTGAGCGAGAAAGGCTATGCCGGTCAACAAGGCTATAAAAAAGACGATGGCACTGTAATCGGTTCCTCTACATTCGATATTTTCGGAAAGACTATGTACGACATAACTATGGAGTCAATGACAAGTCTTGGCTTTCCTGTTAATGACCCGAAGGCTGAGAATTACAGCGAAAACGCCATTTTGATTGTAAATGATACCAAATTAAACGGATCCAGCAAAGAGTGGGTGCGTCAGGGAATTACCAATGGAGGAGATATTCAGACCGGCGAAAGAACACAAGAGTCCAAGGCTTATCCTGAAACAGTTAATATTTCCGCCCATCATATTGCGCTGTTGTTGGGCGATGATCTCAATGATATCAGCCAGATTTTCAGCGAAAGTGAAAATGCAATAGACCGTGTTGCTCTAACTATCGAAAACATTGACAAATGGGGCACCCAGTGGATAGTATTCCCTAATTCAGTTTACGGAAGTTCTGCTAACTACGCCACACAGTATGGCTTCCAAAAACTGTTTGATTACTTCGATTACACAAGCAAGGACAACAAGGCTTGGGAACTGTACGATTGAGGCCGATAATATAATATTAAGAATATGCCGAAAGCGGCAAAGTAGCAGTTGCTAAATAAAAATTTTTTCAGTTGATTTTTCGATTTTTAACAGAAAATTTTAAGCTGAAGCATAAATTTTCTGTTGTTTTCTTGATTTTTGACAGAAATGTTTGAAGTTAGTGACTGTCAGAGGGTAGATTTTCTGTTGTTTTTTCAAAATTTGACAGAAAACTGAGTCGAATGCACTGAATTTTCAGCTGTTTTTTAAAAAATTAACAGAAAATCCTACTCACTTAATTCTCAAACCTTATCTGTTCATCATTTATCAAAGGATATAACGCTAAATCATGGCCATCAATATCCTCTTTATGCATAGACACAGCCGTGATTTGATTATTTAAATATGTTTTATAATAAAAAATACCTTTTGAAGCATTACAACACGATGAATACAGTGTATATTCGAATTTACTTTTGTTTTCATCTTCTATTTCTGTTTCACGAACACAATTTAGTCCACGCGGTTGTGCAACATTATCTAAAATATGAAAAAATTGACTAACACTTTCAAACTCGTCAGCGGATGAGAACGAGTTTGTTTTCGTATAGGCAGCACGCACAAAACGTGAAGCAGACGAAATATCACCAGGTAAACCGATTCCACCCATACCCAAACTATAGGGTTTCAAGTCAAGAGATGCACTGAAACGATTAACCGGGGGCAGAGGAGTCAAATTCATATAATTAACTAAATTGTACATATGATAATCAAAAGGCGGATTATTAGTTAGCACACCGACAGGATTTAAGTGAATATGCAATCCGTCAGCCATAGGCTCTAAAGTATACGAAGCATTTTTGTCAGACAATAACCAATGAAGTGGTGATAAAGGGAACTCAGAATTGAAATTTTCTGACCAAAGATTAACGCGATTAAGCTCAAACAAAGCTTCATCAACATTTACACAACGTCCTAAGATCCAAGGAATCAGTTCAAAGGGAGCAAGATTTAGTTTGTCATCCAGCCAAACATTATAAACAGCAATATCAGGAAAATTAAGTCCAGCAAGGCACAATCCTTTTTCGTTCACAGCCTCATAATATAAAGGGTAGTTCTCACAAACGGTGGCAACCCCGATAATTGCATAGTGATTTTTAAGCGTTTCTCCGTTACGGAAATTAAAAGCATACTTCCTCGGTGTGATGCAAACTGCTTCGTTATATGAATACTCAAGGTCAAGATTGCGACCAAAATAAAAATCCTCGGTTTTATAAGTTATGGCAGTACACATAAAATCAGCTCCTTTTGGAGGTAGTATGTTCAAATTTCATGCCGCTTATGATATAATAAAATACAATACTACGCGAGGAGAATACCGATGAAAAAATTCATTACAATCTTATTAACTATAACAATTGCATTTGGACTTTTGGCTTGTTCTTCGTCAAATGTTGACAAGCAAAACAACAATGATGTTACAGAACCTATTTCAACAGAAAAAATTGAGGAAGGCAATAATGAATGCGACACTCCCGAAGAGGATAAAGAAAATTACACTCCTCCGGAAATTGACTATGATATAGTTTTTAATGATGAACTTCCAAGAGTGCAAGCAAACGAAAATTTACACTTCACTATGGAGACTGCAGACAAAGGATTCGACGTATATGCACCCGTTGTAGGCACAGGTTGGGGATACAGATACGGTCCAAGTATAATGTATTATCCGGACGGAAGTGTTGACGCATGGTTTGCTACACCCGGCGCGCACGGAGAATGGGACTGGTTTACGTATAAACATTCCGAAGATGGCGGTAAAACATGGAGTAAAGAAAAAGTAGTGCTACAGCCAACTCCTGATTCGATGGATCACTATTCTGTATGCGACCCCGCAGTAATATACTTCGGAGGTTATTACTATATGGGATACACTTCGACAATTGTGAGCACAAACGGCGGCATCAACAATAACGCATTTGTAGCAAGGTCAAAGAATCCCGATGGACCATATGAAAAATGGAATGGTTCAGGTTGGGGTGGTGACCCTGCTCCGATTGTATATTATGATGAAGCCGATTCATCATGGGGTACAGGTGAGCTTAGCTTTGTTGAGCTCAACGGCAAACTCTTCATTTACTACACTTGGACTTGCCCGGACGGAAATTTCACTATGGTTTCCACTGCAGATTCAAGAAAGGAAAATTGGCCTTCTACAATGAAATTTGAAGGTCAAGCATATAAAAAAGAAGCAGACCAAGATTCTTGTGATGTTGTGTACGTAGAAGATTACGGTAAATTTTTGGCATTCTCAACATATAACAGATTCACCTCTAACAGCGGTATTGCAATTTTTGAGTCAAATGACGGTATTTCCTTTGAAAAAGTTGCAATAATCAGGACAGGCATAGCACAATTTTGTCATAATATGGGAATATCAAAACGCTCAAACGGACATATACAAATGGATGATGAAATATGCTTTATAGGATACGCATATTCATCAGGTGGACCTGAATCAGGTTTCTGGGGAAAATGGGCAACAAGATTTCAAAAAATAAAACTTTCAACATACGAAGGCAAAATTCAAAATACTGACAAAAAAGGTAAACCGACATTAATAGAAAATTATTTATGGCCGGCATACTCAAACAGCCAATTGTGGACAATAGGCATAGGAACAAATCCTCATGTGATCGAATTTTCCATAAGTGATAAGCAAGCAAAAATCCCGCTTTACTGGTATGATACTTGTTTAAGAGCACACGAGATTAAATCTTCAAAAGGAGTAGAATTCTCGAACTATGATGAGAGTATTATTTCTATAAGTGGATTGACTATTAAAGCTAAAAAAACAGGCAAAACTAATGTTACCGTTACTTATGATGGTTGCTCTGTTGAGTTTAAGGTTTATGTCAGGGGATCGGATTTTCAAATAGATAAGAAAAATCCGGAGATAGTATCATTTAAACCTGTTCAAGAAGAAATTACGGTTTATAAAGGCAAAGCCTTCGGTGCTTATCATAAGAAACAAATTCGTGGCTTTGTTATTTTTGAAGATGAGACTTGGGGCGAAGCATATAACGATAAAACAGGTGACCATCCTAATTATCCTGCAATGATACCTGCAGAGAAATACAAAATGACTTTTGAGTCAGCAGATAAAAATATTGTAAGAGTTACTGAAAAAGGTATATTGACTCCAAAAAATGAAGGCTCTACTACGGTAACCGTCAAAATGGGTGATTTTAGTTTTACGGTTAAAGTTAACGTAGTTGACGTACCCGATGATATTAATAACGACCTTGTCTGGTAGATTGATAATAAAAAGGTAATCTTGAATATCTTTAAGTCGTATAGTATACTGTAGATGTTTCTCTTTAGGAATAATTAGGAGTGATAAATATGAGCAGAGTTGTAAAATTAGATGGAAATCGTTCGGTAGTAATTGTTTCAGCAAATGCTGCTAATTCATCAATTTCTAAAAATGAAGCTGAAATGGATTTGAGAGCAAGAGAAGCTGTTAAGGCAGCTGTTCACAAAGCTAAAACCTGTAAAAAACCTATTGCAAGATATGATCGAATAATCCAAAAAGCTTATATTGAATCTGAAAATGGAACAAAAAGGTATGTCTGATAAAAAACCTATGTTACTTGTTTTTGCAGGGCCAAACGGTTCGGGCAAAAGTACAATTACACAATTTCTTGATATTGTGGGCACTTATACTAATGCCGATGATATGGCTCGCTCAACAGGAATGAGCAATGAAGAAACCGCTATTATTGCCGATGAAATGAGATATCATTCGATTGCGTTGGGGGAGGATTTTACATTCGAAACTGTACTGTCATCGCAATATAAAATTGATATTTTGAAAAAGGCAAAAGCAGAAGGATATTTCATTAAATGTATTTTTGTATTAACAGTCAGCCCGTCTGTTAATATTGCAAGAGTAGAGGCTAGAGTTGCTCAGGGAGGACATGATGTTGATACAGATAAAATTATTAGTCGTTATTACAAGTCTATAGATAACATTAAAGTTTTAATGAGATTGTGTGATATTCTTCATGTTTATGATAATACAGATGAGCCAATTCGTATCATCAGAAAGCATAAAGAGGAAATATCGATTTTTCCTAACGACCTTTGGTCAGAAGAAAAATTATTGAGTTTACTTTGATTTTTTGTTTTAAAGAGCACTATACCACAGTGCTCTTTTTTATTTGCCTTTTTTGCACAAATAATATAAAATTAATCACATATAAATTAATAAAACAAAATGGATAAAATTTTCGCTCGGGAGGTAATATATATGAGTAAAAACAGACTTATAGGTGAATATCCTGTAATAGGTATCAGACCGACAATTGACGGCAGACGCGGAGTATTAAAGGTACGCGAATCACTCGAAGAACAAACTATGAATATGGCAAAAAGCGCAGCAAAGCTTTTTACAGACAATTTGAAATACTCAAACGGAGAACCTGTAAAGGTTGTTATTGCAGACACAACAATAGGACGAGTAGGTGAAGCAGCGGCGTGCGCAGATAAATTCCGTAGAGAAGGTGTAGACATTACGCTTACGGTGACACCTTGCTGGTGCTACGGAGCAGAAACGATGGACATGGACCCTAACACTATTAAAGCTGTTTGGGGCTTTAATGGTACGGAACGTCCCGGCGCAGTTTACTTGGCTTCAGTGCTTGCTACACACGCACAAAAGGGATTGCCCGCATTTGGTATTTACGGACATGATGTTCAAGATTGCGATGATACGGAGATTCCTGAAGATGTTAAAGAAATGCTTTTGAGATTTGGACGCTCAGCAGTAGCTGTAGCAACTATGAGAGGTAAGTCATATTTGCAAATCGGCTCGATTTGTATGGGTATCGGCGGCTCAATTATAGATACAGACTTCATTGAAGATTACCTCGGTATGAGAGTAGAGTCCGTAGACGAAGTAGAAATCATCAGAAGAATGACAGAGGGCATTTACGACAAAGAAGAATACGAGAAAGCTCTTGAATGGACAAAGAAAAACTGTATCGAAGGCTTTGACAAGAACCCAGAAGAGCTTCAAAGAACAAGAGAAGAAAAAGACGCAGATTGGGAATTTGTCGTTAAAATGATGGTTATTATTAAAGACCTTATGAACGGTAACGATAAGCTTCCTGAAGGTTGCGAAGAAGAAAAAGTAGGACATAATGCAATTGCCGCAGGTTTCCAAGGACAAAGACAATGGACAGACTTTTATCCGAATTGCGATTTCCCTGAGTCAATGCTCAATACATCATTTGACTGGAACGGCGCGAGAGAACCATATATTCTTGCTACTGAAAATGACGTTCTTAACGGTTTAGGTATGCTCTTTATGAAATTGCTCACAAACAGACCGCAGATGTTTGCTGATGTTCGTACATATTGGAGTGCAGATGCAGTAAAAAGAGTAACAGGTTATGATGTAGAAGGATATGCAAAAGAAGCAGACGGATTTATCCACCTTATTAACTCAGGAGCATGTTGCTTGGATGCAAACGGTGCTGCAAAAGATGAAAACGGCAATGCAGTTATGAAGCCTTGGTACGAAGTAACAGCAGAAGACCAAAAGGCAATTTTAGAAAATTCAACTTGGAACTATGCGGATTTAGGATATTTCCGTGGAGGCGGTTATTCTTCAAGATTCGTTACTAAAGCGCAAATGCCTGCAACTATGATAAGACTTAATCTTGTTAAAGGACTCGGACCTGTGCTTCAAATTGCAGAAGGCTGGACAGTTGAACTTCCCGATGAAGTAACTGATACATTGTGGAAACGTACAGACTACACATGGCCTTGTACTTGGTTTGCACCGAGAGTAACAGGCGAAGGAGCATTCAAATCAGCATATGAGGTAATGCGTAATTGGGGTGCAAATCACGGAGCTATTTCGTACGGTCATATAGGTGCAGACCTTATTACACTTTGCTCAATGCTCAGAATCCCCGTATGTATGCATAATGTACCCGAGGAGAAGATTTTCCGTCCTGCAGCATGGAGCGCATTCGGTATGGATAAAGAAGGCCAAGATTACAGAGCGTGTGCAGCTTTCGGTCCTTGCTTTAAAAAATAATGTAAGATTATGAAAAATGACAAAACAAATGTAATGCGTCTTCTTGACGAATGGGGCATTGAATACGAAGCGTTTTATTATAATTCTGAGTTGGTTAATGCCGTAGAAGTAGCGAAAGCCTGCGGCAGAGAACCTGAATCAGTTTTCAAAACGCTTGTCACAGTCGGCAAGACAGGAGAACACTATGTTTTTATGGTACCCTCAAACGGTGAACTTGATTTAAAAAAAGCGGCAAAAGCAGCAGGTGAGAAATCAATAGAAATGATACCTCAAAAGCAACTTTTGCCCCTTACGGGTTATATTCACGGAGGCTGCTCACCCATAGGAATGAAAAAACAATTCAAAACTTTTACCGACGAGACGGCAATCCTATTTGAGTTGATATGCTTTTCAGGCGGCAGAGTAGGCACACAAGTTTCAATGACCCCTGACGAAATGATAAAAGCCGTTAACCCCCAATTGGTAGATTTGGTAAAATAAAGGAGGTTAAATGAAGATGAATATGAAAAGACTTAATGTTTTGTTTTTGGGAATTGCACTTTTATTGTGCGTATTTTTTGCTGTGTCATGTACATCTTCATCTCCCTCAACTTCTGATACTTCAACACCTACACCTACTCCTACACAGACGGAAAGTTCGTCGCCAACCGCTACTGCAACCGCAGAAGAAGAAACACCTACGCAAGGCGTAACTCCAACTCCTACTGCAGAAACAGGAACGCCGTCTGATGTTCCGACAGAGAAACCGACAAAACCGTTGATTTCTCAGAAACCCGATTATAGTACGTTGAGCAAAGCAAAACTTCCGAGAGTAGATGTTAAAACTGAAAACGGACAAACAATATCATCAAAAGAGGAATATGTGAAAGCAACGGTGAGCCTTTCCGAATGTGAAGCACAATATATTTTCACAGACAGCCCTGCAGGTATACGAGTAAGAGGTAATTCTACAGCCGCAGCGCCTAAAAAGCCATATAGAATCAAATTTGATACAAAGCAATCGTTTTTGGGACTTAATGACGGCAATGAATTTAAAAGCTGGTGTTTGATGGCAGATTATTATGACGGCTCTATGCTCAGAACATGGGCGACATTTAAATTTGCTGATGTACTCTTGGAAAATAAATATTACAGCGCAGACTGTACACATGTAGAACTTTATATAAACGGAGAATTTAACGGTGTATATTTATTGTGCGAGCAGACACAGATAGATAACGACAGGATAGATATACCGGAGAAAAAAGACGACGACAAGAATCTTGAGTTGGGATATCTGCTTGTAGGTCAAGGTGGCAGAACCGATGAGCCCGAGACAGTTGTTATTCATCTCGGCATAGATGTGTATGACAGAAATGGTGAGAAAAGACACTTTGATTCTATGAATTTTGCTCTGTCAGGCAGCGGATATACAGCTGCACAGAAAAAATATGTCTCTGACTATGTTTCGGGAGTCTTTAAGGTTGTAGCTAAGGCGTTGTATGAAAATGATTATTATTCACTTTTAAGAAACGGTAAACTTGTAAAAAAGACAGACTTAAAAGGTAAAACAACACAAGAAAAACAAATAGAAACAATTAATGCAGTGTTTAATATAGAATCAGCTGTAAGTATGTGTGTACTCGATGAAATCGCTAAAAATCTCGATGCCATGACATTTAACATGTATGTCGATTTAAGTCCGAATGGCGATGGCAGACTTACTTTGGCTGCTCCGTGGGATTTTGACTTTGCCATGGCAAATACTCACTATGCGACTACACACGGAACATCCGGTTTCTACGCTACAAACTTCTCAGTAAGTGAAGGCATGAGAACAAATCTTTGGTTTGTTATGCTTGGCAGTATTGATTGGTTTGAAGAAATGTGTACAGAGTTATGGAAAGAACATTATCTTGAATTAAAATCTATAGCATATGAAACATATTTAATGAGCTATGTATACCAAGACGCTTTTGACAAAGACTATACAAAGTGGGGATTGCCTGCAAACAGAAGTCTTATACATCATCATTGCGTCGCAGATTTGAATACATTTAAAAAACATCTTGACTCAGGTGAGTTTTTAGGTGACTGGCTTGTCAAAAGATTGGTATGGCTTGACCGCCAATGGGGAAATACCGAGCCTGATGTTAAACTTGAACAATCTGATTTGTTGATTGTTGATTTTACGAAAAAAGAAAGTATGTCGTATCTTAACGGCTTTAAACGCTGTGAAGGTGAAATAACACCTGACGGACTTAAAATGTCACTTCTTGAGGCCAGAGATCCGTATTTTTATATAGATTTCACAACTTTGGGAGAGTCTTTTGAGGCAGAAGATTATCCGTATCTTGAAATAGAATGTTTGGTTCCTATGACTAATGCGTTGGATTTTTATTCTGCGGAAGTCTTTTTGTGTTCCGGCTCGACAGCGTCGGCTACAGCAGGTGTTTCCGTAAACTTTGATTTAGGAATGCCAATGGGAAGAATGATAAAATATCGTATTGATTTATCTAAATCCGGCTTTTGGAGCGGAGATATTCATAAACTCAGATTTGACTATTTTGATGGATGTGAAATTGGGGATTATATTATTATAAAGTCTGTCAGCCTTAAGATTAAATAATGAATAAAACAAGCTGCATTGAGAAATACTTTTAATAGAAAGTTGAAAGGATGTAGTTTGTAATGATTGAACAAGATACAATAAGACTTTTAAGAGAATGCGACGCAGGTGTAAAAATGGGCGTCGCATCTATTGATGATGTGCTTGAATATGTTAAGTCTGACGAGCTTAAAAAGCTTTTGGTAGATTGCAAAGCAGAGCACGATAAATTAAAAACAGAGATTCAAAAAGAACTTGACAGATTTCAAGATGAAGGCAAAAATCCGGACCCGATAGCAAAAGGAATGTCATGGATGAAAACAAATTTCAAAATGGCTATGAATGAGTCTGATAAGACAATAGCTGACCTTATGACAGACGGTTGTAATATGGGCGTTAAATCTTTGAATGAATACTTGAATCAATATGAAGCAGCAGATGAAAAGTCTAAAGATATAGCAAAGAGGCTTATAAATTTAGAGGAAAAGCTTGCTGTGGATATAAGGGGATTTTTGTGATTCTCGTTTTTACCAATCAATGAAGTTTATATCAAATGTTTCAAGAGGCGTTATACCGACTTCTTTTAAGAAGGTTAACGCTTCTTTTTCTGTTTTATCAACTATCATGGCTTCGGGTTCATGGGCATCACAACCTAAAACAACAGCGTTACCGACTCTGGCTGCAATTTCAAAAAATGTTTTGCTGGGGTAGGGTCGTTTTAAACGCCAACCGTGAAAATTGAATTCAAGAGGGATGTTATGTTGTTTTGCGCCTTCACAAAGACGTGTCATTTCATTTATATATAATTCTTTGTTACTGCCTGTATAATTAATTAAATCAGGGTGGCAAAGATATGTGAATTTTCCTGTGGAAAGACCTTCAAGAGCTTCATCTACATAGTTTTTGAGATTTTCGTAGAGGTCAGTGGGAGAAGCCGTGTACTTTCCGTCTTCTTCGTTGTATGTAAAATGTTGACCGAGAATGAAGTATTCCGGCTTGTAGGGGGCAACGAAGTTTAACATTTCGTTGAAATATTTCGGATAATACTCTGCTTCAAAGCCTATGTGAATTTTAATGTCTTTTTTGTATTCTTCTTTTAATTGTCTTAATGTAGAAAAGTATTCGTCGATATCACTTTTGAATAATCTGTAACCTGATTCGTGACCATCGTGAAAAGGGCAGGGGATATGCTCCGAAAAACCGAGTGTTGTGAAGCCTGATTTTATTGCATTCTCTATATATAAGCGATCGCTTACATTTGCGGCATGATGACAACGAAATGTATGAGTATGTAAATTTATGTGCATTGATGATACCTTCTGTTCAAAAAATATTTATTTTCTTGTCAAATATAACACCATAAATGAGCTGTTGTCAACCTTGACAAAAAGTATGCATATTGTATAATTCAAATATATAAATTGTAAGGAATTGAACGCGAAATATGAAAATGTTAAAAGCAAAAAAACTTTTTTGTTATATACTCGTATTGGTTACGGTTATTATTTGTCACGGTACAAACGGACGCAATTTATTAAATTATTTCGGCTATGGTTCACCGGGAAAATACGGAGAAAGATTGCCGGAATTAAGTATTGCCGATGATGCCGATACGATATTTGTTGTGCTTAAAGATTTGGGTTATACTACATGCAAATTTTATGCCTATTCCAAGTATGGCGACAGATGGGTAGAAGAATTTTATACAGCAGGCTATGTTGGCACAAACGGAGTTCTTGCTGATGCTACAAAGAGACGTGCCGGTTCAAGAACAACACCGGGCGGTGTGTACTCATTAGGTGAGAAGTTCGGCATAAAAGATAAACCGAAAGGTCTTAATGCACAGTATACAAAAGTGACAGAGGACGATTATTGGAACGGTGACTCGAGTACACCAACATATAATCAGCATGTTAAAGCAAGTGAGATGCCTTCTTCGTGGAGTCCGAGAGGTTCTGAACATCTTATAGATTATACTCATTCATACAACTATTGCACGATGATTAATTTCAATGTAGATCCCGCCGTGCCGGGAAGAGGTTCTTGCATTTTCTTGCATTGCACATATCCGGGTTCGACTTCGTCCGGTGGATGTATAGCAATACCTGAAGAAAAAATGATAGAATCACTTATACTTATGGCAGAGGGCAATTCATACATTGTAATTCTTGAAAATCCGTCTGATTTTGATAAGTATCTTGATTTTTGTGATGACGCTTGATTTTAATAAATAAATAGGGTATACTAATGTAAATTCGGCTTTCAAAGGTGCAGCCGGGACATACGCAACAGAAATTTGTGAACCCCGTCAGGTCCGGAAGGAAGCAGCGGTAAGCGAAGCCCTCTGTGTGCCGTATCCTTTCCGGCTGTTGCCTTTGAGGGCCGAATTTTTTTATTGAGATTTATTCAGGAGGACATGGGAAATGGCTTATATGGCACTGTATAGAAAATGGCGACCTATGACATTTGATGAGGTTGTAGAGCAGGGACCGGTTGTGACAGTATTACGAAACGCTGTGCTTTCAGGCCGAATTGCCCATGCGTATTTGTTTTGCGGCACAAGAGGAACAGGTAAAACTACATTGGCAAAAATTTTTGCAAGAGCAGTTAACTGCCTCAATCCTCAAAACGGCAATCCGTGTAATGAATGTGATGTTTGTCGCAATATATTAAATCAACAAATTTTAGATGTATCTGAAATAGATGCTGCATCCAATAACGGTGTAGATAATATTAGAGCTATTATTGAAGAAACGGCTTATGCAGCCTCTGTTGCACGTTATAAAGTATTTATCATAGATGAGGTTCATATGCTCTCTACAGGCGCTTTTAATGCTTTATTAAAGACTTTAGAAGAGCCTCCTCAAGATGTTATTTTTATTTTGGCAACAACTGAGCCCAACAAGCTTCCCGTAACCATATTATCTCGTTGTCAAAGATATGATTTCAAAAGAATTTCTCAAGAGGGAATTATTGGCAGACTTGAAAAAATTTGTAAAGAGCAAGGTCTGTCATATGAGCTTCCTGCACTTGCTTTTTTGGCGCAGAAATCTGACGGAGCGATGCGAGATGCCATAAGTTTACTTGACCAAACGCTTGCTTCTTGTGGTGATACGCTTACACTTGCGGCTTCACGCGCAGCTACCGGCTCTATTGACAAAGAATTTATTGAAACTTTTGCACAAAATATTATTCGCTCCGACGGTGCGGAAATTTTGCGCCAGGTTTCCGTTTTATTCTCCGAGGGTCGTGACCCGTCTGATTTTATTGCTGAACTTATGCAAATCTTCAGAAATGTCCTTGTGCTTTTGACTGTTAAAAATCCTGATGGATTAATTTATGAGACTGCAAAAAGTCTGGAATATTTAAAAGAAATTGCATCAAGCACAAATAAAGAAGAACTTACTTTGATGATAAAAGAGCTTTCTAAGCTTGACAGCTCTCTTAAGTGGGCTTTACAAAGAAAGATTTTGTTTGAAGCAGGGATGCTTGCTTTATGTGACAGAAAATGGGATTCTAATGAAGCGCAGCTTACAGAGCGTATAGCCGTACTGGAACAGCGACTTTCCGACTTGGTAAGAAACGGTGTAAGAGTTCAAAGTAAAAGTGTGCCTGTAGCACAGGAACTGCCGGTATCATTTGTTCCGGAAATGCCACCTGTACCGCCCGTGCCACCCGTGCCGGAAGTAGCACCTGTGCCGCCTGTGCCGGATATGCCGCCGATGCCTTCTGTACCGGCCGAACCGCAAATTTCGTCAAAACCTCAAGCTTCTGATAAACCGCCTGTGGCAGCACCTGTAAAAACTGCCAAAACAGTTCCTAACGGTGTAATGACTGAGTCTGATGAGCTTGATTGGAAGGATTTCCTTTCAAATGTTTCTTCTAAAGGTCAGGCATCTTTGTCCGCGTTAATTAGGATTAACAGTCGTGGAGTGCTTGACGGCAAGGGCAATCTGATACTTGTGTTTGCAAATGCGATTGTTAAAGATATGATTGTAAAAAAAGATGCAACTGAAATTCTTTCTGAAAGCGCATCGTCTGCATATGGTATGCCGCTTCGCGTAATTTACGCAACCAAGAATGATGATTTAGGTAGCTTTGCGCCTGCTGAAAAAGTAAAACAACCTTCACCGGCGGCTGATGTTGTGCCTGAACCTGTGACTGAACGTGTGCCTGAACCTGTGGACAGCTTTGACACAACTGTTGACTTGCTGAAAGAATTGTCAGAGCAAGAAGGATTCAAAGTAGAACTGGTATAAATAGTTAGAAATTTATTTTAGAGAAGATTCTGTTGTTTTTTTAAAATTCAACAGAATTTTTTTGATTATAACCACATATTTTCTGTTACTTTTATAGAAATCGACAGAAAATACTCATTTGACGCCGCTTATATGTAGAGAAACAATCTTTTTTTATCGGAATTTCTGTTGTTTTTTAGTATTTTAACAGAAAATTGTTTTGCTTTTCTGTTGCTTTTTTAAAATTCAACAGAAAATAATTTTAAAATTTGGGGGCGCAGAAGAACCACCGGCTTAAGTCCTTCATATAATACTAAAGAGTTATCATTTGTCAAAAATAGGGAGGCTTTTTAGTATGCGATTATTAAGGCTTGGCATGAGAGGACCAAGTGTCGAAATGCTTCAGCTTGCTCTTTTGAGAGCAGGATATAATATTAAAGGTTCAAATAAAGGAATTGACGGTATTTTCGGCAATAGCACAGATTTGGCTGTAAGACAATTTCAAAGGGATAACGGATTGACATCGGATGGTATCGTTGGCGCTGTTACATGGAAAAAATTAATCCCTTATATCACCGGTTATGTGCGTTATCGTGTAGTACCCGGAGATACATTTTATAAAATAGCAAAGAGATATGGTACTACTACACAAGCAATAGGTTTGGCAAATCCAAGTATTATACCTAATAATTTGCCGGTCGGTGTTATAATCAATGTACCTATTGGTTTCTATAATGGGGAAAATACTGTGACATATGGAGAAATTTCCTACACTTGGGAGTTAATGTCATTATTCATAGACGGCATTACAGCGCGATATCCATTCTTGGAAACATTTACCATTGGAGAAAGTACATTGCAAAGAGGATTGTACTGTATCAAATACGGTAAAGGCGATACAGCAGTAATGTACAATGCTTCGCACCATGCTAATGAGTGGATAACAACACCGGTGCTCCTTAAATATGTTGAAAACTTATCAAAAGCATATGCTTTTGGCGGAAATGTAGGTGGATACAACGCCAGAGAATTATTTGAAAGATGCCGTTTTTACATTGTGCCTATGGTAAACCCGGATGGTGTCGACCTTGTGAACGGATATTTTGAAAAAGACAGCGAAGTATATAAATCGGCAAAACAACTTGCAGACAATTATCCGAATATTGAATTTCCGTCAGGGTGGAAAGCTAACATCAGAGGTGTTGACTTGAACCTTAACTATCCCGCAGGCTGGGAGCAGGCAAGAAAAATAAAGTTTGCACAAGGTTATACATCGCCCGGGCCGCGAGACTATGTGGGCCCTTACGCTTTTTCTGAGACGGAAAGCATTGCTCTTGGCAACTTTACGCGTTTGAACAAATTAAAATTGACACTGTCATATCACACTCAAGGCCAGGTGATTTTCTGGAAATATCTCGATTTTCAGCCGGAAGGGTCACTCGAAATAGGACGAAAATTATCAGAAGTAAGCGGCTATTCACTTGAGTTAACACCAACAACATCAGGCTATGCAGGATACAAGGATTGGTTTATACAAGAATTTAACAGACCCGGTTATACCATCGAATGCGGCATCGGTGAAAATCCTCTGCCGGTATCGCAATTCGATGAAATATATAAAGATAACGAGCCTCTTATGTCTGTAGCCGCTTGGGAAGCAGCAGCTTTATAAGCAAATTTATTTTCTCATGTCAATTATAGCTTTGAGCTTTCCTGTTCGAGGATTATAATCTAAGTCAGACGGTTTGCACCATTCAACAACAGGGAAGCTTAAAGTACCGTCGTTAAGAGCATCTTTGATTATTGAACGCTCTTTAAAAAGCATATCTATGAATTTATCTGTATCGCCGCTTTCTGAACAAGCAATTCTAAATACGAAATAATCTTTTTCATCACGTTTTGTGATAATTTGATATGAATAATAATCAATGCCGCACTTCTTTAAGATGTTACCGATATCTTGGTAATACAAAGAAACATAGCCCGCTCTGGCAGCAACATCACTTCTGCCGAGAATTCTGAATTTGCGGTCAGGATTTCCTTCAGGCTCTGTATATTCACCGATATCACCGGCAGGATAACGAATAAGAGGTATTAAAGTCTTAAACAGGGAAGTAATGTATATAACGCCGGGGCGATTCATTTCAGTAATAACTTCGCCGGTATCAGCATCTATAAGTTCTAAAACTGTAAGTTCAGACATCACTCTGTGCTCATTGAAACCACAATCGGTTGTGAAATAACCGATTGGGCCGCCATCATTGGAAGCATAAAAAATCGATTTGAAATCAATATTTCTGCCGAAAGCTTTGCTGATTTTATCTCTTTGGTCTTGATAAAGCGTTTCGCCGGCAAAATATATAGTATCAACAGCAAAGCCCGTCATGTTATTTTCTTCAATATAGGAAACAATTTTTGTAATTATAGACGGCAGTCCGGCAATACAATTGATTTTGTGATCATGTATTGTTTGGACAATTTCCTCAATTGAAATATTTCCTGATAAGTTAAACATAAGCGTTTTTGCAG
This sequence comes from Candidatus Egerieisoma sp., assembly GCA_045125595.1. GTDB lineage: Bacteria > Bacillota > Clostridia > UBA1212 > UBA1255 > Egerieisoma. Next base: position 45,727 of record JBGVNN010000013.1, read on the forward strand.
AAGCAAAATAGAGCATACTGTAAGTATACAGGAAACTCGCATAAAGACCGCCTGCGTAGAAAAGATTTGCAATTTTCATACCATTTTTAAGACCGCCTCGTGTTAATACAGCACCGCTGCATTCGCACATTGTTTGCCATTCTTCAGCAGTATAGAGTGAGTATTTCGGATTTCCCGTAGTGCCACCGCTTTTGAAAATTTGACCATCGGTTTGTTCGCGAGTAGCAACGCAGTACCCGTTTTTGTCACAATTTGCCCAAAAATCATCTTGTACAATCAAAGGTAAGTCAGTAAGTGAAGCATCCTCCGGAATGTCTTTGTATAATTCAGCATAATATTTTGAGTTTTTTCTTGCATATTTTATTATTTCTTCTACGGAATATATTTTTACGCTCATTTTTATCTCTCCTGTATGTATGTTATTTATTCAATTCAACAATCTCATTCTTAAGATCTTCGTAGTCGCCTACAGCAATCAAACAATCATAATCATAATCTGATGAAAGTAACAATTGCATTATAATATAATCAGCTGTTTCACTACCGGGGAGAATTCCCGAAAGCTTAAAATCGCATTTTTTTGCAATTTCATAAGCATATTCACAGCTCGGATCGTTAAGAGAAATCATAAGTTCTACCATATCAAGTTTGTTTTTAATAGAATCTTTTACAGTTTCCCTTAATATTCTTTCAAAAAAATCATCAGCCGAAGAAAGAATGATTCTCGTTGTTTTTAAGTGCCTGCTTGTATGAACATTGATTTGAGTCTCTTTTGCTTTTGACGTCCGACCACCGATTTCATAACTGTAATTTGCTTTTTTAAATATATTTTCTATAAATAATTTTATCTCTTCAGGCGGATAAATAACGCTGCAAGCTGATTCGTCAAGAATTTTAATACTTGCAAATAAATCCAACCGCTGATTGTTTTTATTATATTCACTCTCGATTTCAGCATTTATATATGAAAGCAAGAGGGAAGTAGCAGTAAAACCGGCCTTTATAAAAGCCTTTTGAGACATTGGGTGAAAGGCTACAGGTTGTCCCATTAATGCACGGAAATTGTTCGCTTTTCCCAGTTCTATGCTATAATCCATAAATTTAGCAAATAAGCCTAAACCGCGGAATTCTTTTCTTGTAACTACAGTGGAGATTTCAGGCATGTTTTTAAACTTATCAGAAAATACAAGAGCAAAATGACCTGCTGTTTGACCATGCTCGTTAACAGCTAAAAAGGACATTATTTTGTTTTTTTTGATAGAATTCATAAAACTGTCTACATAATAAAATTTTTGATAAGAATACGAATATCCATATTCGCTGTAAATACATCTGATTGCCTCGAGAACATCTTGTTCTGTTTCAACACGTTTAATTGAGATATTTGTGTCCAATACTTTCATTTCAGGATATGGCTCCGGCTCTTTAAATACAATTTTGTTCAGCAAATACATTCGCACGAAAATACGCTGTCCGTCTTTGCCTAAATTTTCCATACCGATAGAATCAACTTTTTCACTTTTGAAATCGTCTATCCAACAGGGAATACCTTTGTCGTTTATGGAAATTTCTATGTAATCTTCGGTAAGCGATATGTCGATATTTATTACACCATCACATCCGGGGTAAGCATTATCTATTCTGAGTTCCAGTATTTTGATAACAGCTTCTTTAAAATTTAAAAATCTTTCGTTGTTTTTATTTTTATGATTTTCGGCAAGTGACTCTAAAAAACCATTAACCGCATTTAGGTAGAATTTTTTATTAAATATAGATATTGAGCAGATTTTTCCTGTAAGCATAATTATTCTCCTTGCTTAACGCACAATCTGTTCCATCCGAGTACCGGGGCATCTTCAGATATTGTTGTGCGCTTCAAATTGTCTCTGATAATGATTTTGTTATCAATAGTATTCATTTCAATTTCAATATATTTGCTTTTTTGAGCAGAGTAAAATTCTCTTATAGAAGCAAAGTAGAGTGATACTTTATCGCAAACTTCATTGGAAAAATTATTTTCTCTAATGAAAGCTTCAGCATAAGATATAAAATCCTCCAAATTGCCGTCAGAACAATTAAAGGTTAAACAGTATGTAGCGTTTTCGACTGTTTCCGTATTGTTTTTGACTTTTTTTGCGCGAAGAACAGATACAATAATAATGAAAGCCAAAACCTCGGCTACGGTGTATGAAGCCCATATACCGTTCATACCGAAGGCTAAACCTAAAATTATGGTTGCACTAAGTAATAAAACGAATGAGCGAAGACTGACGAAAATTGCCGAAAGTGTTGTTTTTTCGGTAGATTGTAAGTAATAACCAATTACAACATTTATTGTCATTATTATCATGCTTGTAGCGAAAATACGTACGGCTACAGCCGACTTTCCGACCAACAGAGAGTCATCTATACCGAAAATAATCGGGACAAGCTGTGGGAAAATTTCCAAAAGGAGAGTGACGCTGCCACAAATTACAAAAATTGTAATAAATGCCAAACGGAGCGTAGCTTTGATGTTTTTGAAACTTCTTTCACCGAAGTAGGTACTTATCATAGGCTGAATTGTCTGACTTATGCCTTCGAAAACAGAAAGTGAAACGGTAGATAAGTTAAATACTACGGTATAAATAATAACACCGTTTTCAGGAGCCAGTTTTACCAAAATATGGTTCATAATAAGTATTATCAAAAACTGATAAACGAAATTAAGTGCAGAGCTTACACCGTTTTTGATAACACGGAATATATTTTTGTTTAAAGTAAAATTGAACTTTAATGTGTTTTTAGATGAAAAGAAATGAGTGCAAATAATTAATATACTCACAATTTGACCTATAACAGTCGAATAAGCCGCACCTGATACACCGTAGTCAAGATAGCCGACAAATACAAAGTTGAGAATGATGTCTACTACAATCGAAGAAAACATTCCTACCATAGAAAGAGTAGGGCGACCATCATTCCGTACAAAAAATGCTAAACCGATATTTAAGACAAAAACAGGCCCGCCAATGAGAATGATGCGTGAGTATTGCTCTACCAAGCCGAAAACTTCGCCGGAAGCACCGAGCCAACCGGTAATGGTGTTGCTGAAAAAGGCGCCTGCAAAATAAAACAAAATACCTATGAAATAGAGCAGCTCAATAGACAAGCTAAATGCTCGGTTGGCTGATTTTTTGTCTCCTTTACCGGCATCGATGCTCGTTGTGATACATCCTCCAACGGCAAAAAGCGCCGCGAAAGTATTTATTAACATGAAAATCGGTGTGGCAAAAGTGACAACGGACAGCGATAAATCATCTAAATATTGCCCGATGATAATAGTATCTGCTACAGAGCCTATCGCTGTTGTCAGATTCATCAAAATCGTAGGAGCGAGCATTGATAAAAATATTCGCTTAACTATAGGATTGTGTTTATATATATAATTATCTTTCATGAATAAATCCTTTTCTTATTTTCTTAAATCTATAACACTTCTGACTTTGCCGCCGCCTGTGCTGAGCTCAAAAGCATCTTTGCTTTGCTTGATTATGCGGATGTTGCCGGTGTTGTCCTCAAGTGTCTCGGCTACTTCGGGTGAGTGCGCGGCAAGTATAGCAAGTGCTTCTTTTTCAGATACGGAAATATTATCTTCTACGCGAATTTCCATGCTGTCCTTGCTGTTGTAAGTGAGAACTATTTGAAGCCATCCCGTATAGCCGATTTCTTGGGCGAAAACAGCCTTTATGTTCTGGTAATTGACATAATTTGTGGCAAATTTGAAAATGTCACCAAAGCGTCCCAAAAGCTCAAAACGAGGAGCTAATCTGCCGCATTCGCAAGGCTCGTTGATGAAACGTCCCAAATCGCCTATCTCATAGCGTTTGATTTCGATGTTTTCTTGATCTCTGGGAGTCCATACCAATCTGCCGATTTCGCCCGGCTCAACCGGCTCGTCTTTGTCCAATTTAAGTATTTCAAGATATTTGGTGGCAACAACATGATGTATACTGCCTTCGCAATGCTCGCAAACATAACCCATAGAGCCTATTTCGTTGCAACCGTAAACAAGTGAAGCAACTCTTTTGACATTGAATGTTTCTTTCAAATATGTTATTTGTGCAGGGTCAAAATGTTCACCGCCGTAAAGCACGGTTTCTATATGTGCGTATTTTTGAAGAGCTTCTTTTTGTTCGCTAAAGAGCTTGAGAAGGTAAGTGGGCATACCCATAATTACGTTTACATTATTGGCGATTATTTCCTGTACTACAAAATTTGTATCACTTTGTGCAGTCATTGGAAGCTGTATGACATCTGCTTTTTTTAATGCTTCATATATGCTTATAAAACCGCCGTAAAGTCCGCCTGAATAGAAAAGATTCATACAGATGTCTTTTTTGGGGTCTACTCCTGCGGCTATTATGAAGCGTGCCGTCTCGTCGTATGTCGTTTGTGCATCGTCATATGAGTGCGGTGCGTATTTCGCTTTGCCTGAACTGCCACCGCTCTTTAAAACAAGATAACCTTTGTCGGAAATTTCGCGCATTTGAGGGAAGTCGCTCTTTTTCATAAGGGGAGTACCTTCGTCAAAAGGTGCAACATCCATTGGTTGCATTTCAGATAAAGACATACTGCCTTTAGGAAGATTATTGTTAATAAGGCTTACACGTTTAAGATACTGTGTCATCGCGCGAACTCCGTCGTGTGGCTCTCCTGTGTAGCCGCCCATCATTAGGCCGGGTTCGGTAATTCTGCTTGCGCCGCCTGCGTATAAGAGTTTGCTTAATTCTGCTATCTCTTCTTTGCCGCAAGCAAGACCTACACTTTGCAAATAAGAACGAAAAGGTCTTAAAACTGCTATTAAATTGTCTCTTTTAATTGGTTTTACAATAACTGTACGGTAAAGGGGAGATGCACACAATTCTTCGTCAAAGTTTACGAAAATTCGGCAACCTTTGCCATCTATCAATTTTGCTTCGCCCATTATCTCGTCTAAGTAGCAAAGTTGTTTTTTTGCTGTAAGCTCAGCGTGTTCTGCTTGAGACATAGGATGGAGAGGGTATGTATCAGATACCTCTTGAAGTATTTGCATAAAGCTTTCGGCAAAAGAAATGAGTTCTTCTTTATTGTCTGCTTCAAAATAAACAACTTGCGGTGCGCTGCAGGCTTGTTGGTCATTAACGCAAACATCTTCTGCCAAGCCTTTTAATGCTTCTTTTGTATATCCTTTTTTTGTAAAATATGCAAAACTTATTCTGCTGCCCCATTCTACAATTTTAACTCCGGCGGGCGCGAGTTTCCGTACACCTGATGTGGCTGCGTCAGAACCCCAAACAGCAACCGTGTTGCAGAGTGCGAACATTTCTTTTAAAAGTGCTTCGTCTTTTGAAGAAAACGGGAAAACATAAAAGTATGGTGCCAATGACTCGTCTATCTCGCATAATTTTTCAATCATTGTCATGGCTACTTTGCGTGCAGTCGAAGCTGTTTTTATGATATTAATGTTGCCTGTCAATATACCTTCAACTGAGCTGAAGAAGGGGAGCATGGCGTCGTTTGAGCTTGTTACATGTCCTAAAACACCGGCAGGCATCCATCCTTCAAACTCGTCTTCTCTTGTGCTTAATCTGTTAATCTCAAACGGCAGACCTCCGAGTTCTCTTTTTATCTTTGTGAAAAGTTCATCTGCCGATAAAACGCCGAGTGAATCTTTTTTTATTTGAATTGCTTCTTCTCTTGAAAAACCGAGCTCGCATAATTCGGGGAGAAGAAATTCTTCGTTGTTTATCAAATATTGTCCCAATTCGTCAAGTGCTTTGATTGCTCGTCTTACATTAAGAGTGCCTTGCGATAATGTTTCGTTTATCCATTCGCTTACATTGTTTAGACAATTGTTTTTGTCTGTTTGTATTCTTTTACCTTTAATAATAACGTCCATAAATACAACCTCCCTCAGCGTTTTAAAAGCTCGCTTGCTGTGATGGCGCAGCTCTTACCCTTACTTGTGCCTGCTCTGCCGATTATTTCCATATAAGGTGTTTGAATGCCGCATCCGCATTCTTCGGGTGCGTGCAATACTGCCATATCTCCCATAAGTACGGAAACTGCTGGTACACTCAAAAGGTGCGGCGTAATAAAATTGGCGAAACCGGGCATTCCGTAGGGAAGGGGTTCTAATGTTTCTACGTCACGGATTATCATCCTGCTGTAGACAGGTATATGAAAGTGGTGGTGCGGACATTCGAAGTATGGTACGGAATGCTCTGTAGAACCATAGCCGTCTCTGCAATTTGCTTCGGGAATACCGAGCATTTCTTCTGCGAGTGCATAGAGCTCTGATTTTTGTATCTGTTTATCGGCGTAGCCTTTCCAACCGCCGCCGAGCATTGTCATGGAGTTTTTGTTGAGTTTTAGTGGTCTGTGACCTATATCTTTCATTTGTTTGAGTGTGAAATATAAGAAAGAGGGGAAACCGAAAATACGAACGGGTCGACCTTGCTTTTCGTATTCTTCTAATGCATTAATCGTGCCGTAAACGTCAAAGTCGTGTCCTTGTCCGTTGTATCTGAGGGCAAAAAATGTATCGTTTACGGGTGCATATTGAAGCAAACCCATATCTGTCTGTGCAGTTCCTAAGTTCTTACTTGTTTGTGCGGGCTCATATGTAAAAAGCAAGTAGTTTGTCAGCTCGTCTGATAAAAAGTTAAAATATCTGAATTCATTTTTTATCATGGCGTTGCCGAAGTCGTTTGTGTCTTTATCAAAAAACATCTGACTTTTTTGACCTGTTGTTCCTGAACTTGTGGCATAAAAAACTATATCTTCACGCGGTACACTGAGTACTTCGTATTTTTTAAAGAAGTTGGCGTGTATAAAGGGGATTCTTTTTAAATCATCCTCAGTTTGTAATGTATCGGGATCGAATCCTTCCTTTGCCATATATTGTCTGAAAAAGTCATTGTTTTTTATGTGATGCTTGATACAATCACGCATTGCTTCCATAAAAATGTATGATGAACCTTTGTGGTCATAAACATCTTGAAGTTCTATTAGCTGTTGTCGTGCTGTCATATTTAATTACCTCCCCAAGGCGAGTTTATAAGTAGATTAATAATAACATTTTTATATGATATAGTCAAAGAAAAGTAGTTTAGGATTGTCTGCTTTAGATGGATGTCAGATTTTCTCCCACAAAAGGCCGGATTTGTTAGAGAAAAAGTCTCTCAAAGTCGTTTGAAACGGCTTTGAAGTGCCTTGAAACAGCGTTTTCTCACAAATAACGCCCATTTTGGGGAGAAACTTTTCTTTTTTCTCCCACAAAAAAGCATTTCTTGTGAAGAAAAATCGTTGACAAAATTTCGGGGGGGGTAGAATGCTAACGCTAAAAAATAAACAAAGGAGAGATTTGATTTTATGAAATCTATATCAAAAATACTTATCTTAATTCTTGTATCTATGATGTTATTAACATCTTGTGAAACTGATGACAAGAAAGAAGAAAATAAAGCAACAGCGCCAGCGACTGCAACTGTTACAGCAACGGCATTAAGCACAGAGGCGACGGAAAGTCCTGTGATAACAGAAGAAGCTACAGCAACTACAAACCCTACCGAAAATCCTTCCGTAATTATTCAACCTACAGAAAAACCTACAGAAAAACCAACAATCAAACCGACTTCGACAAGCAAACCAACGGTTGCTCCTACGAATAAGCCGATAGAAACTGTTAAGCCAACAACTCCGGCTCCAACAGCGACTCCCACTCCAACTGCTACAGCTAAGCCAACTATCACTCTTGATCCCTCAGTGGATTACTCACAATGGGGAAAACATGGTTTTGAAAGTTTGCTTCCAATACCATTGCCTTTCAGCGATGAAGAAGCAGACTGGGGAAGCAGAAAGACAAGTGAGTCCACTTATCAAATTTCAAACGCTAGACTAATTATTCTAGAAAACCCTGAAGATATAGTAAAAATATTTCAAGAATATGCTAAATCGTTTGAGGCTTATGGCTACACCGTAAATTGTCATCAATCTTTTATTACAGCAATTATAGTACAAGAAAAAGTTATTTCTTTCAATTGTAGCACCGGTAAAGTTGCTATAACAATTTCTCTGGCTTCATAACCAACAAAAACAACACGAAATGTATTTTGTGTTGTTTTTTCGGGATTTAGCTCAGAGGCAGAGTAGTACATTAAACATGTGAAGGCGCAAGTTCAATTCTTGCAATCCACTATAAAAGAAATTTTCGTGCATATAGCTTCTATATTGCACGAATTTTTTTGTTTGAGAAGATTTTTCGTACTTATAGATAGGCAAAAGGGACGAAAATTGTCTGATTGCCTTTGATGATAACCATTTTTGGTACATCCAAGAGCCAAATGGGCTTAAACAATGAAATTTTCGTGCAAATAAGCCCGATTTGGGACGAAAATTTCAGCCGGCGCAGCTTGTGATGGAGTTTTCGTACTTTTAGCTATGTTAAAGGGACGAAAACTTTATATAGCACCAAAACTTGAGGCGAGCGACCCTTTTCCGTAGTATTATAGAATATATTTCAGTTGCTGTACTGATACTTTTTGTGGTATAATACTCATTCAATCTAAATTTGCTTTTCAAGGCAAAGCAGGGGAAGGATGTGTGACAATTTTGGCAGAGATGTATGAACAAAAAGCATTTGAATTGGTTTCGCCTTTTAAGCCTACGGGAGATCAGCCGGAGGCTATAGATAAGCTCGTTGACGGCTTGGAGAGCGGTTTGAAAGAACAAATACTCTTAGGTGTTACAGGCTCGGGTAAAACATTTACTATGGCTAATATTATAGCCAAAATGAACAGACCAACGCTTATTTTGGCACACAATAAAACACTTGCGGCGCAGCTTTGCAGCGAGTTTAAAGAGTTTTTCCCAAATAATGCCGTAGAATTTTTCATATCCTATTATGACTATTACCAACCTGAAGCATATATAGCAGCATCAGATACTTATATTGAAAAAGATTCAAGTGTTAATGATGAGATAGACAGGTTGAGACACTCAGCCACAGCCGCGCTGTTTGAAAGACGAGATGTTATTATAGTAGCCAGCGTATCGTGTATTTACGGACTGGGTGACCCGGAGGACTATACAGACCTGATGCTGTCTTTAAGACCCGGTATGAGAATGGAGCTCAGAGATGCTGCGGCAAAGCTTGTTTCAATGAACTATACAAGAGATATGGGCGACTTTTCGGCGAGAGGAACTTTTCGTATTAATGGAGATACTTTGAGCATAAGGCCGTCAGAGAGTAGCGATACAGTAATTAAAGTTGAATTCTTCGGAGACGAGATTGACCGCATTACGGAATGTGACGGGCTTAATTTTACAGTTAAGGCATCACTTTCACATGCGGCGATTTTCCCTGCATCACACTATGCAACTACAGACGAAAAGATGGAGCGCGCTATTTCCGGCATATTGGCCGAAATGGAGGAGCGTGTTGCACAGCTTAAAGCAGAAGGCAGAGAAGTAGAAGCATACAGACTCGAAAAACGAACAAGATACGATATGGAGCTTATGAAAGAAACAAAGTTCTGTAACGGTATCGAAAACTATTCACGCCACATAAGCGGCAGAGCACCCGGTAGTGCACCGTACACACTTATGGATTATTTTCCGGATGACTTTTTAATGTTTATAGACGAATCACACGCCACGATACCGCAAGTCAGAGCAATGTACAACGGAGACAGAGCAAGAAAAGAATCGTTGGTGGAGTATGGTTTCAGATTGCCCTCGGCATTTGATAACAGACCGCTGAAATTTAATGAATTTGAGGACAAGATACATCAAATAATATATGTAAGTGCAACGCCTGCAAAGTACGAAAGGGAGCGTGCTTCTGAGGTAGTTGAGCAGGTAATACGCCCGACGGGACTTATAGATCCTGAAATAATTATAAGACCTGTTGAAGGACAAATTGATGACTTGATAGGCGAGATAAATGCAGTTACGGAGAAAAATCAAAGAGTTCTCGTGACAACGCTTACAAAGAAAATGGCAGAGAGTTTGACTCAATACTTGTCAAATGTTGGTATAAGAGTAAGATATTTACATTCTGATATTAAGTCTATAGAAAGAATGGAGATTATAAAAGATTTAAGAACAGGCGAATTCGATGTTTTGGTAGGTATTAACTTATTAAGAGAAGGACTTGACCTGCCTGAGGTATCTTTGGTAGCTATTCTTGATGCTGATAAAGCAGGATTTTTAAGAAGTGAAACATCACTTATACAGACTATAGGCAGAGCAGCACGTAATGTAGAAGGACGAGTTATAATGTACGCAGACGAAGTTACAGAGTCCATGCAATATGCCATAAGTGAGACAAACAGACGAAGAAAGATTCAAAGCGATTATAACAAAGAACATAATATTGTTCCCAAAACAGTCGTTAAGAGTGTAAGAGATGTTATAGATTCTACAAGAATAAAAGAATCTGCAAGCAGCGTGATAGATGATATAGCGTCAGGCGGTGTTGACAGAAACGGCAGACGAATAGGCGGCAAAGGGCCGGCAACAAAGATACAAAATATCATGAATCTTACCGAAGAAGAGAAAAACATGCCGCTTGATACGCTTATTGAAACACTCACCTATAAAATGGCAGAGGCAGCAGGCGACTTGAGATATGAAGAAGCTGCCAAAATAAGAGATACAATAAAAATGCTCAAGACAATACAATAAAGAAAGATAAGAGAGAAAAAGTATGAGAGAAGAGTATATTTCCGTACACGGAGCAAGAGAAAATAACTTAAAAAACATCGACGTGAAGATACCGAGAGACAAGCTTGTAGTCTTGACAGGCCTCAGCGGTTCGGGTAAATCATCATTGGCTTTTGAAACGATTTATGCAGAGGGACAGAGGCGATATATGGAGTCACTCTCGTCATATGCGAGGATGTTTATAGGTCAAATGGAGAAACCGGATGTTGACAAGATTGAAGGCTTGTCACCTGCAATTTCGATAGATCAAAAGACTACTTCAAAGAATCCGCGCTCTACTGTGGGTACCGTTACGGAAATTTACGACTACCTCAGGCTTTTGTATGCCAGAACGGGCGACCCACACTGTCCGAAATGCGGTAAACCGATTTATACTCAGACAATTGACCAGATGACAGACCGCATATTGCAACTTCCCGAAGGCAGTAAAGTGCAGTTGTTGGCACCTGTTGTCAGAGGCAGAAAAGGCGAGTATACAAAGCTTTTGGAAACCTTGAGAAAAAAAGGTTATTCAAGAGTCAGAGTTGACGGAGAAATTTATCCGTTAGATGAAGAAATAAAGCTTGATAGGTATAAGATACATCATATTGAAGTTGTTATAGACAGACTTGTAATGAGAGAAGGCCTTCAAGGACGAATCAATGATTCGTTAGAAGTTGTACTCGCATTGGCGGCAGGTATAGCTATAGTGAATGTTTCCGAACCGGCAAACGAAAGCGGCGAAAGAAAAGAAGCATATGACATAATGTTCAGCAGTAATTACGCATGTCCCGACTGCGGCATCAGTTTACCGGAGGTTTCACCGAAGCTGTTTTCGTTTAACAGTCCTCTCGGTGCGTGTCCGAAATGCGCAGGTATTGGCAGAATACAACAATTTGAGAAGAATTTCTTTGCAAGCAGAATAGGACATAGGACGTTCTATGACTTGGGTATGGCGATGTTATTTGATTATACGATAGCTCAAAGAATGGAAGTTATCGAAAAGCTCAGCAAAAAATATGACTTTGACATGCATTTGGAGTTTGGAGAATATCCTGATAACATAAAAGACATAATTATGTGCGGAGATGATGACGGATATGAAGGTCTCATAAATTCTCTTGACAAAAGGTATCAAAGAAAAATGCAGGGGCATATTGAAATGTACCCGCTTGAATATTATATGACAGAGTCAGTTTGCTCCGAATGTCACGGCAGACGCTTAAACGAGAATGCACTCTCTTTTACTGTTGGCGGTAAGAATATTGCTGAGTTTACGGAAATGTCTGTTGAAAATGCTCTTGAGTTTGTAAGTAATCTTAAACTTTCACAAGAAAAAACAATCATAGCTGAGGCTATAGTTAAAGAATTAAAAGGCAGACTCGGATTCTTAAAGAATGTAGGTTTAGGCTATTTGACACTTTCTCGTTCTTCGGGTACTCTGTCAGGAGGCGAGTCACAGAGAATAAGACTTGCTACTCAAATAGGTGCAGGACTTATGGGAGTTTTATATATACTCGATGAACCGAGTATAGGACTTCACCAAAGAGATAACGACAAGCTTTTAAACACATTAAAAGGATTAAGAGACTTGGGAAATACACTTATAGTTGTTGAACACGACGAGGACACGATGAGGCAAGCTGATTACATTGTTGACATCGGACCCGCTGCAGGTGTACACGGAGGAGAGCTTATAGCGGCAGGTACTCCCGAAGAAATAATGAAGTGCGAAGAGTCGATTACAGGACAGTATTTGAGCGGTAAAAAGAAAATACAAGTACCTGAGACAAGAAGAAACGGAAACGGTTTGAATATTACTGTAAAAGGTGGTAAAATAAACAATCTACGTGATGTAAACGTGGATTTTCCGTTAGGTAAATTTATTTGCGTAACGGGTGTTTCAGGTTCAGGCAAAAGTTCTTTGGTAAATCAAGTTTTGTGTAAAGGACTTGAAGAAGAATATAGTACAGATGGTTCTTACAGCGCTATCGAGGGTAAAGAGAATATAGATAAGCTTGTTTGCATCGACCAATCGCCCATCGGCAGGACTCCGAGGTCAAACCCGGCTACTTATGTTGGCGTATTTACTGCAATCAGAGATTTGTTTGCACTTGTACCCGAAAGCAGGGCAAGAGGTTACAAAAGCGGCAGATTCAGCTTTAATACAAAGGGCGGCAGGTGCGAAGCTTGTGACGGTGACGGTATTAAGAAAATCGAAATGCACTTTTTGCCTGATGTATATGTGCCTTGTGAAGTATGTAAAGGTAAAAGATATAACAGAGAAACATTGGAGATACGCTATAAAGGTAAAAACATCTCCGATGTTCTTGAAATGACTGTAGATGATGCTGTGGAGTTTTTCAAAGATATACCTACCGTGCAACGAAAGATTTCCACACTTCAAGAAGTAGGACTCGGATATATAAAGCTGGGGCAGCCGTCAACGACACTTTCCGGAGGAGAAGCGCAGAGAGTAAAACTTGCAACGGAGCTTTCGAAAGTGAGTACGGGAAAGACATTTTATGTACTTGATGAGCCTACAACGGGACTTCACACAGACGATGTGAGAAAGCTTATCGAAATACTTCAAAAGCTCGTTGACTCGGGCAATACGGTAGTTGTAATAGAGCATAATCTTGAATTAATCAAGTGTGCAGATTATTTAATAGATATGGGACCCGAAGGTGGAGACGGCGGCGGAAATGTTGTTTTTGCCGGCACACCGGAGGAAATTATAGAGTGTAAAGAATCTTACACAGGAAAATATTTGAAGGGGTTGTTAAAATGAACGGAGAAATGTGCAGTGTATGTCATAAAAGAATAGCAACTGTATTTATAACACAGATAGATAACCAAGGTCAGCAAGTTAACAGAGGATTGTGTCTTGTTTGCGCTAAAAAAATGAATTTACCTCAAGTAACACAATTTTTGGATAAAATGGGTATATCTGATGAGGATTTAGAAAATATGACGGACAGCATGGACTCTTTGCTTGAATCATTGAACGATGATTCTGACGAGGCCGGCGAGGACGCACCTTCAGGTACAAACACACCTAACCTTTTCAAGATGTTCGGAAATATGGGCGGTGGCTCAATGATGCCGCCGGATGAGTTTTTCGCAGCACAAAAAGAACAAGCAGAGAACAAACAAAAAGCAAAAGGTGACAAGAAAAAAGAAAAAGAAAAGCCGCAGTTCAAGTTTTTGCCTATGTACAGTGTAGACCTTACTGAAAAGGCTAAGCTTGGCGGTATTGATAATATTGTCGGCAGAGACAGAGAAATTGAAAGAATAGTTCAAATACTTAATCGAAGAACAAAAAACAACCCTGTACTTATAGGTGAAGCAGGTGTAGGTAAGACCGCCATTGCGGAGGGTTTGGCACTCAGAATAAGTCGTGGGGAAGCTCCCGAGAAACTTTTGGATAAGAGAGTTCATTTGCTTGATTTGACGGCTATGGTGGCAGGTACGCAGTTCAGAGGTCAATTTGAAGCAAGAATGAAAGGCTTGATAGATGAGGTTAAAAGAGCGGGAAATATCATTCTTGTAATAGATGAAGTTCACAATATTATGGGAGCGGGAGAGGCAGAAGGTTCTATGAATGCTGCAAATATTTTGAAACCGGCTCTTTCAAGAGGTGAAATTCAAGTTATAGGTGCTACTACTTTAAAAGAATACAGGAAATTTATAGAAAAAGACAGCGCGCTTGAAAGACGTTTTCAACCTGTATTTGTAAATGAACCTTCGATACAAGAAACAGTTGACATTTTAAAGGGTATAAAGGTGCATTATGAGGTATATCACAAGGTTAGAATGAGTGATACGCTTTTGGAAGATGCAGTTAAAATGGCAGAAAGATATATCACCGACAGATTTTTGCCCGATAAAGCAATAGACGTTGTAGACGAAGCAGCGTCAAGAGCTAATCTCAGAAATAAAGTATTGCCTTTAATTGCAGCAAAGAAAAAAGAAATTGCAGCTCAAAATGACAGAATAGCTGAGATTGAAGCAAAAGAGATTACAACTGAAGAAGAACAAATGGAGTCTTTTAAAGAAATCGCAGAGGTTAAAAGTGCATTGGCACTTAATCAATCACAGCTTGCAGAGCTTGAAGAGAAACAGTATCTTGATTTGACATATGAAGATATTGCGAAAGTTGTAGAGACTTGGACCGGTATACCGCTTCAAAGAGTAAGCGAAGACGAAGCAGAAAAGCTTATGCATTTGGGTGAAAGACTTAAAACTCACATTATAGGTCAGGACGATGCCGTTAGTGCAGTATCTAAAGCTATCAGAAGAAACAGATCAGGTTTCAGAAATCACTTTAAACCTGCGTCATTTATTTTCGTAGGACCTACAGGTGTAGGTA
Source organism: Candidatus Egerieisoma sp. (assembly GCA_045125595.1). GTDB lineage: Bacteria > Bacillota > Clostridia > UBA1212 > UBA1255 > Egerieisoma. The sequence goes on from JBGVNN010000013.1 coordinate 60,827, forward strand.
AAACTGAGCTTGTTAAACAACTTACTGTTGAACTTTTCGGTACAGAGGATGCTCTTGTCAGACTCGATATGTCGGAGTACATGGAGAAACATACAGCCTCAAAAATGATAGGTTCACCTCCGGGATATGTAGGATATGATGAGGCCGGACAGCTTACAGAAAGAGTTCGCAGAAGACCGTATAGTGTTGTTCTGTTTGATGAGATAGAAAAGGCACATCCTGATGTGTTTAATATGCTTCTTCAAATACTTGATGACGGCAGACTTACCGACAGCCAGGGTAGAACGGTTAACTTTGAAAATACTGTTATTATAATGACATCAAATGCAGGCACATCTGTTAAAAATAACGGTATTGGATTTGCTACTGATAATAAAACAGCAGTAAAAGAAAAAGCCACAGGCGCTCTTAAAGAAATTTTCAGACCTGAGTTCTTGAACAGAGTTGATGAAATAGTTGTATTCAATACACTTTCAAAAGAACATCTTGTTGAAATTGCCAAGATTATGATGAAAGATATTATCGCTCAGTGCAAAGATAAAGGCATAAGCATTGATATAGACGATGCTGTATACAATTATCTTGCAGAAAACGGATTTGATGAGAAATACGGTGCAAGACCATTAAGACAGCTTATCCAAAAGAAAATAGAGGATGAGCTTGCAGAGTTGTTTTTACTTCGTAAAATCGGTGAAGGCAGCAGCGTGAAAGCTATTATTGATGACAAAGGTGAGATTGCAATAAAATGATTAATCATGCAGAAGAAAAACACGTTAAAGAAACCTTGGACGTTGTTAAGAAATGTATAGATAAAGAACTTGAACACTTAAAAGTACGCCGTGAAAATATTCTCCAAGAGAGAAAGTATTTTAACGATTATTTTAGTGAGCTTAAAGATGATGAGAAAAAGGATCTTTTGGAAAATGAGCTCCTTGAAACTAATGCATACACATATTCACTCCAATTTGTTGCAAGACTCAGTAAGCAATTAAAAGAGCCGTATTTTGCAGGATTCTCATTTAAAGAAGACGAAGAAAATGAAAACGAAGAATATTTTTTAAGTATTCATACATTAAGAGATCCTGATACAAACCTTATAGTAACTACGGACTGGCGTGCTCCCATTGCGTCTTTGTATTATGAAGCGGAAATAGGAAAAGCGAGCTACGAAGCGCCGGCAGGCGAGATTTCCGGAGAGCTTACAGGAAAAAAACGATATGTTTTTAAAAACGGTAAACTTATAAAGAGTACAGACATTGGTATGCCTTCTGACGATGAAATGTTGTGTGAGGTTTTAAAGCAAAACTCTGATACTCACATGAAGACAATATTGCAAACAATACAAAAAGCTCAATATAAAATCGTTCGCGATTATATAGAGGGCGTGGCTGTAATTCAAGGTGTGGCAGGAAGCGGTAAATCATCCATTGCTCTTCATAAAACAGCATATGTTTTATATGCCTTCAGAGACAAGCTTAAACATGGCGAGATTACCATAATTTCACCCAATAAGGTATTTTCTGAATATATCTCATCTGTTTTGCCTGATTTGGGTGAGGAGAATGTTAGAGAATTTTTGTTTGATGATATCATAGAATATGCTTTAAAGGATGTTGAGGAATACCACTTTACCGACAGACTTTCTCAGCAGGAAATGATTCATTCGGATGTACCTGAAAGTATAGGTTGCAAGCGCCTTGCAGAATATAAATCTACAATGGCTTTCAGAGACAAGGTAGATGAATATGTTAAATATTTAAGAGGTAATATTTTTCAGGCGGAGAATTTGAGCTTGGATGAGGACGGCGGCAGAGTTATTTCGGGAGAGTTTTTGCACGATTTGTTTTATTCTGTATATTCTGATTTGCCTATAATGAGCAGAACGGAGAAAATGGCACAATTTTTGGCAGAACAAAATAAAATTAAAAATCCTGATTTAATTGAAAAGATTAAAATGGAGCTTAATTTTATGCTTATTTCTATGTCAGCGCCTGTTTTATACAGAAAAATGTATAATCAGTATCCTGAAATTTCCGAATACGCACCTGGTGTTGAGTCTTGGGAGGATGCGTGTGCTGTGGCTATAATAAATGCTGCAATGTACGAGCCTGATTTGGCTATACGCAATTTTTATCTCATTGCTGATGAGGCGCAAGATTATGTGCCGATATATATAGAACTCTTGAAGATTGTATACAAGGGTTCAAATATGCTCTTTGTAGGTGATTGCAATCAAAAGATAATGGGCAACAAAGGCGATTTTGTGAAAGATATTAAGCACATTATTAAGAGAAGACCTTTTAGATCATATGAGCTTAACACAAATTACCGTTCGACAAGACAAATTGTAGAGTATGCATCAAAGTATCAAAGTAAAAGCGGCTTGACGGATTGTGTGCGTGACGGAGAGATTCCTGTTAAATTTGTGGCGCAAGATGTCGAAAATGCGGCGAAACTGGCAAAAACTTATATTCGCGAGGCTGTAGAAAAAGGTTATGAGAATGTTGCTGTTATTTGTAAAAGCAATAAAGAGGCTTGCAAATTTGAAAAAGCAATCAATTTGGAGTATTCATTAAGCAACAAAATTAACTTTAAGGTGTTGCCGCTTTATCTTGCAAAAGGTTTGGAGTATGACTGTGCTATCGTATGGGATATTCCGGAGGATATGATGTATACTGCTTGTACAAGAGCAATGCATGAGCTTGTGGTTATAGAGAAACAAGTATAAGAAAGGCGATACGTATTTGAGCTATTCATCAAATTTAAAAGAACAACTTGTTATATCGGATATAAAATCAAAATGCTGCGCAGAAGCTGAGCTTTCTGCGCTTATTTTGATGAATGGGGATAATATTTTTGTGTCTAAGGATAAGCATTTTATACGAAGAATTAATGCTTTGGCTTCTAAGGCTAAGCGTCTTAATATACAAAAAAGAGTATACAAAGGCACAGACAAAAAGGGTGCTGATTATTGGGGAATAGAAATCTTTGTTGGAGAGGATTTTGATTTGGCTCAAATTTACAAAAGTTTTTGTTGCAGCAATGCATTTTTTAAAGGGTGCTTTTTGTATTCGGGTTATATAGCAGACCCTGAGAAAGCCTCAAGAGCTGAATTGTCTTTTAAAAATACTGTCCCTGCCGATTTTTGTAAAAAGCATATGCATAGATGCGGTATTTCGTACAATACGACAAACAAAAGCGGCAAAGAAGTACTGTACATAAAAAGCGTAAACAGCGTTTCTGACTTTTTGGCACACATTGGCGCTGTCGGTGCAATGCTTGAATTTGAAAACAGAAATATTATAAAAAAAGCCAACAGCGATGCTAACAGAATGATGAACTGTGATAATGCCAACCTTGATAAATCTGTAGCTGCAGCAGCAAGACAAACAGAGCTTTTGAAAGATTTCATTAAAACGGCTAAGTTTGAGACACTCCCGGAACAATTAAAAGAAATCGCTGTTTTAAGAGTCAATAATGATTCATTAAGTTTAAAAGAATTAGGTATGCTTGTGACACCTGTACTCAGTAAGTCGGGTGTGGCTCACAGGCTTAAAAAGATAGAAGACATTATTAAACATTCCAATTAAGTTGCGGTTTTCGTACTATTGAGTAGCGTTTTGGTACGAAAATTTAAAATCTTGGTTTTTACCTTTAACAAACAAAAAATTTTGATTGAAAATATTTCCCGGATTTAATTATTTCCCGGGAAATAATTGTATTATGGAGAAGAATTCAAATTGAAGGAGGATAATACAATGAAATTTGAAATGGCAAAGACCGGGAATTTATTAATCGTTAAGGTTTCGGGAGAGTTAGACCACCATTTTGCAGATGAGATAAGGATAAGAATAGATTCGGAGCTTATTAAGCCGCCGATAAGGGATATATTGTTTGATTTTAATAATTTGTCTTTTATGGACAGTTCAGGTATAGGAATGATTATGGGCAGATATAAAAAAGTTAAAGCGTTGGGGGGCAAAGCATGGATAATATGCAATAATCCCAACGCGACACGCATTTTGGAAATGTCAGGCGTTTTTCAGTTTATTGAAAAGTGTCAAAGCATTCACGATGCTGTTTAAAGAAAGGACCGGTGATAAAAATGAGTGAAAACATATTTGAAAATATCCACCAAAAGAAAGAAATAAATAGATTAAAAGCAGAATTTTGTGCTAAATCTTGTAACGAAAAATTAGCAAGATCACTTGTAAGTGCTATGGCAGTTCAGCTTGACCCAACGATAAATGAATTATCGGATATAGTAACGGCAGTCAGCGAAGCAGTTACAAACAGTATAATACACGCATATGGCAAGAGTAATAAGAAAAAAGAAGAGTGCATTATTTATTTTGAATGCATTCTATATGAAGATGCTATAGAAGTCATTATTGAAGACAAAGGATGCGGTATAGACGATATAAAAAAGGCAATGGAACCATTGTATACTTCCTCTCCGGAAATGGAACGCTCAGGTATGGGCTTCACTATTATGGAGTCGTTTTGCGACGGTTTTGCTGTCACATCGACTGTAGGTGAAGGTACGGAAATTCGTCTTTTAAAAGTATTCGGTGGTGATAATCTGTGCGAAAATACGACGACTCCGCAGTAAAAGAACTCATAAAAACAGTTCAAAGTGGTAGCGACGAAGAAAGTAATGCAGCACAGAAAGAATTATATGAAGATAATATAGGACTTATAAGAAGCATAGTAAAAAGATATATTAACAGAGGTACGGACGCAGAAGACCTTTTTCAAATAGGCTCTATAGGACTTATCAAAGCAATAAGAAATTTTGATTTAAGCTACGATGTGTGTTTTTCTACATATGCAGTACCGATGATATCAGGAGAAATACGAAGGCATTTAAGAGATGAAGGACCTATAAAAGTTTCAAGACGGGTCAAGGAACTTGGATTTAAAATAAAAGCATACGTAGAAGAAGTTCAAAGAAAAAGCTTTAAAGAACCACCGATTTCCGAAATAGCAGAGGCACTTGAAGTAGACAAAGAAGATGTGGTGCTCGCAATTGAAGCGGCAAGAATTCCCGAGTCTATTTATGCACCGGTAGACGAGAATGCAGTAAATACAGAATATCTTATAGATAAAATATTGCAATCAGAGGATTCTGACAATAAGGGATATGAACACTTAATTGACAGGATTGCAATTGAAAAAGCAATGGAAGAACTTGATGAAAAAGAAAAAAAGATAATACAACTAAGGTATTTTAATGAAATGACACAGAACGAAATAGCGGCGAAACTCGGTATTTCACAAGTTCAAGTGTCAAGAATGGAGAAGAAAATATTAATAAAAATGCGAATAAAACTATCTGACAAATGAAACAATAAAACCAAGTAGTTTCAGGAGGTTTTTATGAGCAATCATCTTAATAAGTTGAACGATAATAAATATAGTCAGATGACCGAAAAATATTCAAAAAGGTCTGATTTAGGTAAAAATTGTATATTGGCGTTTATTTTCGGCGGCATTATATGTATAATAGCGCAAATTTTTCACGATTTGTTAATGAGTGAAGCCGCAAGCAAAATTTTCGGTAATATTTCCGAAGAAAACGGTAAAGCTCTTACTGTAATGTTTATGGTGTTTCTCGGTGTTTTATTGACAGCCTTAAATGTATATGACGAAATAGGCAATATAGCAGGAGCAGGCACAATAGTACCTATTACAGGGTTTGCAAATTCAATAACTTCGCCCGCAATGGAGTACAAAAGTGAAGGCTTTATATTAGGTGTCGGAGCGCAAATCTTTCAGGTAGCAGGCCCCGTTATACTTTACGGAACGACTGCTGCGGTTGTAGCCGGCTTTGTATATTATCTTATAAAATGAGGTGAGCGAAATGTCTACAAAGCAAGGAGAGCAAACATATACGAACGATAGGAAAGTATATATCAGAGAAACAGCCGCTATTGTAGGTCCAAGAGAAAAAGAAGGGCCGTTAGGGGACTATTTTGACGAAGTACAAAAAGAAGACTTTGACGAGAAATCATGGGAAAGAGCAGAAGCGAAATTTGCAAGTGCAGCATTTCAAAAGCTCATGGGTAAAATCGAAATTAAAAGCGACGATGTGGATTGCATTTTGGCAGGCGATTTAATGAATCAATGCATGGCATCAGCTATTGGGTTGAGAGATAGCGGTATACCGTATCTCGGACTTTTCGGTGCTTGTTCAACTATTGCTGAAGGCATGGTAACAGGTTCACTTCTCATAAACAGCGGCGGTATGGATAATGTAGTATGTATGGCATCAAGTAACTTTTGTTCGGCAGAAAAGACTTTTCGTATGCCTGTAGAGCAAGGAGGACAAAGACCGCCTACCGCTCAATGGACTGTAAGCGGCGCAGCAAGTTTGTGGCTTTCAAGTCAAGCGGGCGGGCCTTTAATAACATCGGTAACGATAGGTAAAATAACAGATTTTAAAGTAACAGATGCAAACAATATGGGTGCTGCCATGGCACCGGCTGCGGCTGATACAATAATTGCACATTTGTCTGACCTCGGACTTGAACCAAGCTATTATGATGCCATTATAACAGGTGACTTAGGGCTTACGGGAAGCGGAATGCTCAGAGAAATTATGGATATGCATGGGTATAGTTTGTATGATGAAAATAATAATTGCTTCAGACATCAAGACTGCGGAGCAATGATATTTGATCCTGTTAAACAAAAAACACATTCGGGCGGTAGCGGATGTGGTTGTATAGCGTCTGTTTTTGCAAGTTATTTCTATAAGAAATTAAAAGAACATGAGCTTAAAAGAATACTTGTTGTGGGTACGGGAGCGTTAATGAGCCCGATTTCCGTAAAGCAATCAGAGAGTATATCAGGAATTGCGCATGCAGTTGCTATAGAAGCTCAATAGAGCATTTGTTTGAGGTGTTAATTTATATGGATATATTTTTAAAATATTTGGGAGTCTTTGTCGTAGGAGGCATTTTGTGCGCAATAGCTCAAGTTTTGATAGATAAAACGAAGCTGACATCTGCAAGGATTCTTGTGCTTTATGTAGTTTCAGGTGTTGTATTGACGGCTGTAGGCGTATATGACTATATTGTAAAAATCGGAAATTTCGGCGCTACAATACCGCTTTTGGGTTTTGGATATTCATTATGCAAAGGCGTATTTAAAGCAGTTGATAAATTTGGCTTCAGAGGGATTTTTACAGGTGGACTTGCAGATGTTGCATCGGGTATAGTTACAGCGATTGTTCTTGCCCTTGTGGCCGCCTTAATCTCAAAACCAAAGAGCAAAAAGCAATGATAAAATCTATAATAGAAGGAGCGGCGGGCAGATTCTTTATTCCCGCCGCCCTGTGCATAGTGTTGTTGATTTCTTTTGTTAAGGTTATTGGATTTTTAAACAAAACAGAGAACCTTGAAATATTGAAAAAAGACTACATAGAAGGATATGTTTACGATTCCTGTACTTTCGGTGAGGACAAGATGATTTTCGTGTGCAAAGAAGGGATGTTTAAAAATCGAAAATTCCTTTTACTGACAAATAAATTAGAACCTGATATAAAAAAGATAATAGAAGAGGGAGCTTATATAAAAATACATAATCCAACAAGAGCGGTTATTCAAACAAAACCATCGAGAAATTTCGGCGAATTTGATCAAAGAAAATATCTCGCAAGTAAAAATATAGCTTCTCGAATAAAGCCTGAAAACAGCTGTGTTGAATTAATTAATACTAAATTGAATTTTAAAATAGCCATGGCAAAAATAAGAAAAAGCATGTATTCAAGCTTGAATAATGTGCTTGGTGAGAAAAATGCATCTACTGCAATGGCTGTAATTACCGGAGATACAGGCAGGTTAGAAAGCCGTAAATTAGAAGAATACAGAGCTTCAGGAATAGCCCATATTATGGCAGTATCAGGTATGCACGTTGGATTTGTACAATCCGGCACAAGGTGGATATTGTCAAAATTTAAAATGAATTATGCAGGCAAAAAAGTAATAACTGTAATTATTATTTTATTATTTGGCGCCCTGGCAGACTTTTCGCCATCAATTACAAGAGCAATATTGCAAAGTTGTTATATACTTGTTGGTAAAATAGTAAGAAGACCTGTTAAAAGTTTTAATTCGCTCTCAGTTGCTTGCACTTTGCAATTGCTTAATAATCCGTATTTGCTATTTAGCAGTGGCTTTATATTGAGCTATGTTGCGATATTGTCAATAATGGTAATTGAACCAATGATATCATACAGGGAGTTTTTCTTCGGTAAAATACCGGGATGGCTTACGAGCGGTTTGAGTGTGAATTTGGGGTTGTTTCCGCTGCTTGTTACATACTTTAATACATTTTCTCCTGTTGGGGTTATCGCTACGCTTTTTGCAGGCAAAGCCGCTTGCGCAATATGTCTGTCCGGTATTGCTGTTTGGCTTGTTGCTTGGTTGCCCTTTGGCTCGTTATTGACGGAAATTCCGGCGGCTGTAACATCTGTTGCGCTTGTATTTTTAGATAAAATTACGGAAACAGGTTCAGGGCTTCCTGCACCTCTTGGAGCTTTTAATGTACCGAGTATGAGTAAATTCACAATAATTATATATTACTGTCTGATTTTGATTATATTAAATAAAAAGGCAGTTAAATATATAAAAAAGAAATTTATACATGTGTGTCTGATCAGTATTGCAGTAGCAGTAGCGTTTGCAGTACATTTCCGTAGTACAAACATCGTTTTTTTTGACGTAGGGCAAGGCTTGAGCGTGATGTATAAAAGTGAGGATGTAGTAGGTCTTGTTGATGCGGGAGAGGGAAAAGTCGATGTGAGTACGCTTTTGCTTAAACAGGGCGTTGGTGATTTGGATTTTGTTCTTTTGACACACGGACACAGCGACCATACGGGCGGCTTTGAAAAAGTGGCGTCAGAGCATGATATAGATAGACTATATGTACCTGACAATATTGCTGATGAAGGTATAAATAAGGCTTGTGAAGTAGCAAAGTCTTACGGTATAGAAATTGTGCGTATATCGAACAATTGTTCTGTCCAATATGGCGATACTTTGTTTCAGTTTATTGTAAACAATCACTTTTTCGGCAAAACCGATGAGAGCGATATTAATAATGCATCTGTTGTAATGATTGCAGAAAATTCAGATGGCAGAGCTGTGTTTACGGGAGATATTCAAGAGGAAACAGAAAGCTATGTGGCAGAGAATGGTTTGTTTGCAGATTCGGAAATATTACAGGTGGCACATCACGGTTCGAATACGGGCAGCTTGCATAAAAATATTTCGATTATTTCACCTGAATGTGCTATAATAAGCGTTGGAGAAAAAAACAGCTACGGACATCCTGCAAATGAGGTGTTGGAGACACTTTCAAAAGTGGGGGCAGATATAAAAAGAAGCGATTTATGTGGCTCGGTGCGAGTTATGCTGAGAAAGGGTAAGGTCAGTACATGGCAGAAATTGAAGACATCAAAGTAATGAAAAAACATCTTCAAAGCGATGAACTTAAAAATATATATTTGTTTTACGGACCGGAGAATTATCTCAAAGATTTGTATGCAGGGAGGATTAAAACGAGATTAGATGTTGACAGTATGAATTGTTATTTTTTCGGTCAAGATGCTGATGTAAGGGATATAGAATCCATTTGTGCCACGACATCCATGTTTGGAGATAAAAAGCTCATCGTTGTCAGCGGCAGCGGCATGTTTAAAACAGCTACAGATACTTCTTTTGCTGACGTTGCAGAGGGCAGTGACACGATAGTTGTTTTTAAAGAAGATGACATTGATAAACGCAATAAATTATATAAAAAGGTTTGCGAGACAGGCATTGTTTTTCAATGCAAAAAGCAATCTCCGGCAGAAATAAAAAAGGTTTTGGCATATGAAGTGAAAAAATCGGGAAGGCTTATAAGTGAATATGTTCTTCAGTATATGATTGAGGGTATCGGAGAGGATATCACAAAGCTGATGAATGAGACAGAGAAACTTATACTTTATGTACAAGACGGTGAAGAAATCAAAAAAGAACATGTAGATCAACTTTGCTGTATGCATTACAGCCCGAAAATATTCGATTTGAATGATGCAGTGGCCTCGGGAAACAATGCGAAAGCTTATGATATTTTAAAGGGGCTGTTAGAAGATAAAGAACCGCCGGTAAAGATAATTTCAATACTAAGTAAAATGTGGTCTCAATTGTACAGCGTTAAACTTTTGATGTCTGACGGCGTCGGAAATGCGCAAATAGCCGCTTGTTTGGGGATTAAGGATTTTGCCGCAGGTAAGTTATCAAGACAAGCTGCAAATATGAGTCTTGATTATATAAGAAAAAAAGTAGAACTTTGTGAAGAAATGGATATGTCTGTAAAAAGCGGTTTGATAAAAGACGTTACAGCTCTTGAGTTGTTGACAATAGGGGGATAATGGGAGGATTTATGTCTGATTATTTTAATATAAACTTTACGCAAAAAGCTAAAGCAGCAATAGAATATGCAATATTAGAAGCAAGAGAACTTGGCAGTAATGTAGTAGGTACCGAGCATTTGCTCTACGGATTATGCCTTGATCCTGTAGGTATTGCAGGTACTGTTCTTATTAAGAACAAACTTACACCGGGAAGTATACACGAGTCTATTGCCCGTATCATGAATAACTCAAAAGAATCCGGGGAGTACTTTGAAGGGGATATTTCATATACCATAGCTTGCGAGAGAGTTATCAGAAGAAGTAAAGAAACAGCAATGCATTACGGGCACAAAGAAGTCGGTACAGAGCATCTTTTGGTAACTATTTTCAGAGAAGTTGACAGTATAGCTGTGAGAATTCTCGTTGATTTGAATGTTGACCCAAATGTGCTTTTTAAAGACTTGATTATGGCTCTTCAAACTGATGATTTTACAGCTGAACTTCAAAAACACAGAGGAAAAACAGACCAAACGCCTATGGAGAGAATGGCTGTTGATTTTGTTAAAAATCAACAGGAGGGAAATGTTTCGTTTTTAGAAAAATACGGTGTTGATTTAACTAAAAAAGCCTTAGAGGGTTCAGGTAATGTTATTATCGGCAGAGAAGATGAAATGAATCGTGTCTTGCAAATATTAAGCAGAAAGACAAAGAATAACCCCTGCCTTGTAGGCGAGCCGGGCGTCGGTAAAACAGCTATTGTTGAGGGTTTGGCACAAATCATTGCAGATGGTAACGTGGGCGACAAATTTAAAAAGAAACGTATTATTTCAATCGACTTATCTTCTATGATTTCAGGAGCTAAATACAGAGGCGAATTTGAAGAGAGATTTAAAAGAGTGCTTGCAGAGGCAAAGAATGATCCGAATGTGATTCTTTTCTTGGATGAAATACACACAATAATCGGTACAGGTAATTCTGAAGGCTCACTTGATGCTGCCAATATTTTGAAACCTGAACTTTCAAGAGGAAGCATCAAATTAATCGGCTCTACTACGCTTCGTGAATACAGGAAGTATATAGAAGCTGATCCTGCCTTAGAAAGAAGATTTCAACCTGTTAACGTTGATGAACCTGATGAAGAAGAAACTTTGAAAATTCTTCAAGGATTAAAACCGATTTATGAAAAGCATCACAATATTGCAATTAGTGATGATGCAATTAAAGCGGCTGTTAATTTGTCAAAGAGATATGTTCATGACAGATTTTTGCCGGATAAAGCAATAGATGCCATTGATGAAGCAGGCTCGTATAAGAGCTTGCAACAAATGCCTGCGGTGAAACACGATCCTGATAATACTGATGAAAAGCTTAAACAAGTAAGACGTCATCTCGATGAAGCAGTTATGGCAGGCAGATTTGAAGATGCTGCATTTTTGTATAAAGAAGAAAAACTTCTCAGAGAACAAAAAATCAAAAACGATGCCAAGAAAGATTTAAGTACAATGCCTTCTCAAAAAGCCGTGGTTGAAGAAAAAGATATTGCAGAGATTGTATCAAAATGGACAGGCATACCGCTTAAAAAGCTTGATATTGACGAGAGCAGACGTCTTTTGAATATTGAAAAGATAATGCATGAGAGAGTAGTGGGTCAAGATGAAGCTGTAGTTGCTGTAGCTAAGGCTATAAGAAGAGGCAGAACCGGTTTAAAAGATCCTAACAGACCTGTAGGTTCATTTATTTTCTTGGGCCCAACGGGCGTTGGTAAAACAGAAGTAAGTAAGGCTTTGGCAGAGGCACTTTTTGGTGATGAAGCAGCTTTGATTAAGTTTGATATGTCTGAATTTATGGAGCCTGCAAGTGTCTCAAAACTTATCGGTTCACCTCCGGGATACGTAGGTTTTACAGATGAACCGTTGCTTTCTAAAAAAATAAGAAACCAACCGTACTCCGTTGTTCTTTTTGATGAAATTGAAAAGGCTCATCCCGACATATTTAATATACTTTTGCAAATTCTCGATGAAGGTCAAATAACAGATTCAAAGGGTAGAAAGCTTGATTTTAAGAACTCGGTAATCATTATGACTTCTAATGTAGGTGCGAGAAATATTTCCGAACCTAAAACATTAGGCTTTGCGCAACATTCCGAAGGCGAGAAACACGAAATTATGAAAAAGAATGTTAACGAGGAGCTTAAAAGAACATTTAAACCTGAGTTTCTTAACAGAATTGATGATATTCTCGTATTTAAACAGCTTACAAGAGAAGAAATTAAACAAATTGCGTCAATTCTTGTTAAACAACTTGAAAAGCGTGCGGCTAAAAATGGTATGCAGCTTAAAATAGAAGAGTGCGTCGTTGATGTGATTTCCGAAAAGGGATATTCGCCTCAATACGGTGCACGACCTATCAAAAGGCTTTTGCAAAATGAGATTGAAGATAAGGTATCTACGCTCATGCTTGAGTCTAACAGTAAAAATATCATTATTACCGTTAAAAACGGCGAGGTGGTGGCTGTAAATGGCGAAAGTTAAATCAGTTTATTTTTGTACGGAATGTGGCTATGAATCAAGCGGTTGGCTCGGTAAATGTCCGGGCTGTCAAAGCTGGAATACTTTTGTAGAAGAGAAAATAAAGCCTGAGAAGAAAAGCTCAGGCGGCAATTCTTTTGGTTTTCAAGGCGTTCATGTGCAAACAAAGGCATCTGCTTTAAAGGAGATTACGGCAGATGTTTCAGAGCGCGAAGAAACAGGAATAGGGGAGCTTGACCGTGTTTTAGGCGGTGGCATAGTAAAGGGCTCATTGATATTGGCTTCCGGCGATCCGGGAATAGGTAAGTCTACGATGATGCTTATGCTCTCGGGAAATATGGCTAAAAGCAAAAATGTGCTGTATGTTTCCGGAGAGGAGTCATCACAGCAAATTAAAATGAGGGCCGACAGACTTAAAGTTGATTCTGATAATTTGTTTATTTATTCAGAGACACTTATAAGCAGTATTGAGAGTGAAATAGAACGCATAAAGCCTGATTATATAGTTATAGATTCTGTGCAAACGATATATGATGATGAAATTGCATCTGCACCGGGCAGCGTCAGCCAAGTAAGAGAGATTACAGGCAGACTTATGAGAATTGCAAAGGGAATGAATATTTCCGTATTTATAATAGGTCATGTGACTAAAGACGGAGGTATCGCAGGACCTCGCGTGTTGGAGCATATGGTGGACACTGTTTTGTATTTTGAAGGTGAGCGCCATCAGGCATACAGGATATTAAGGTGTGTTAAAAATAGATTTGGTTCTACAAACGAAATAGGCGTTTTTGAAATGCGTGAGGACGGTTTGGCTGAGGTTAAGAATCCTTCTGCTGTTATGCTTGAGGGTCGTCCGGAAAATGCAGCTGGTACTGCTGTTGTATGTACATTGGAGGGTACTCGTCCGATGCTTCTTGAGGTACAAGCTCTTGTTTCAAACACAACACTTGCAAATCCGCGCAGAATGGCTACTGGTCTTGATTATAACAGAGTGGCGCTTCTTGTTGCTGTTTTAGAAAAGAGAGCGGGCTACAAGATGTGTGATTGTGATACATACGTAAATGTTGTCGGCGGTATGCGCATATATGAGCCGGCAGCCGATGCTGCAATTGCGGCTGCGATTATGTCCTCATACAGAAATGTGGTGTTCCCTCAAGATACTGTTATTTTCGGTGAAATTGGCTTGACCGGAGAAATCAGAAGTGTAAGCCAAGCCGAGAAGAGAGTGACAGAGGCTTTCCGTATGGGATTTAAAAAGTGCATTGTGCCTAAAGGCAATGAAGAGGGACTTAAAAAGACTCTTGGAGCGGAGTATTTGAGGAATATAAGATTTATATCATCTGTGAATGAGATTGTAGTGAAAACTGAATAAGAAAATACGATAAATAATTTGTCTGCACATAGCAATAAACCGAAGTAAAAAGACAATGAGTAAAAAATACAAAATGCGGTCACAAGACCGCGTTTTGTTGACATTTGATTGAAAGTGTGTATAATATGGAGGTGAATAAGTGAGTAATTATGCTAATGTGACAGATGTTTTTATTTTTCTTGAAAAAATGAAAAAATTGATTTCTGCAGGGAAATACGACTTTGTGCCCAGAAGAAAAAATATGCAGGCTTTAGCACAATACGGACTTACTGTATTAGATGCCAAAAATGAAATTTTTGGTTTGGTTGTCGGTGATTATTATAAAGGACCTAAAAAGGATTTTGATTCTGTTAGGCTAGGTGATATATGGGAATTTAAAAAGAAGATTGATGGTATTTCTTTCTATATAAAGGTTAAAATAACACAAGAAAATGGGGAAGAAGTTCTCAAATGTATTGGATTTCATAAAGATGATTTTGCATAGAATTTAGGTGGTGATTTTTATGAAAAAGTATTGTGAAGAATGTAAAAGAGAAGTAGAGACAAAAGTAATAACTCAAAAAGAATCTTATATTGTTTGTGGTGAAGAAATTGAAGTGGATGCACAAGTTCTTGTTTGTGTTGATTGTGGTGAAGAGTTTTTTTGTGAAGAATTAGATAATAAAACACTTTTAGCAGCTTATAATCAATATCGAAAAAAACATAAACTTTTGTTACCTGAAGAAATTAAGAAAATCAGAGAACAATATGGACTTAGTCAAAGAGCTTTTGCTAAACTTCTTAATTGGGGAGATAAAACGATTTGCAGATATGAAAATGGTTCAATTCAAGACAAAGCTCATAATAGTCTTTTGTTATTTTTACGCGAACCTCAGAATATGAGAACTTATCTTAATGAAAATGAGATTTTGCTTGACGAAAGACAACAGAAAAAATTATATAAAGCTGTTGGTGAATTAGAAAATAAAACAAAAATCAATGATGAAAGTAATTTGATTGACTTGTACTTTTCAAATGCTCCTTGTGCAGAAAACGGATTTAAAGTATTCGATTATGAAAAAACTTGTGCAATGGTTTTGTTTTTTGCACATAAAAATACAGATTTATTAAAAACAAAGTTAATGAAGTTGCTGAATTATTCAGATATGATTTATTATAAAGAAAATGGAATTTCAATGTCGGGATTAAGATATGCACATCATAAGTATGGCCCAGTGCCTGAAAATTTCGATATACTTCTTGGGAAAATGGCGGCAGATCATATTGCACATATTGAAGTTTTCTATGATAACGGATATGAAAAACACCAAGTGGTTCCTGATTCTAACATTCCGGTAGGTATGATTACCGATGATGAGCTTAATGTGTTGGTAAAAATATATGAAAAGTTTAAAGATTTTGGTTCGGTAGAAATTTCGAATTATTCACATAAAGAAAAAGGGTATTGCGAAACCAAACAAGGCGAAATTATTTCATACATTTATGCTAAAGAAATAGAGTTGAATTAGATAGAAATAAAAATAGAAAGGGAATGATTTAATATGAAAATGATGGTACTTTTATCAAATGGTTTTGAAGAAGTTGAAGCAGTTGCCCCTGTAGATATTTTAAAAAGAGCAGGAGTAGCTGTTGATATTTACAGTACAACGCGACATGATATTCTCAGAGGTGCACATAATATTGATTTTATAGCAGATAAGATATTGCCTGAAATTATGAAAAATTTTGATTATGATGTTATAAGTGATAAGTACGACGGTGTTATTTTACCCGGTGGACTGCCGAATGCGCACAATCTTCGTGATGATGAACGAGTTAATGAAATCGTTATGGCGTTTTATAATAAAAGTAAGGTAATTGCCGCTATTTGTGCTTCTCCTTGTACATTCGAAAAGCTCGGTCTTCTTGAGGGCAAAAAAGCTACATCTTACCCCGGATGTATAAATCCGGAATCCTGCGGTGAGTACACTCAAGATGCTGCTGTTAGAGACGGAAATATAGTGACAGGTCGCTCTGCAGGTGCTGCATTGGATTTCGGCTTTGAGATTCTTAAAGCATTGGGTTTAGAGAAAGACGCAGAGACAGTGAAGTCACAAATAGTTTATTAAGAAGCGTGTTAGATGTTACTCTGGACTTATACAGAGTTGGATTGATTAGGAATACCATTTAACAAGGAGTTGAATATGTATGGGAACATGGAATACAGGATTATTTTCCAATGATACGACTTGTGATATAAGAGATACATATATAGAATTTTTAAAACAACAATTAAGTAATGAAGATGCGTACCATAGAACCTATAAGGAATATGAAGAACTTATTGGAACAGATGAAGAGCCACTTTTTTGGTATGCACTTGCGGAAACTCAATGGAGTGTAGGGCGATTAAATACAGAAGTAAAAGAACACGCGTTAGATTACATACAAAAAAATGCCGGGATTTCTAATTGGGAACGAAGTCAAGACATCATAAAATGGGAAAAAACATTGCAAAAATTGGAAGAAAAGATAAACTCGCCAATGCCGCCAGAAAAGAAATTCCGTAAACCTATTGAATTCGAACGGAACCCTTGGTGCATAGGGGATGTTTATGCGTATCAATTCCATACACAAAAAGCAATAGAAAATGGCTTGTACGGGAAATATATTGTATTACAAAAAATAGGAAACGTTGAGTATTATAAGGGAATTATTTTTTCGGCTATTCAAGTTTTTAATAAGGTTTTTGATTGTATACCGGTATTAGATGAGATAGATGATATTTGTATTTTGCCGCTTGTATATTCGCCTGCAACTGATGGTTATCCGTGTGATGTGAATGAGTATGTTCCATCCTTTGAATGGTTTATGAAGGCGACAATGATTTATGAGAAAAGACATGATTATCCAAAGAAATACTTAACATTTGTGGGAAATAAAAAAATACTTGAAAAACAGTATGATTCAAATGATTTTTCTGATATGTATTGGTCAAAAGATGATATTGAGGATTGGTTGATTGATTATTACTTGAGTTGGCAGAATGTCGAATATTGACTGTATTATCGAAAATTGCCATTCATTCCAATTGCGAAGCCTCTATTAGTATGGTACAGTATCGCTTTGCTTATTAAGTGTTATTGTTCATATCCGCAAATATTAGAAGTAAATTACAAATAAAAAAATTTTAAAACATGATTTAAACCGGACAGAGGATGTCCGGTTTTTTTTATACACTAAAGTCGCAGCTGCAAATAAAAAATACGAAAGGAGCCAAAAAATAATGGCAGAAAACAAAGACACGCAAGTGTTAGAAAAAATTGAAGAATCAATAATTCCTAAATTGGGAAAAGAAAAGCAAAAAGGAATTGAGATTCGAGAACTCAGAACAGAGGGACAAAAGGTATATGACGTTGGTAACGGCATGAAACGAGTGGTGCTTTCAATGTCACCGGTGTG
>JBGVNN010000014.1:0-38903 GCA_045125595.1 Candidatus Egerieisoma sp.
CAGTCATGATTTAGTGACATAAATTTTTCTCCCACAACAATGGCTATTTACAGAGAAAAACCTTGTTTCGAGCTGTTCCGAGTTCGATTTTCAGCTTCTATTGATGCTTTTCTCCCACAAATTACACGTTTTGTTCGAGAAAGATTTTTCTTTTCTCCCACAGAACACCCGTTTTTGTGTAGAAAACTTATTTTCAAAAAGCTTTATCATCACACTTGCGGCGAGCGACCCTTTTCCGTAGAAAAATTATTAGCAGCTATGTCAAAGAACATTTGTTCAATTTTTCTTTCTTCTATGTTTTCGTTACCGGAAAGATTTAAAACAAACAATTTATCTCCTGTATGTAAACCCGCTCTGTTATATATTTGTTCCTTATTTTCCCAACGTCGTTTGTATTGTTCATTTTCCATCATCCCTAAAACTTCCAAGTAGCACAATTTACCTCCTGCCAAAAAGTAAAAATCACAGTTTTGTCCTGTTTCTTGTACGAAATACTCATACATATACAAAACGCCTATTCTTTTCATGACATTTGCTACAATCAACTCATTTTTTGATCTAACTGTTTCTCCTGCGTAAGTTTCTATTTTTTTGCCATCCATTAAATAAAAGTTTCTTTGTGTTTCACTGGCGAATTCTGATTCGATTTCGCTCATTGTACCTGTTTGGGCAATTTGAACTTTATGTTTTCTTTCTCGGTTGTACACGGCCGATTGATTTTTTATATCTAAATATTGTTTGCCTAATTTTGTTATAAGACTGTCTGAAATATCAAATTGCCATTTATCTTTGCCAAGATTGATTTGGTTTTTTAGCCTTTTGATATTGTTTTTTAACCAAATTATTTCATCCGTCAACATTAGACTCTGCTCAATTTTATTTTTTGCTATAAGAATATTCTCTTTTATCGAATAATCTTGTGAATTATAATTTTTACCATATTTTCTAACTAATGCTTCTTCAGTCGTTGCTTTTGTGCTTTTTGAAACATGAAATCTTTGACCTTTTAAATATAATTCTTGGTTGTAGTTAGAGTATGTATGTTTAATATTATCTTTGGTCAAATAACTTTTCTCTGACTTTTTTATATAAACAGCGCCCTTTGGAATTTTTCCTAGTTTTTCCAATTTATCTTGTAGTTCTAATAACTCACCTGAGTATTTTTGTAAAAGAATCAAATCTCGTCCGTAAACAAAATCCGAAAACTCCGACAAATCCATCACCATCCTTTGAAAAATAATGTTTACGGAGTCTACCACCGGTCAAATAAAAACACAAGAGAATTTTTCTCCCACAACAATGGCTATTTACAGAGAAAAACCTTGTTTCGAGCTGTTCCGAGTTCGATTTTCAGCTTCTATTGATGCTTTTCTCCCACAAATCGCTTGTTTTGTTCGAGAAAAATTTTTCTTTTCTCCCACAAATCGCCCGTTTTTGTGTAGAAATTCATTTCATAAAAATTTTTCACCACACTTGTGGCGAGCGTACACTTTCCGTAGAAAAAATACTGCAGCAATTATTTCCCGGGAAATGTTTGGCGAGCCGCGAAAGTTGTATAATACTGCTACGGAAAGGTGGAGGTTGCTTGAAGTTTGATTTTTTAGTCAGGAAAATAAAAAATAAAAGGGTACGCTTGTTCGGGAGGGTGCTGATAATACCGGCAAAAGTACAACTGACATTGATTTCTGTAGGAGTGGTACTTGTACTTCTGACGGGATTTTTGATAAACAAAAAGAGCACTGTTGAAGTTACAAGTCCCAACTTGCAAGCAACATATACTGTACCTTCAAAAACGGGCACTCTTTCTGTTACGCCCACTCAAGCAACAGTGCCTACAGCAACACCGCACAAAAATAAATACATACAAATCCACATAAGCGGAGCTGTATGCTCTCCGGGCGTTGTAAATATAGAAGAGAACGCAAGACTTGCAGATGTGATTGAAGCTGCAGGCGGTTTGAAAGATAATTGTGATTTAAGTTTTATTAATTTGGCATCTTTTGTCTCAGACGGAACAAAAATACATATCCCTTTCAAAGGCGAGACGCCCTTTTATTTGCCGCCTGAGCAAACGCCGGTGAGAACAAACACAGGAAATCTATCTGAACATGAAGAAATCTTAAAAGAAAAAATAAATCTAAATACAGCCACAATTTCACAGCTTACTAAGTTAAACGGCATCGGAGAATCTACAGCAAAAAAAATAATCGCCTACCGGGAGGTGAATGGCGATTTCAAAAAAATCGAAGACATCCTCCTGGTAAGCGGAATTGGCGAAGCTAAATTTAATCTTATAAAAGATTTTATCAAAGTTTAATTATGCAAATATCTTTTATCCTTTGAAGCTTGTTTTATCATCAATAGCTGTAAGAAGTATTGTTAAATTGCCGTTGCGACAACGTAATTCATCAATAAAATCTTTTTCATTGACATTTGCGCTTAATGTAACATGATATGTTAATTCAAACAATGCACCAAGGTCAATTGTTTTAATTCTTTCAAGCTCATAGTTTTTGGTGTATTTAGTAAGTATATCATCAAAAGCATCTGTGTAGTTAAGATTTTCAGGAATTTTGATACGGAGTTTACGTACATTCATACGCTTCTTGCCATAACCGAATCGAGTTAAGAAAATCATGACAAAGCAGATAAGGATTACAAAGAAAATGCCATATGAAACGTATCCTCTTCCACAAGCAAAACCGCCGGCAAGTGCAAGGAATACATAAACAATGTCTTTGGGATCCCCGGGGGCACTTCTGAAACGAACCAACGAAAACGCACCGGCAAGTGAAAATGCACCGGCAATACTTGAACCTACAACCAATATTATCAACGAAACTACAGGTGGCAAAGCTACAAGAGTCAGCATAAAGTTCTGTGAAAAAGCACCTCTTTTACCGGATGCGAGCATATATGCCGTACTGGCAATAATACCTACTGCGAATGCAGATAAAACTATTATCAACGCTTTATCAAAGGCTATCGATGTATCTACTGTAACATCTGCATCTAAAATACTCTTAAAAAATTTGTCCATAATATATCCTCCAAATATGTATTGAAATCTCTTTATAAAATCACACTGCGAAGCGTCTCAAAATCTTCAACTCTGCCTTCACCGATCATACGCGCATATTCAGTGCCGTATTTTGAAAAAGGTCTTGGAAACAGAGAATTCTCAGTCAAAAGATGAGTAAACCATAATGGTAAATTTTTGTTAATCTTAACCTCCATAAGCCACACATCATCATCAAACATTCGTTTGCCGTAATCACCGGCATCAAGAGTCAAATCATATCTTCTCGTACGAATATTTGTATCAAAAGACACTCGAAACTCAGAATCGTTTTTGTCAAAAAAAGCAAGCCTGTCATAAGCTAAATAAACTGCAGGTTTCAATTTATAAATATGCGTAAAATAATCAATCTCTTTCATTACTTGCATATTTATATATGGCTGTAGCTCCGGCATAATGCCTGTTTCTATGTATCTCTTTGCCTCTTCAATTTCTAACCTTGTGCGCCTTTTATTAACTACACCTTTGAATTTTTTCTTAATTTCCAAAAATACAAGGTCTCCCGGTTTAGGTACTCCGTAACCTCTTAAACGAAGCTTCTCTTTGTATTTTGGTTTATCAACAGAATTTTGTATCAAATAATTGTCATCGGTGTCATAATATATATTTGATATTGTATAAAAATTACCTCCGATATTGTATTTGTCAGGATCCATATATTCACTTATAGCATTTATTAAAATATCTTTTTGAGCCGCACTAAGCGTATATTTTACTTCGCTTCTACTGAATATTTCTTTTGCCAAAATCCTCACCACACAATATTTTATAATTCTATTATACTGCAGTTATGCTGAAAAAGTATGTCATTTTAAAGGCTTTATAACAACTTTTTGGTAACCAAACCGCTTCTTAAGCTTTTCAATATTACATTTTCTTTGTCCTATATAGTCGGACAATTCCTCTTGCGGAACATTTAGTTCAAAAACATCGTTTGCTTGTTGCATCTCAGCAATTTCCACAAGTTTATCATAAGCAATATGAGATTTAACAAGCTGACCGAAAGCAGGATGATATGGACCTGCTACAATATCTCCATCCAAGCTGACTCCGTCTGATGCTTGAAGTCCCATACGTATTACTTTTATATCTTTGTCAGTATATTTTACCATTAATTGGGCACATAAATCAACAGTTTTTTCTAACGAAGGCGGCAAATAAACACCTTTTTCATACATTTTATGCAAATATGTATCGCGAATAATTACTGTAGGGTAAATACGCACAATATCCGGCTTTAAATCTATAATTTTTTGACAAGTCATCAAATCACTTTCAAACGAAGCGCCCGGTAAACCTGTCATAGTTTGAAGACCCAATTCAAAGCCATATGCACGAATCAGTTCTGCTGCTCTTATTGTATCTTCTGCTGTATGGCCTCTGCCTGAGGCCAATAACACTTCGTCGTCCATTGATTGCGCACCAAGTTCAATTGTTTTTACATGATAACTTTTCAAAAACAAAAGTGTTTCTTCATCTATGCAATCAGGTCTTGTTGATAAACGTACGGAATGCACTACACCTTTTTTTACATACGGCGCTACAGTTTCAAGATACATTTGTTGCATTTCACGAGGAATTGCAGTAAAGCTTCCTCCAAAAAAAGCAACCTGGACACTTTTATAATTACAAACAATATCTGAATAATCCTCTATTGTTTTAATTATTTCGCTCTCCGTAGGAGGTGCTTTATGCCCACTTATTTTCTTTTGATCGCAAAAACAGCAATCGTGAGGACAACCTGCATGAGGTACAAAAATCGGAATAATCAGCATCACTTACCCTCAACAGGCTGCACATTAGGACAAATAATAGAACCAATTCTATTTGTTGGGCACGCCCATCTGACAGCATTTGTTATGATTTTTTGAACATTTTCGTTATAATATGAAGGGTTTCCCTCGTGTCCCGGTCTGAAATAGAAGATTTTGCCATACCCTCTTGTAAAAGTACAGCCGGAGCGGAAAACTTCTCCTCCTTTAAACCAACTCAAAAAAACAACCGAATCGGGCTTTGGTATATCAAAAAACTCTCCGTACATTTCTTCGGGATCAAGCACAAAAGTTTCAGGAATTCCCTGTGCAATAGGATGACTCGGATCAACACACCACAAACGTTCACGATCACCGTCACGCCACTTAAGTGTACAACTTGTTCCCATTAAAGATATAAAAGGTTTACTCATATGCGCAGAATGTAAAGGTATAAATCCCATGCCACGCAATACACAATTGGTTACTTTTGCTACCACGGCATCACTAACTTTATGATGACACATGTGTCCCCACCAAATAAGAACATCTGTGTTATTTAAAACCTCATCTGTAAGACCATGTTCTTCATCATCTAAAACGGCCGTTGTAACAACCATATCTTCATTTTTCCCAAGAAAATCCGCAATAACCTTGTGTATACCATCAGGATAAATTTTTTTAATTGACTCCTCAGTCTTTTCGTGAACAAATTCGTTCCAAATCGTAACTCTAATCATAGCACTTTACCTCTTGATTATATTAAGCCTAATTTTTTCAGCAGTGCCTTAGCAGCTTGCTGTTCAGCATCTTTTTTACTGCGTCCCGTACCGTCAGCAGTTTTGGATATTTGGGAATTCTTTTGTGACACAATCACCTTTGCATAATACGTACAATCATGAGCAGGACCCTCTACACCACATATTTCATAAGCAATATCAGCCACATTTGTATTAATGGATTCTTGTAACTTTGTCTTATAATCTGTGCTGTCATAAGTCTCTGCATGTTTTTTAACAAAGGACTCCATATCAAGTTTGTTTAAAAGAATATCTGAAACACATTCAAAACCGCTATCTAAATATATAGCCGCTAACAAACTTTCAAAAGCATCTGCTTGTATAGACGGCTTATTTTTGCCGCCGGAAAGTTCTTCTCCACGTCCTAAAAGCAAATATTCCTGCAAGCATATACTTTGTGCCAACTCCGATAAAGAAGCTTCACAAACAACAGCAGCACGAAGCTTTGATAAATTGCCTTCATTCATCGTCGGATAATGCTTGTACAAATAAGTGCTTATAATAGTGCTTAAAACAGAATCGCCGAGAAACTCAAGTCTTTGATTACTCTCCGGCTTCGATTTCCCGACTGCATGTTCATTTGAATAAGAAGTATGAGTAAGAGCTTTCATAATCAAATCACGATTATGAAAGCTGTAACCGATACTTTCTTCTAATTTAGAAATATTATTGGTCATAAATATTAATTTTTAACTGATTTAATGTAATCTACTGCATCGCCAACTGTTGAAATTTTCTCTGCATCAGCATCGGGAATCTCAACATCAAATGCATCCTCAAATGCCATAATAAGCTCAACTATATCAAGAGAATCAGCACCGAGATCATCAACAAATGAAGAACTCAATGTTACAGAATCCTCATCAACACCAAGTTGATCAACTACAATTTCCTTTACCTTATCAAACATTTAAAATTCATTCCTTTCTTTATTACAAAAGTTGTCAGCATCAAAACGTGCGACTATTATACACTATATTTTTTCAAAATTCAATCTGATGTCGTCCATAAAAGTGCTGTTGGCAAGGTCATAAGCTTTTAATACAACATGCTTAATTGTTTTTGCATTTGAGCTGCCGTGACTCTTTATAACCAAACCGTTCACACCAAGAATAGGAGCTCCCCCATGTATATCAGGATCCATTTTATCCTTAAATTTATAAAGTTCGCCTTTTATAAACAACGAACCGATTTTTGTTTTAATATTCTTTAGCAGTACGTTTTTAACCTCAGTAAACATATATTTTGCCGTACCCTCGACAACTTTCAAAATTACATTGCCGGTAAATCCATCAGTTACAACTACGTCTGCTTTGCCTTCAAAAAGATCCTTGCCTTCAAGATAACCTATATAGTTGAGCGTTGATTCTTTCATAAGAGCATTTGTAGCCTTTATATCATCAGGACCTTTTTCTTCTTCTGAACCTATATTTACAAGTCCCACACGAGGATTCTCTGTCTTAAACAAAGCATTCACATATGCCGCACCAAGGTATGCATAATTTTTATACCGTTCGGGATTACACGACAAATTCAAACCCGAATCAACCAATATCATTCTGCCGCCTTTTGTTGGTATTATTGAACCGAGACATGGTCTGTCAATATTACCCAATCGCTTAACAATAGTAGTAGCGCCTACCAATAAACCTCCGGTACTGCCTGCGGAAATAAATACATCTCCTTCTCCGGCTTTGAGCATCCTAAAACCAACCACCATAGAAGAATCCTTTTTCTCCCTGATAGCCTTAGTAGGTACATCTTCGTTCATCACAATCTGTGTCGTATGTCTGATTTTTATACGTTCACCGTTGTATTTTTCTTGTTGCAATACTTCACGGATTTTATTTTCATCACCGATTAGTGTCACATCAAATCCATCAAGCACTTTTATAGCATCAATACAACCTTTCACTATTGCATAAGGAGCATTATCGCCACCCATAGCATCAACTAATATAACCATTCCAAAATTAGCCTCACTTTATTAAATTTTTAATAAGTATCCGTTGTACTGTTTATTTCTTTTTTACAGAAAGTACGTCGATATTTTTATAAACGTACTCAACACCTGATACAATCGTAAGAACAACTGCAGCAATCATTATAATATTACCTGCAATGTAAATCACAGATTGAATTATTTCAAATCCAGACCAAAGACTTGTAGGTACAATTCCCGCAACCAAAATTGTAATTATCGCTATAGTCTGAAAAACCATTTTTAATTTACCAAGCTTACCTGCCGCAATTACAGTACCTTTGCTTGCCGCTAACATTCTTATACCGGAAACAACAAACTCACGAGCAAGTATAATAAGCGCTGCCCAAAGATACATCAAACTGACATTACAAAGAGCCAAAAGAGCAGCTGATACAAGGAGTTTATCTGCTATAGGATCCAAGAACTTACCAAAATCTGTTATTAAATTATCTCTTCTTGCAATATGTCCGTCAACTGCATCTGTGATTGAAGCTACTACATAAACCACCAAAGCTATGTATGGTCTTAACATATCAAAAATGCTGCCGTCAATAAAATTCTCTATTACAGACGGATACGGGAAAGCAAACAGAGCAAAAACAACAACCAATATAAGTCTTGTTACTGTTAATTTATTCGGAAGATTCACTTTAAGAACACACCTCTCAAGGAATTTTTTACATATTTATAAACATCAAATCATTATACTCAAATTTGACAACCTGTCAAATCATATTCTTCTGCAATCAATATTTTAACTTTAACCATATCGCCTGCAGACAGAGGATCATTTGCCGTAAAATAAATTTTACCGTCTACATCCGGGCCCTCTGCATAACTCCTGCCATAATAGAAAATACCGTCGTCAGATACTCCCTCTACAAGAACATCATATATCTCTCCTATTCTTGATTCATTAATTTCCCGGGAAATAATCTGCTGACACTCCATAAGTCGATTATATCTGTCTTGTTTAACTGCCTTTTTAACTTTTCCCTTCATTTTACTTGCAGGTGTACCCTCCTCGGGCGAGTAGCAAAAAGCACCTAATCTATCAAAGCGAGTATCTTTCACAAATTCAAGAAGCTCATCAAATTCCTCATTCGTTTCTCCCGGAAATCCAACTATAATAGAAGTTCTTATAACACACTTATCAAGTTTATTTCTAAACTCTCTGAGTACATTTTTAATATCATCCGGGGTACCTCTCCTGTTCATTGCTTTGAGTATGCGCCCATTTATATGTTGAAGCGGTAAATCTACATACGGTATTACCTTTTCACATTTTTTCATTGCCTCTATAAGCTCCGAAGCAATCTCATCAGGATATAAATACATTACGCGAATCCACTCTACGCCATTGATTTTATTAAGTTCATATAAAAGTTCTGTCAAAACAGGCTTGCCATAAATATCTTTGCCATATCTCGATGTATCTTGAGCAACTACAACCAATTCTTTAACACCTGCAGCCGCCAATCGTTCAGCTTCGGCAATAACTGATTCTTTTCTCCTACTTCTGAAAGGTCCTCTTATATCAGGAATAGCACAATATGCACATCTATTGTCGCAACCTTCTGAAATTTTAAGATATGCACTTCCCTTTGGCCCTGATAATATTCTTGCAGAATCAAGATAGGACACATCTCCTACATAGTCACAATAAATATATCTTTCTCCTTTGAGACAAACCTTAACTGCATCAACAATTTTGTCATAGCCATCAATACCAAGAACTCCGTCAGCTTCAGGTATCTGTTCTATAACGTCCTTTGCATATCTTTGAGTCAAACAACCTGTGGCTATAACAGCCTTGCATCTTGAAGTTTTCTTATATTCAGCCGCATCAAGAATAGCTTCTATTGCCTCGGTTTTGGCACTTTCAATAAAGCCGCATGTATTAACAATAATTACATCCGCCAATTCTTTATTCTCTGTAATGTCATAACCCGATTCTTTTAAAAGTCCCAACATAATCTCAGCATCAACATGGTTCTTTGCACAACCCAACGATACAATCGATACATTATATTTTTCAATCATTTTTCTCACTCCAACAATAATTATGTATTATTTTCTTCTTTTATTCTTTGAATTGCACATTCTGTCACGCTATACGAAAAACCCTTCGACAGTGCAAATCTATATAATTTTGCAATTTCTTTTTTCGCTTCGGCTTCATCACCGCACGGAAATTTGCCGCCTGTTTTCTTCTTTAGCAATCTATATGCATTCTCACTCTCAGCATCAAATTCTTCATTTGCATATATTTCTTCTACAATACACTCAGCAAGATTTTTATCTATGCCCTTTTTATATACAAGTTCATTTAATATATTATTCTTTGATACAATTTTGCCTTTCAAAGTCGTTTTAACATATCTTCGAACGTATTGTTCATCATTTATATAATTTAACTCTTCAAGACGCCTTATAGCCTCATCTACTGCATCATTATAAAATGGCATCCAACCTTCTTCAAGTTCACTTTTATTACAATATTCTTCAAGCTTTACCCTTACTTGATACACACTTTTCATAGAAAACAAAACGTATGAGGCCGCAAAGGCCATCATACGCTTAGCTAAAATAATACTGCATAATTTATTAAAATCATCGACAAATTTGTCTTCTATGTAGAGACCATATTCAAGCACTTCGTCCTTTGTAAAGCCAAGAACCTCCCCACTGCTGAAAGCAACAGTAAAAGTAGTATCATCCGAAGACCTCACGCTTGATACAATCTTGACACGTTCACTCATGCTTCACTTTTTTTGCCGTTTTTTTCTTTAACGGCAGCACGAACTTTGGCATCAATCTCCTCCATCATTTCAGGATGTTCTTTGAGGAATATCTTAACATTTTCTCTGCCCTGTCCTATACGCTGCTCTTCATATGAAAACCACGCACCGCTCTTGTTAATGATATTATACATTACGGCAACATCAATAATAGAGCCTACCTTTGATATGCCCTCACCGTAAATAATATCAAATTCTGCCTCTTTAAATGGAGGTGCCACTTTATTTTTAACTACTTTTGCACGTGTTCTGTTACCTACAACCTCTGTGCCGTTCTTAATTGCCTCCACCTTTCTTATATCAAGTCTTACAGAAGCATAAAACTTAAGTGCACGTCCACCGGTAGTAACCTCCGGGTTGCCGTACATAACGCCTACTTTTTCACGAAGTTGGTTTATAAAGATAGCTGTAGTTTTAGATTTATTGATAACGCCTGAGAGCTTTCTTAACGCCTGTGACATAAGTCTTGCGTGAAGTCCAACATGAGAATCACCCATTTCTCCATCAATCTCTGCTTTAGGTACTAAGGCAGCAACTGAGTCAATTACTATAACATCAATAGCACCGCTCCTTACAAGCGCCTCAGCAATTTCAAGAGCTTGCTCTCCTGTGTCAGGCTGAGATACGATGAGGTTATCAATATCAACTCCCAACGCCTTTGCATATACCGGGTCAAGCGCATGCTCAGCATCAATAAAAGCAGCCTCTCCGCCGTTTTTTTGTGCTTCGGCAATTACATGAAGCGCAACTGTCGTCTTACCTGAAGACTCGGGTCCGTATATTTCAATAATTCTTCCTCTGGGAAGTCCCCCTACGCCCAAAGCCAAATCAAGTGCCAATGCTCCTGTAGAAATAGCATCCACATTCATACCAACATTGTCGCCCAATTTCATAACTGCGCCTTTACCAAACTGTTTATCTATATTTGCTATGGCATTCTCTAATGCCTTTCTCTTTTCTTCAATTCTCTTCTCATCAACTTGCGTTGCCATATATGAATCCTCCTTAAGATAATTCTAAAAATCCAACGATCCGTAACGGCTTTATTGTACCCTATCCAAAAACAAAAAGCAATACAAAAGACGAAATATTTTTCGTCTTTTTTTATTCTCCGCTCAGATACTCTTCTTCGGAAATCTCTTCTTGTCCCACAAGTCTCGTCATATTAAGCTGTGCCAAAACAAGACCGTAATAAATACCTTTTGCCTTCAAAAGTTCATCATGCGTGCCGATTTCCGCAACCTTACCGTGATCAAGCACCACAAGTCTGTCTGCAAATTTCAAGGTAGAGAGTCTGTGCGCAATCGCAAAAGTAGTCCTGTCTTTTACAAGTCTTCTCAAAGCCTCCTGCACTTGCTTTTCGCTCTCGGTATCCAACGACGCCGTTGCCTCATCAAGAATAAGTATACGAGGATTATGTATTACCGCTCTTGCAATTGCTATTCTTTGTTTTTCTCCTCCGGAAAGTGTCTGTCCGTTCTGTCCCACTTTCGTGTCATATCCATCAGGGAATTTCATTATAAAATCATGTGCATTGGCCATTTTACAAGCTCGTATAACTTCTTCAAGTGTAGCATCCGGTTTTGAATATGTTACATTTTCAAAAATAGTACCGCTAAACAAAAATGTTTCCTGCAATACTACACCTATTTGATTTCTGATATATTTTTGAGAAATATTTTTAAGATCTACACCGTCAATCAATATACGTCCTGAGTCCGGATCATAAAATCTGAGCAAAAGGTTTATCATGGTACTCTTTCCCGAACCGGAATGACCCACAAGACCTATCATTTCTCCGCTTTTTACAGATAAGTTAATATCTTCCAAAACTGTTTTATATGACTTATATCCAAAATACAAATTTTGATATTCGATATCACCTTTTATATCAAGCTCAACCGCTTCTTCAACATCTTTGATATCAGGCTCATTGTCCAATATATCAAAAACTCTTGCTGCTGCCGCTACTGCATCTGCTATTGATTTAGGAAGTGAAATCATATAATTTATCGGTCCGTAAACCATTGTTGCATATGTCGTAAACTGCACCAAAGTACCTGCGTCCATCTTTCCGTCCAGAATGTAAATACCGCCGATAAGCATAAGCGTCAAGTGGCTCAATTGAGTTAATATACCGATAAGTGGTTGTACTGTAGTCCAAAACACCTCGTTATCCACACAGAGCTTTTTATAACTTGCACAGACTGATTTATATCTTTCGATTTCTTTTTCCTCTGTGCCGAAAGTTTTAACAACTCTTATACCGCTTAAAATATCTTGTAATACAGAGTTACATTTACCTGAAAGTTTCCACAATCTACGATAAACTTTGTGTGTTTTTCGTCTGAAAGCTCTCATTGCAAGCACAATCAATGGAGCAGGAAGTACAACTATAAGAGCCATTTTCCAATTTATGAAAAACATGTAAGTACCTACTGCCAAAAGCGTGAGACCTTGGTTAACAACCTCAATAGCTTCTGATTGTATAAAGTTTTTTACCCTCGTCGTATCATTTGTTACGCGGCTTATAAGGTCTCCTGTTTTGTGTTCGTTTGTGAAACCAACAGACATAGCATGGATATGCTCAAAAACTTCTACTCTCAAATCGTGTACGATATCACTGCTGAGCTTTGCCATAACTCTTGCTCTGAAAATCGTAAATACAGTTACTGCAATACGACAAGAAATATACGCTATCAAAAGACTTACGAAAAGAAAAACTATGCCTTTTAAATTGCTTGCATCAGGCACGGGAGCAGTATATACCTCGTTTACTATTCTTGAATATATTTCAGGCAATACAATGTTGAGTCCCGATATAACCAAAAGTAAAATACCTGCAAATATTAATTGCTTGATATATCTTTTGGTCATTTTTACAAGTTTACCCAAAACAGCTGACTTTTTCACACATTTGGGACATATCGTTGTTCCTCTGGGGTAAGGTCTGCCACATTTTAAGCACTTGCGGTCCGGATCATCCCTCATTTGGGTTTTTCTGCCAAGTCTGGCAATATTAATCTTTTGCGCTATTGTAGAAAAGCGCGCCATATGCTCCATTGAAAAGCGTGCAAGATACACATCTTCTCCTGTAAGTACAGCTTTTGCTTCCAAAATACCGGCTCCACTCATCGGATTTACTTTAAAATCCTCAAAAGCTTCTGAAAGTATTTCTTTTTGTACCTTTCCACCTTCAAAAAAGAGAAAGTATTTATCCGTAACAACACAATAACCGTCTGTAAATTCATCTTTTTCATTCAAATCCCACGGCACGGCATATATCATATTCTCTTTTGGATATTTATCTGCAATTATATCCGTCACCCAAGAGGGCAAATCAAAAAAAAGTGTCATTACACCACAACCTCCAGGTTTCGTATACTCTTCTTGTCAAGTTTTGTCATATCCGGTATATCAAATCTGTTACCGTCAACATCTACGATAAGCACCCTTACGGCAGATAAACGAATAAAGCTCGACGAATTGTTATTGGCAGTAATTTTGCGTGGTCCGGAGGTCGTTACAACCTCCATATATACAAATCCTCTTTCATCTTTAAGCTTTGTGATTTGCAATATTTGAGGAGTGAAATATCTTACTGCCAATTCTTCTTCAACGATTGCTTTCTTTTCGGGAGACAACGCATCAATATCTTCTATCACGCCTATTTCTTCTCCCGGTTCTCTGTCTTCTCGTATTTCCCTTACGGAAATATACTGTGTAGGCTTTGACAACGGAAATGCCCTTTGAAGCATAATTCTTTTATATGTTTTATCTCCCAATGTAAGAGACAAAAATCCACCCTGTGTTTTATTAAGAACAAGCTCATCATCACTTATATATCTGACTGTTGTAATTTCATTTATCGCATTATCCATTTTTAGAATCAGCCTCCTCTAAACCTCTCATCTTAAGCGCATCTTTTTGTATTTGGTACAATTTATAATACACGCCCTCCATTGCATAAATTTCCGCATGAGTTCCTATTTCCACCAAGTTACCGTTCTCTATTACAATAAGTCTGTCAGCATTTCTCAGCGTCGACAATCTGTGTGCAATATTGAATGTAGTTCTACCCTTTGAAAGCGATTCCAAAGCCTTTTGAATATGCAGCTCAGTTTGCGTATCCACCGCAGAAGTCGCTTCATCGAGAATAAGAATTTTCGGCTTTTTGAGTATCGCTCTTGCAAGAGACAATCTCTGTCTTTCTCCTCCGGAAAGGCCTTTGCCGCCCGTTCCTATCCAAGTATCGTATCCGTCTTCCATTTTCATAATAAAGTCATGTGCATCTGCCATTTTAGCAGCAGCAATAACTTCATCGGGTGTAGCATCAGGTTTTGTATATGCAATGTTGTCATATACCGTTCCTACAAAAAGATACGTATCTTGAAGAACCGTACCCACCTGATTGTGAAGCCATTTAAGCGAAAGATCTTTTATATCAATACCATCAAATTTTATTGTGCCCGAATCGGTATCATAAAGCCTCGCTATAAGATTTATAAGCGTTGACTTACCTGCTCCCGATGGTCCGACAATACCAATGTGCTCTCCCGGTGCTACCTTAAACGAAATATCCTTTAAAACAGGTCTATTCGGCACATAGCTGAAGTTTACATTTTCAAATGTAATTTCACCCTTGAAATCATCAATTTCTTTAGGTTCATCTGCTTCGGCAATTACAGAGCGAGCATCAATAATTTCAAATATTCTGTTAGCAGAATTTAATGCAGCTGTAAGTTTCTGTACCGTATGTGTCATCCACTCCAAGGGTCCGTAAATCATGCCGACATAACCTACAAAAGATGTAAGTGTACCAAAACCCATTTTGCCGGTCAAAATGAGCATACCGCCCAAAACATATATAAACATCGAGCCCGACCACATTACAAGACCAACAAGCGGGAAAACAGTACCAGATTTCGTTTGAATTTCCGCCTGTATGTCTCCAAAAGAATGGCTGGTTACTGCAAAAGATTTATTTTCAGTTTCTTCTTTACCAAAAGCTTTAACAACTCTTACAGCTGTGAATGAGTCGTTCATTCTGGCTGTCATATCACTTCTTTTACGGAAACTTTTAGAATACATTTTATGAAATTTCGGTATGAATTTATAGAAAAACAATACAATAAACGGCACCGGAATAAGTATCAACAGCGTAATTGACGGCTTAATTATAAACATAACAACAGCTATTCCCAAAAGCTTCATTATATTGGCTATAAGATACGGTATACCGTCCAGCATAAACCATTGAACTTCTTCAGCATCCGAGTTTACTCTCGTCATCAAAGCGCCCGTTTCTTTATCTGTAAAATATTTAATAGACAGTCTTTGCATAGAAGAAAATACATCCGTTTTTAAATCGTATACAACTTCATTTGCAAATTTAGAGTTAGCTCTGCCGTAAATAATAGTTAAAATCATAGAAAGAACCTGTATAACTATAAGAACTGCCACGAGCTCAAAAATCTTACCGTAATGAATGTGTCCGTCTTTAAGTACTTGATCAAACAATACGGTTCCTTGTAAATAAGGAGACAATACATGAAGCATTGAACTTATAAATGTAAACAGAACAATCGCTATAACATAGCCTTTGTATTTCCATGTATACTTTAAAAGTCTTTTTATTATGCCGGCTCTGTCAAAACAATTCGGGCACACACGAGTTGCGTCTTTATAAGGTCTGCCGCACTTAGGACAGCAATCTCCGTTTGCACCGCCTCCTCGATGTCTGCCTCCGGGGCCTCTGTGACCACCGTGTCTATGATGATCTTCATGAGGCTCTGATTTTTCAGCATCCACATCCTCTGAATCGTCTTTTTTTAAGAGTTTATTGACTTTCTCGGCAAATTCTCCAAAAAACCTGTTCATTGTATTACTGCCACGGCAGATAAATTCAGACTCATCACCATGTTTATGTACTAAAACCAACGATGTGGCATTAACATCTACAAACAGTTCATCACCCTCAAATAATTTAAACTGCTGAACATCAGATTCGCATTTATCTACATTAACATATTTATATAAAATATTATCTTTTACCGCAAGCCAAACTTCAGCAAAGACAAAATCATCCGTGTAATCCGATTTGATTACAGGAGTTTCTTCATCCTTGCCTCCCATTGCCTTTTCTAATTTATCCGGAAAAGTCTCGTTCTCAGTTGTTTTCTTTTTTCTCCAAAAAAGCAAACGTTTTAATTTTTTTAATTTCAAGTTTATCACCGTTCTTCCGTAAGGCGTGCAATTTCTTCGGGTTTTGCATGTCTCCATTTTCCCGGTTTCAACTCACCAAGCTCCAAAGAGCCGAAGCTTATTCTTTTAAGTGAATTAACCGGATGACCTATTCTTTCAAGCATTCTTCTTACTTGTCTGTTACGTCCTTCTCTTATGCTAACTTCAACTATAGCATTATTGCCCTTATATCCTACCACATCCAACACTGCCGGCAATGTTTTGCCATCATCAAGCATAATGCCCTCTGCAAATTTTTTAACATCAGTCTCTGTCGGAACTCCTTTTACCACAGCTTGGTAAGTTTTCCATATTTCAAATGACGGATGAGTTACTTTTTGCATAAAATCGCCATCATTAGTTAAAAGCAAAAGTCCTGTTGTGTCATAATCAAGTCTGCCTACGGGATAAAGTCTTGCATCTATGCCTTCTATCAAATCAACTACGCATTCTCTTCCCCTGTCATCTTTTACAGAAGAAAGTACGCCCGAGGGTTTATTCAAAATAATATAATACTTCTTTTTTTCAGGATTCACGGGTTGTCCGTCAAGTGTAATTTTATCTGAATTTTTTACTTTAATTCCCATCTCAGTAACAGTCACACCGTTAACTGCTATATGACCTTCTGATATTAACTTTTCTGCTCCGCGTCTTGACGCCACTCCGCATATAGCCAAATATTTTTGCAAACGCATTTCTTCCATTTTATTATCCTCTCTATACAAACTCTTGTTTGTTATGTTTAATAAAGTATACTATTTTTTCAGGTTCTGCTCCGAAAACCTTTCGCACCGCCTCTGCATAATATGCAAGCTGTGCTTTGTATTTTTGTCCGTCAGCCACTTCATCGGTTTTAAAATCAATTACTGTGTATTTATCTTTTTCTTTAATAACACAGTCAATAACACCTTGAACTGCAATAACTTCTCCGTCAATTTCTTCTAATTGTGTAAACGGCACTTCTTTCATTATTTCATCTGCAAGTGCAATTTTCTTAGCTATATCGCTCATATAGAATTTCACAATCAGCTGTTTATCCACACTCTCTGCTTGTTCTTTTTTCAAGAATCCTCTGTCTTGTGCTTCTAATAGAAGCTCTTCTATATATTCTTGAGCTTTTTCTTTTGTAATATCTTTCAATTTACTGTAATCTGTCAATTGAATACATATATGGACTGCTGTTCCTATTTGTGCCGGTGTCAGAGTCTTTGATGAAGACATTTTTTCAAAATCAGGTAATGCAGACATCTCAATTTTTTTGTTTATGCCTATACCTATTGAAATATCTTCTTCGCTCGTTTCTCTCTCATTCATCAACCTTTTTAATTCAGATACTGATATTTTCGCAGGCAATTTATTATAAGAAATATTATATTTTTCTTGATAAAATGTCATTGCCGGTTGAGGAATTACACTCACAACAGTTGATTGAATTTCCGTATCCGTATCGTCTTCAGTCTTCTCCTCAATGTCTTCAGGATCATAACACATATGAATGTGTGATTCATCTGCACATTTGCACATTGCTATCCATGAGAGGAAATTTTTAGATTCCATGACGCTGTATGGCAACGGATTTTTAGTTACAGAGGAGCATTTATTATCCATAGACATTAAAAACGACTCCGGATCATTGCTTGTTGTTCCCGTTATAATCAATTTTTCAGCTGCACGAGTCATTGCAACATATAAAACTCTCATTTCCTCTGCTTTGTTATCTGCCATAAGCCTTCGCGCTACACAAAACTTCATCACTGAAGGATATTTTACCTTTTCTTCCTCTAAATAGCAAGTAGGGCCTAAGCCTAACAATCGGTGCTTTAGTATTGGATTTCTTAAATCCTGTGAATTAAAAGTCTTACCTGTGTCACTTAATATAACAACCGGGAATTCAAGTCCTTTACTTTTGTGTATACTAAGTATTCTGACAACATTCATACCTTCAGCAGCAGCGTTTGCTTCGTCCATATCGGCTTTACGCTTCTTAAGATCATCAAAGTAGTACAAAAATCTGAATAGCCCTCTGTTTACATCACTGTCATACTTTATAGCTTTCGAATACAATAAATGTATATTTGCAATATGAAGTTCTCCCAAAGGACCATGAACCAGATGCTCATAAAAGTGATTTTCGTGCATAAGTGTCCATAAAAGTTCTGACACGGATACATGTTTTGACATCTTACGAAGCACCTCAAGACGCGATAAAAAAGTACTAATATCTTGCTTTAATTCTCCTTCGTCCGAATAGTTCTTACACATTTCATAAAAGCTCTCAGTCTTAAAACTATCAGACTTTTTTATCCTTGTATTGCTATCATTCTTTATTCTGGCAATATCTGTATCGCTAAAACCATAAATATTACGCAAAGTTGCAACGAAATGTATATCTTGAAGCGGATTATCCACCGTTTTCATAAAGGATAACAATATATTAATTTCCGCATTAGCAAAAAATCCTCCACTCTCCGGAAAAAATGCAGGCACTCCAACATTTTTCATACAATGGACATATGTCTTACCTTTATTATCCTTATTTGGAGATCTCATAAGTATAACTACATCCCTATAAGTTACATCTCGCATTTGCTTTGTTTCTTTATCTAACACCTGAAACTTACTGTCAATAAGATTTTTTACTATTTGCGCTACTACTTCAGGCTCGTAATTTTCTTTTTTCGATGATTTTTTTATTAGATAAAGCTCTGTATCAGTATCTTCAGGAGTTTCGGGATAATACTCAGCTCCAAAATTCAAATATTCATCCTCTGTATATTCAATCCCACAAGTATTCTCAGTCATTATTTTTTTAAAAACCGTGTTTACAGATTCTATTACACCTTGTCTGCTTCGGAAATTTTTATTTAGCACAATGAGCTTGCCGCTATTTTCCCCACGACCGTACGATTTGTATTTACCTGTAAAAATATCCGGTCTTGCCTGTCTGAAACCGTATATACTTTGCTTAACATCCCCCACCATGAACATATTAGGTATAAGTTTTTTATCAGTTTCAACAGCATCTGCAGAATTTCTCGACACCAAATACAAAATAGCATCTTGAAGCTCATTTGTGTCTTGATATTCATCTATATATACTTCTTCAAAACATTTACAATATTTCTTTGCAACATCACTTTTTATTATATTTCCATTGTCATCTTTATCTGCCAAAACATCAAATGCTTTATGAGAAATATCATCAAATGTCATTATATGCTTATCAGCTTTTCTCTTGTTAAACTCCTCTGAAAATTCAAGTGTAATGTCTATCAACTCACACATATCAGATTTAACAGCCTTTATATCATCAAGCGGAGCTTCGGGATAATTTCCCGCTTTTTTTTGAAAATTGTTATTAATTTCTTTTTTTATATCATTTCTCTCGTTCTTTATAAACTCTATTATCTCGCCAACTTCCTCACCGTATTTTTCGGAAATCTTTTTCTTACTCATAGAAGGAGCTCTGTTGAATTTAATATCCGAAAGCACAGCAAAAACATCCGACCAAGATTTCTGACTTTGCAAAGAAGAAACAACATTTCCCAAAGCACATAAATCCTCTGAAAGCATTTTTTCATATTCATCTATGCCATACGCAATGCTTTTTTCACGCAATTTAAATAAATTGTCATAAAAAGCCTCAAAAGAAATATATAAATCTTTAATAATTTCTTTATACCACGGCGTTTCTGAAAAATCTTTTATTTTTTCTGTATCAAATGCTGATTTTTGTAAAATGAGCCACTCTTCGGGTATCGGATTACTTTGAGCAAAGCGATACAAATCAAGTATCTGCTCCACCAACTTTTTATCATCCTTGTAACCGGCAAGGCTCTCTACAAGATGCATAAACTCTTTTTTCTTTGATGCATAACGCCTTTCAAGCACGTTTTCAACTGCATCAGCTTTCACTACGGCAATTTCCCCTTCGTCTGCCAAACGGAAAGAGGCATCAAATCCACTCTCCACAGGATTACTGCTTACAACAGTTTTGCAAAATGAGTCTATGGTAGTTATATATGATTTAGACAGCAACATCTGCTGTCTTGAAAGTCTTTTGGCCATAATTGGTGAAATATCGGGAGAGTCCAATTCTTTTTGCAAAGAAGTATAAAGCCTTTCTCTCAACTCCGCAGCCGCAGCATTGGTAAAAGTAACTATCAACATTTTATCAACATCTGTTTTTTCTTTTATTATATTGAGAATTCTTTCAACCAAAACCGCAGTTTTGCCTGAACCGGCAGCGGCGGAAACAAGAATGTTCCCGCCGTATTCACTAATTGCTTTTAGTTGTTCTACCGTCCAATTTGTAGCCATAAATTTTGATTAAATAATTATTCCTTTTCTTTAACGGTAATACCGTATATTCTACTGTCGATTAATTCATACTTGTTTGTCCAAGAATCGCCGCCTGTAGTGAAAGATCCCGGTCCGTATCCGCCTTGAATTGCAGGTACCAAGTGGAGAGGTCCGAAAACATTACGTCTTGAACATACCATTGTAACACCGATGTCCTTACCGGCTTTAACCCAAGCTGTAACATCTGCCTCATACGGAGCCCATGCAAGCACAATAGCTTTATCTGATCCGTCTGCAGGTGCCACCTTTGCCAAAGATGCACAGTATCCGTTAAGCTCTACAGCAATGTTCTTCGCATCCTTATTAAAGATGTTGTTAGGCATCTTATATGTCACACTGCCTGTATAGAACGGCAAATCGTACTCTCTTAAGTTACCAAGTCCGATTTTTGCAGGCATCTTAACAAGAATTCTCTTATTGTCACCCTCAACACGAACACCAAAATCACCAACAAGATAAATAGCCTCGATATTTGTTGTACGCTTAAATAAAGTTTTAACCGTTACAGTATTTCTGCCTTCTTTAACAACGCCTGCGGGAATGTACATTTTCTTAAAGCAAATATCAACCCAGAAATCTGACATATCATTGCACTCAAGCTTTGTACCGTTAACAAAATATTGACAGAACTCAGGTCTCTCACCTGCGATAAACAACTCACCCTCAGGTACAACATCTGCATAAAACTCATATTCAATCTCTACATCGCCGTATGCATCGTTGCAATATTTCTTAGCATACCAAGGTTGGAGCATGTCACCGCTTCTGTGTTCAATACCTATCATATCACGAATTTTAGCGTCAACCTTAAGCGCCTCGTCCTCAGACTGCCAATCTCCGCCGTTGAATCTCCATTTAGCAAAGTCAAGAACACATACATTCTTCTCGTCAAGTTCATATTCAAACTCAGCATCTTCAGCTATTTTATTTACGGAAACTTCTTTAGTTTCTGCTTTTGCTTCAAGAGTTACATCTTTCTCTAATGAGAATACGAAAACTTTCTCTCCGATAGCTTCAAGATCAAATGCCACAGTAGGTTTGCCATTCTCGAATACGATTTCTTGGCTGTATCTGTTGCCGCTTGTAAGCTCCCATTCTTCTGCAAATACTGCACCTTCATTAATATCAAAAGTGCCCTCTGCCTTATTAACAACGAGTTTAAGATTTCTGATTGCATTTTCTCTGTCAGTATTAATCATACCTACATAGATAAGCTTTGTTTCGTCATCATAACGAGCCTGTAAGAATACTGAATCAGAACGCTCGCCTTCTACGTGAATATCGTACGCACTTGAAGCATGAACTGCATCGGCAATTGCATTGCGTTCAAACGGAATGACAGTCGCATTTTCGTGTTTTGAAAGCTCTATTACTTCATTTGACTCTTCACCGTCCACATACTTCGGAACGTCTCCTGCAAACACTACTTTACCGCCCATATCCATAAATTCTTTCAACATTTTTACTGTTGTAGGACGTAATGTCAAAGCTATGCTGACAAGAACTGTGCTGTATTTGCTTTCTCCGATATAAAGTACTGCTTTACCGTCTTCTTTAGTTACTTTATATGAAGGAGCCATGAGATATTCTTCGCCGTAATCGAAGTCAATTTGCTCTCCCATAATGTAATGGAACAATGTTGCGTAATTATGCTCCATACCTACCATCTCATGGTTGTGCGGGTTAGTACCTACCCAATGTGACCAACCGGGATACATAAGTGCCCAACAAGACTCGATAGGATTCAATACGAGGAGATCACACAAAGGACGTCCTTGTGACATTACAACGCCGAATCTTGCGAAATATGACTCAACATAATCATAATCTTTATAATATTTAGATTGATGGAGAATACTTGCAGGATAGTCACGCTTTGACTCACCCTCCATTGTATACCATGAAAGGTGGTGGCAACGGAGATTAATACCGAGTAATGCTTGCCAATCGCCTACTGCTTTGTGTGCAGCAAAGTCAAACTGCCAACCTGTACATCCGTAAAGCTCTGACAAGAGCCATTTCTGTCCTGCCTGTCTTGCTGCTGATGTAAGTTGTTTTACTATCCAATAGCATCTGTTGCCCTCTGTCAATACGTCAACACCTGGATATGTCATATGAGGATAGAATCTCATAAGTGAACCTTGCGTCGCTGTTTGTGCTGTCAAGCTATCCTCATGGAGTACGTGACCTGTAAATACCATATTATTTTCGTTACACCAATCATTTATAGGATCTGCAAAACGCTCTATAAAGAGGTTGTTTGCAAGGTCTACATAGTTGATTTTAACTTTATGTACGCTCTTGCCGTCTTTTCTATAGAAAAGTTCGGGAAGCATAGCTTTAAGGTCATAACCGTATCTTTTTATAAACTCTTCAAAAAGGTCGTCTGTATAAGCTGCTGAACAAGTTGCTATACCATTTACTTCTTTATAGTCGTCGAGAGTATGTCCTCTGTGCGGCTCGTCTGTAAATATACCTTTTATAGTTGTACCGATTTTATCTCCGCAGCGTTTCTTGTACTCATCATGTGTAAGCTCGATGAATTTATCAACAGCTTTGCGAC
Organism: Candidatus Egerieisoma sp.; assembly: GCA_045125595.1. Classification (GTDB taxonomy): domain Bacteria; phylum Bacillota; class Clostridia; order UBA1212; family UBA1255; genus Egerieisoma. The sequence goes on from JBGVNN010000014.1 coordinate 23,584, forward strand.
TCATTGTATCAATATATGTAGTGCCGTTGTATGTACTGCTCGGTTTTCTTAAATCAATTCTGAAAATAAGTATTTTATTATAGCAGTCTTTTTTGAGTTCTTCTTTGAGCTCTGCTTCGTCTTTGCACTCTTTATATTCATAAATAGCTTTACCGTCTATGTTTGCTGCATAAATTGATACCAATTCGTCATTGCTGTCTCCGGGAAGAGCGCCTGCTTGAAGATATGCTTCTTTATCTTGACAGTACATTGTGATTTGTTTCATTCTGTACTGTTCATCAACAGTTACTTTACCGCCTGCGCTGCCACTGGGCCAACGGTCTTCGTCATAAAGCCAAGACTCCATGCCCATTTCCGTACCGGCATCAGCTACTGCATTAATAAGGTCGAACCACTCGTCTCCCAAATACTCTGTGATAAGTCCTGCACGTGAGTGCATAAAATATCCGCCAAAGCCCATTTCTTTCATAATGCCGACTTGTCTTATGAGCTCGTCTTTATCAAGCTCTCCGTTCCATGACCAGAAGGGTTTTCCTCTATATTCCACACCCGGTTTTTCAAAAAGTTGAATTATTTTCTCTTTGTTTTCCATAAATGTTTCCTCACATTTCTTTATTCAATAAGATATGTCTATCTTAATGCCTAATGCCCTAAAATGCAAGTAAAATCTTACTTGAAATACTACTTTTTAATTACTATAATTACAACAAACATAATACCTTTAAGGAGGATGTAAGCATGAAAAAATCAAACAAAATTTTAAGCTTTTTTCTTAGTTTGGTTATAGCCATACTTTTCGTATCGCCAATAGCCGTTTTTGCCGACAGCGAATTGTCTGATGACATTGTTGTTCTCTACACAAATGATGTACATACATATATCGATGGACAATTGAGCTATGATGTTATCGCTGCGATAAAAAAGGATTTGCAAAAAGAATATAAGCACGTTATTTTGGCAGATGCCGGTGACCACGTTCAAGGTACTGCCTACGGCTCTATGGACAAAGGCAAAAGCATTATCGACATGATGAATGCTGCCGGATACGATGTGGCTACTTTGGGCAATCACGAATTTGATTATAATATGAGCGGCTGCATGAACGTCATTGAGTGGGCCGAATTTCCGTACATATCTTGTAATTTTTACAACGAAGCAAATGGCGTACGAGGTGATAACGTACTTCCGAGTTATGTGATGTTTGATTGTGGTGGCGAGAAGCTCGCTTTTGTCGGCATTACTACTCCGGAAACTTTCTCCAAGTCTACTCCTTCTTACTTCCAAGACGGAAACGGCAATTACATATACGGCATTTCCGCAGGTGATGACGGCAGCGAACTTCAGCAAGAAGTACAAAAAGCCATAAATGAAGCTAAAACAGCAGGCGCGACAAAAATCATCGCTTTAGGGCATCTTGGTATAGACCCTTCTTCTGCTCCGTGGACAAGTAAAGAAACTATAAGCACTATTAGTGGTCTCGACGCTTTTATAGATGGTCATTCTCACAGCATAGTTAAGGGAGATACGATAAAAGATAAAGATGGCAAAGATGTTCTTCTTACTCAAACGGGACAGTATTTTACCAGAATAGGCATGATGCTCATTAATTCATCAACAGGTGAAATTACAACTGATTTTATTGAGTTAAGCGGCAACGATGATGATGGATATTCTTTGATTTCTGAACTTTATAAAGGAACCGAAATCATTTTTGACGAAAACACCAAAACAATTAAAGATAATTGGATAAGCGAAATAGACACTCAATTAGGACAAAAAATCGGTTCAATTGAAGTAACTTTAGACAATTATGACAGCGACGGCAATCGTCTTGTGCGTTTTCAAGAGACAAACTCAGGAGACTTTGCTGCAGATGCACTCTATTATCTTTTCGATAATATGGGTCTTGATGTTGACTTGGCCGTTATGAACGGTGGTGGTGTTCGTAACACAGCTCTTACAGGAGATGTTTCGTATAAGACTTGCAAAGATATGCATCCTTTCGGAAATGTTGCATGTCTTCAAACTGTTACCGGTCAGCAAATTTTGGATATGTTAGAATGGAGTACTCGTCATACGCCGAATGAAGATGGCAGTTTCTTACATGTATCCGGTATCACTTATAAGATTAATACTTCCATTGAAAATACTACTGTAGCTGACGAATATGATGTTTGGATCAGCGGACCGGAAAAATACCGCGTACATGACATTAAAGTCTACAACAATAACACCAACAGTTGGGAAGATTTAGACTTAAATGCAGAATATAACTTAGCCGGTTATAACTATACTTTGCGTGATCTCGGCGGTGGTTTTGCTATGTTAGATGGTGCTGTTAATGTTTTAGACTATGTTTCTGAAGATTATATGGTTTTGGCAAATTACATCAGTGGCTTTGAAAATTCTATTGTTAAAGCTTCGAATTCTCCCCTTTTAGCTAAATATCCTAATCTTATATTAGATTACAGTGACGTAAACGGCTGTGGCAGAATAGAGTTAGTAACTGATTCAAATAAAGAGGATAACCCTCCCACAAATGATATTATCAATTCTACCATTGTTATAGTTTGCATTGTGTGCTTTGGTGCAAGTTTGCTTAATTTAAATAAAAAGAAATATTGCAAGTAATTAAACATGTGTATAAAACTCCTTTATTGACAGATAATAGAAATATTATCAAACCAATAAAGGAGTTTTTTATATATGAAAGCAACAGGAATAGTACGGCGCATTGACGAACTTGGCAGAATTGTTATACCTAAAGAAATAAGACGAACTTTAAGGCTTCGTGAGGGAGACCCGGTTGAAATATATACCGGTGAAAATGGTGAGGTAGTCTTAAGAAAACATTCAGTAATGGGAGATTTAAATGAATTTGCTGTGCAATTTGCCGACAGCCTTGCAAAAACTGCCGGTTACCCAACTTGCATCACCGACAGAGATTTTGTTGTAGCCGTTTCAGGTGCTTCAAAAAAAGAATTCACCGGCAAGAGAATCACAAGACAACTTGAACAAGCAATGGAAGACAGAATAACTTTTATTGCTCCCGACCAAAGAACCGACTTTTTCCCTATTTTAGAAGATATTAACAAAGACAAAATGATGTCCTTTGTAGGCACACCTATCATATCTCACGGTGACCCTGTCGGCTCAGTGATAATGTTTTCGCCTGACACTAAAAAATCCATCGGCGAAACAGAAGCCAAACTTACTCAATCAGCTGCAGCAATAATAGGCAAACAATTAGAGCAATAAAAAAAGCTCCTTATTGGTCGAAATCACCAATGAGGAGCTTTTAATTTACCTGATGTATCTTAAGCAAACAACATAAATAATGTATTGAGTTCAGCTTCAGTGAGTACACTTGTAGGAGCTGATACCGCTGTTACATCCTTAACTTTACAACTTACCTCGAAAACAATGCCTACTTGAGAAACACCTGCAGTAGAACCTAACTCAGAATCAGTTTGAGCAAGACCATCGAGAAGTACATCAATCAAGAAAGTTGCAGAATTGTCATCAGCACCCAATGTCACATATATATGTGTATCTCCTATTTCAGTAAGAGCAGCATCAATAGATGTGCCAAGCTGCTCTGCATCAAACATTTCCTGCAAATCTTGCTTAACTTGCTCTTTATCATAGCCCTCTGTCATTGATGCTTTCATCTCTTCATCAAACTTATCTGATTTGATTATAGCTTGCATTACAGAATCAATTAAGTCTGCTCCGTTAACGCGTACAACATCAGCAACCGCCAAAACAGTACCCTTTAAATTGCTTTTATCCAATTTGAATGAAATATGGTCTTTTTGGAATATAAGAACATTATTATTCTTTAAAAGATCAGTAAATTGCTTTTCAAGTAATTTAAGAGTTGCTTCAGGAATTGCTGTTTTTATCACTTCAAACAAATCAACAATCTGTTGCTTTGTTTCTTCATCAATACCCTCGAACATACCTAAACTTCCAAGGCCCATAGCACCGGAAACAGGCATATCCACCATGTACTCATCCTCAGTAAAAGTAATTTCCTCGTCTGACCATTCAATATCTGCAGAAAGATCATCATTATAGTCAGGTACTTGCTGATTTAATTCTTGCATATATTCCATAAATGAAACGAGCTCTATGTATTCATTTTGAGCAGGCCATGCAAGTTCAATTGCTCCACCCATCAAGCCTACATAAAATTCAAAAAATGATTTAACATTAAGATAAACCTTTTCTTCAGCAAAAATCATATCTGAAATATTTTTATCAGCTAATTTGAGAGTGAGTTTGCCGGTTTTGTCAGTAGCTACTCCTGACAAAGACATAGGAATCTCATAAAGACCTTTTGAATTTTTCTTTGCAAGTCCGTTAAGTTGCGCAGTAAAAATTTCTTCTGTAAATTCTTCATCAAACACAGGCTTTATTGCAATTGAGAACTTAACGTCAATTTCAGCACCACTAGCCAATTTTGAAACTGTTTCTGAAACATCTGTAAAAGTCATTTCTTTTTTAGTTTCATCCCCTGAAGCATCACCGGAACTTTTATCCGGAGTTGCAGTTGCTGTAGAATTATTTTTGTCAGCTTTTTTGTCATCTTCTCCACATCCGGCAAAACAACCGATTGCCAAAATGAGAACCATTAACATTGCGAGAATTCTTTTCATTCTAACACTTCCTTCAATATACTATACAGAATTCTTATCTGTACTATCACAGTATACCACAAGAAATTTGGATTGACTATATATTTTTATACATTATTCGTATTTTTTGTTTGTTGTTCGTATTTTTTCGATACTAATAAGCAACAATGAGTTTTTAAAAATTTCATCAACAAATCTCAGATTTCATTTTTACTATATTCCCTTTAAAAAAGTAAAAACGTTAATATAAAAAAAACGGCTTCGACCACAAAAGTCAAAGCCGTAATTTTAAAATTTATTTTGCTGTTAAGCTTTTAATAATTAATATGCTCTTTTTTTAGAGATAACAGTAACTACCAAAGCAGCAGCTGCGATAACAAATGCAAATGACATGAAGTCACCTGTTTCAACATCACCAGTATTATCGCCTGTGTTGTCATCTGCTGAAGGAGTATAAGTATACTCTACTGTGTTACCTTTGTAGTTGTCATAACCTTCAACTGAAGCATCTTCACCAAAAGTTACTGTGCAACCTTCTGCAGTAGTAATGATTTCGCTCAACTCTTTTGTGCATTCATTACGACGAAGAATAAGGTTTGTTTCGAACTTAATGTTGCCTTTTAACTCAACTGTTTTATCGTTATTTCTAAGCTCAATAGCACATGTACGTGAATCCGCTGTTTCAAAACCGGCAAATGTAACACCATCAACGATGATTTCTGCGCTATTACCGTTTTGGCTTACATCGATACCTGCTTTTTCAGCAACAAGAGTTGTATCTTTAATAATTACTGTACCGCCGTCAACAAACAAAGCGTCTCCGTCATCGTTTTGGCTTTCAACTGTTATACCATCCAATGTAAGTTTACCACCTTCAGGTTGAACTGCATCGTTACCTGTAGAAACGAGTTTACCGCCACCAACAGAGTCGATAACTGTTACGTCTGCGCCTTCACCTGTCTTTAAAACGATATTGCCTGATTCCCATGTGTAACCTGCAAGATCAATAACTACTGTGCAGTTAGTAAAGTTAACATTTGTTAAATCAGCATCGATATCAGCTGTTAAAACGTATTCAGCATCTTGATCAGCAAGAATATCATCAATGCTGTCTACAGCGATAGCATCATCAGAAACACTAGGTGTATCTATAATGTCATCGTCAGCACCTGTTTCAGCTTCAACAAACTCAATACCAACAACGAGAACTGAACTCGCTGTAGCATTGTAGTGAGCCATCCAAACTTTACCGCTGTAATCAACTGTAGAAAGATCAATTACTGCTGTTCTCTCATTTTTATCCCAGTTAGTACCGGCAGGATTTGTCACACTTGCATCTTCAGCATCAACTTTTGCAAGGATCTTATCTGCATTCTGAGGACCTGTCTCAACTTGACCAACACTTACTTCTGCACTGCAAAGAGCAAAGAATGCGTTACAAGCCATACCATCTTTGAATGCTGTATAGCTGTTGTCTGATGCATAAGTAATTTTAACTTCCTTATAATCAGCAAGATTAAACTCACCAAGATAAGTTTTGTTACCATATCCAAGTTCAATACCATAGGCATCAGGATATCCGTGAGGACCATATTTTTGTGCAGCACCTGTAATAGAAGAAAGATCAACTTCTGCTGCAAAAGCTGTAATTGAAAGAGCTAAGCACATAGCCACAGCAATTACGATAGAAAATAATTTTTTCATTGCTTTTACCTCCTAATAAAATAAAATAATATTTTTCATTTTATATTCTATCGACTTTTATGTCAATATTTTTTTACTTTTTTACAATAAATTTCTCACAAAAAAACGGCTTCAACCACAAAGGTCAAAGCCGTAATTTTTTAAATCATTTTATTTTTTAATTGTAAAAATTAAAATGCTCTTTTTTTAGAAAGAACTGTTACAACAACAGCTGCAGCTGCGATAACGAAAGCAAATGACATAAAGTCGCCTGTTTCAACATCGCCAGGATTCTCAGGGTTTGTCTGTGTACCTGATACAAGTTTAGCTGCACTGATAGCTATCCAGTGACCTGCATGATCCTTTGTTACGAAAAGTTCACCTTCATAATCAGAATCAATATCAATAACAACTTCTCTTACACCATTTGCCCAACCTGCAGGATTCTGTTCGAGTTGAGCAGAAGCAATTACATTACCGTCAGCATCTTTAATGTGAACTTTATGTTCATTCAAAGGAGCTGAACCGTCTGCACCGTATGACAATACAATGCTCTTATATCCTTTAAGGCTATGTGTACCGAGTGAAAGCTCAGCCTTTTTGTTACCAACGAGAAGAATTTTTTGTGTTTCTGCGTAACCAGCTGCTGTAAATTCTTCTGCATCAGGAAGTGCATTAATATCAATTTCGACATCCTCTACAGGCTCAGAGGGCTCCTCAGGGTCTACGGGAGTCTCAGGATCTACAGGAGTCTCAGGATCTACGGGAGTCTCAGGAGCTTCATATGAATACTCGATTGTGTTAGGTGTCCATCTTCCTTGGATTATCTCACCATCTTCACTGAATGTAGCGCTGCTACCTTCACCAAATGTTAAGAGTTCAGCCAAAGCTTTTGAACAATCATCACGACGAAGAATTAAATTGTTATCAAATTTAATATCGCCTTTTAACTCAACATCTTTATTGTTGTTTCTAAACTCAATTGCACATGAACGAGAAGGATCTTCAGCTCCTTCATATACACCAAATGTAGCACCATCAACAACGATTGTTGCTGAATCACCGTTTTGGCTTACGTCAATACCTGCTTTAGTAGCAATGAGAGTTGAATTTTTAACAATTACTGTACCAGCATTAACAAAGATAGCATCCATACCGCCACCATCAGCTGAAACTGTAACATTATCTAATGTTAATTTACCGCCATCAACTTGAGTTGCATCGTTAGGATGTACAGCAATTTTACCGCCACCAACAGAATCTTTAACTGTAACATCAGCTGTACCGCCTACATTTAAAGCAACATTATTGTGTGACCAAGTATGACCTGCAAGGTCAATAACATATGTACCTGATGTTACATTGAGAGCACCGGAAATATCTTGTGTCAATTTTGTTGTACCGGGAACGATTTGGCTTGCATCAGAAAGAACGCCTGCTTCAATCAATGAGTAAGAGAAATTAATCATTTCATATGTTACTCCGTCAACTACAACACCGATTACATCAGTATAGCTGCCTGCTGCTTGACCCTCTGTAGCAAGAGAAACGTCAAAACCAACAAGACGTGCCAACTCTGCGCTTCTGTCTTTTGTTGTGAATGTTGTATCTTCCCAAGTAGATCCGTTATCTTTGCTTACAACAAATTTCTCTACTGTTTGACCCTCATCAGGTTGTACCCAACCAACAAAGCTGAATATACAGCCTACATTTCCGGCATAACCTGAAAGATTAGAAGCTGCTACGCTAGGTCCTGTACCGCCTGAACCGGAAACGGCGCCATTAACAGCGTCAAGACAATGATGCCATGACTTAGCTGCTGCGCTTGCGGGAATGACAAACATTGAAATCATAACCGCGATTGCGATTACTAATGAAAGAACTTTTTTCATTATTTTCTACCTCCAATAAAATTTTATCTGTTTTTACCAACAAATATATATCGAACATTCTAAACTATTTTCTTTTTTTTTGCAACACTGTTTTTCAAAAAAATCAGCCGGTAAAATTTACCGGCTGCACCACTTTTATCTATTATATAAATTAAAATATATTCCCTTTTTCTCCAAAAGTTCCTCGTGTGTTCCCCTCTCAACAATGCCCTCAGAAGTGAGCACCAAAATTTCCGTAGCATTCTTAATAGTGGTAAGTCTGTGAGCAATTGTAAAGGTCGTCCTGCCCTTTGCCAAGCGCTCCAAAGACTCTTGTACTATTTTCTCGCTCTCATTGTCGAGTGCCGAGGTTGCTTCGTCAAGTATCAATATGGGCGGATTTTTCAAGAAAACACGTGCTATGCTTATTCGTTGCTTTTGTCCGCCGGAAAGTTTCACGCCGCGCTCTCCTACATAAGTGTCATACCCTTGCGGAAGTTTCGCTATAAACTCATCCGCACCTGCCATTTTCGCAGCCGCCTGCACTTCCGCAAGCGACGCCCCTGGCTTACCGTATGCTATATTTTCAAACACACTACCCGAGAACAAGTACACATCTTGCTGTACAATACCAATATTTTCACGAAGCGACTTTAATGTAATGTCTTTTATGCTTTTACCGTCTATTAAAATTTCACCCGAATCAAGCTCGTAGAAGCGCGGTATCAAGCTGCACATTGTAGTTTTTCCGCCGCCTGACGGGCCAACCAAAGCAATGCTCTGTCCCTTTTCAACCTTGAGATTGATGTCTGTCAGTACGGAATCCTCTCCGTAGCCGAAAGTTACGTGTTTAAATTCTATATCACCGTTAACATCCTTAAGCTCTGTAGCTTGCTCAGCATCTGTTATGTCCGGCTCAATCTCCATAATTTCCGCAAAGCGCTCGATACCCGTCATACCTCTTTGGAATTGCTCCATAAATTCTATAATACGCCTTACAGATGCAATCAAAGTCGCTACATATAAAATATATGCCACATAATCGCCGGGTTTGATGTAACCTTTTATCATGAATATTGCGCCCACCATAACAACTACGATGTACATTATGCCATCAAAAACTCTTGTGGTTGTACTGAAAGCACCCATGTACTTGTACGCTTTGGCTTTTACATTGTAAAATGACTTATTACCATCTTCGAACTTTTTGTTTTCTATTTCTTCATTTGCAAAGGATTTAACGACTCTTATACCTAACAAACTGTCTTCGACCTTGGCATTCAACTCACCGCAAGTCGATCTTTGCTCTTTAAATGCTTCTTTCATTTTTTCTCTTACTTTTGAAGTTACAACAAACATAAGAGGTAAAACCGCAAACATTATAAGAGTCAGCCATACATTTACATTAAACAATATTATAAAGGATACAATAATCTTTATTCCTGCTATAAAAAACTCCTCAGGACAGTGGTGCGAAAACTCGGTTACATCAAATAAGTCCGTAGTTATGCGAGACATTATTTGTCCAACTTTGGCGTTATCATAATATGTAAACGACAGTTTTTGCAAATGGTTAAACATATCACGCCTCATGTCGGTTTCTATTTTCGTACCCATCACGTGACCGCAATAAGCCATATAATAGTTAGCTAAAGCATCAATTATTCTAAATAAGATATACATGCCGCCAAGCATTAAAACGATTTTTACTGTCAGTGAGCTCGCATCTTCAATAGCAGTATTCGTGAAATACTTGATTATTAAAGGAAGTACCAATTCACATATCGTTGTGAGACCGGCGCAAAACAGGTCAAAAACCATTGTTTTCCAATACTTTTTATAGTAGGGCATCGTTCTTTTTAATAAATCCTTTGTTTTCATAAAAACCTCAACTACTGATTATGCCAAAAATCTCTTAAGCTCATAAAGCACGAGGCTTTTAAGCTCAAAAACATCACCCTCGTTAAGAATGGTAACATCCGCAATATCTTCATATTCTCTATTTGTCATCTGTGCGTTAATTCGTGCTTCAGCGTCTTTTTCTGTTATTCCCATTCTTTTTACAAGCCTTGCTACTCTAAGGTCGTTATTGGCAACTACTGCCCAGATGCAATTTGCTGTATCAAAAAAACCCTCTTCTATCGGCAGCGGTACATCAAGTACAACAAACGGAACATCCCCCGCTTCTTCATACTTTGCTATTCTTCTTTTGATTTCTTGTGACACTCTGCTATGTACAATTGTATTAAGGGCTCTTCTTTCGGCAATATCAGAAAATACTATTGCTCCAAGTTTTTTTCTGTCAATTTTACCATCGGGAGATATTATTTCGGGGCCGAAATGATCACGAATCTCATCATATACGACTTCCCCCGGTTCTTGCAATTTTCTTGTTATTTTATCAGCATCAATTATTTTGCCGCCTTGCTCTTTTAATATGCGGCAAACGACTGACTTTCCGCAGCCCGTACCACCTGTTACACCTAAAACTCTCATAAAAACCTCTCCAAATAATTATTTACATTCATACCAGCTATCAGCTGCGTGCACATCAACTTTTAACGGCACACTAAGCTCAAAAGCATTTTGCATACATTCCGTAAGAAGCTTTGTAACTTCTTGTTGTTCTGATTTAAGCGCATCTATTAACAGCTCATCGTGTACTTGCAGTATAAGCTTTGATTCATATCCGCCTTTAGCAAGTGCTTCATTTACACGAATCATAGCAAACTTTATTATATCTGCCGCAGTGCCTTGTATGGGCATATTCATTGCAACCCTCTCCCCAAATTGTCTTATCATATATTTAGGTGAGGTAAGCTCCGGCAAATATCTTCTTCGTCCCATAAGGGTCTCGGCATATCCTTTTTCTTTTGCTTTTGCAACAAGTTCTTTAATAAATGCTTCTATACCGGGATATTGTTCGAAATAACTTGCTATATATTTTTTTGCTTCATATACAGGTATACCCAAATCTCTCGCCAAACCGAAATCGCTTATGCCATACACGATGCCGAAATTAACAGCCTTTGCTCTGCTTCGCATTTGCGGCGTTACCATTTCGGGAGGTATACCGTTTACTTGTGCGGCGGTTATGGTGTGTATATCCATATCTTCTGTAAAGGCTTTGCACATTACACTATCTTGTGACATATGTGCAAGCACTCGAAGCTCAATTTGTGAATAATCGGCATCTATAAGAATATGTTCATCGTCTGCCGGCACGAAAGCTTTTCGTATTAATTTACCAAGCTCGGTTCTGACCGGTATATTTTGCAGGTTTGGCTCTGTACTGCTGAGTCTTCCTGTCGCTGTTACCGTTTGATTGAAACAAGAATATACTCTTTTTGTTTTTGGTTCTATTACATTTAAAAGTCCGTCTATATATGTTGATTTAAGCTTAGTATTTTGTCTGTATTCCATTATAAGGGGGATTACAGGATGCTCAAGTGCCAAAGACTCAAGCACCTCTTGCCCTGTTGAATATCCGCTTTTTGTTTTTTTACCTGTCTTTAAACCGAGTTCCTCAAACAAAACCACACCAAGTTGCTTCGGGGAATTTATATTAAATTCATGCCCGCACAATTCATATATAGCTTTCTTATCATTTTCTATGGTAGTGTCAATTTCAAAGCCTTGCTCCTTCAAAATATTGCTGTCTACTCTGAAACCTTCTTTTTCCATCTGCGCAAGCACATTAATGAGTGGTATTTCAACTTCATTATACAATTTCTCCATACCGACTTCTTTTAACTTTTGCTCTGCACATTCTGCCATATATTTTAATATATTTACATTTACAGGCATTTGTTTCCCTGTCAAAAATCTGCATACATCTTCAATATTGTCTGATTTTCTTGTTGAATCGAGTAAATATGCCGCAACAGACAAATCATGTGTAATGTTTTTAAGCTTTACACCCTGCTTTAACAGATGCAATGCAAAAGGTTTGGCTTCAAACATTATTTTGCCTACTTTTGGATTCTCAAGAAGTTCTTTAATTCCCTCTTCAATTTGATTTTTATTTCTGTAAACTATACCATCTTCGCCATACGAAATATCAAATATCAGCGAATCTTCTGCATAATCTTTTACAAAAATATATATATCGTTTTTAACCTTTGACAAAAACTCTTCGCAGCTTATTTCTGCTACATTTTCTACAGCAGGTTCTTCATATGACATCATTGAAAAAAGTGATGGAACATCTTCGTTAATATCTTCTCTTAAATCTTCTTTCAATATTCCCATATTTGCCAATTTTTTCTTGATGGCTTTAAATTCGAGTCTGTCTAACAAATCATTAAGTGCAGCTTGATTGGCGTTTCCGGTAACCATTTTTTCAAGCGGAACATCACTTGGTGCATTTAATTCTATTTTTCCGAGCCATTGGCTTAAATATGCAAGCTCTTTATTGTTTTTCAATTTTTCTTTCAACGACGCTTTCGTAATGGCGTCCACATTAGCGTATACGCCGTCAAGATTTCCGTATTGTGAAATAAGCGCAGAAGCCGTTTTCTCGCCTACACCGGGGACACCGGGAATGTTGTCAGAAGAATCGCCCATAAGTGCCTTCAAATCTATGAGTTGTGATGGCAACACACCGTATTTAGCCTTAACCGCATCAATATCGAACTCATCAGTTTGAGGCTTTCCCTTTTGGGTCGAACATAACATTACATGAACATTTTCATTTACAAGCTGAAGCGAGTCGCGGTCGCCCGTCATTATATAGCATTTTAAATTATTTTCGTTGGCAATTCTTGAATAAGTGCCGAGCAAATCGTCTGCTTCAAAGCCTGCAAGTTCAAGTCTCGCAATACCTAATGCGTCAATGAGCTCCTTTGCAATCGGAAACTGTTCTGCTAACTCTTGAGGCATTGCGTGACGTCCTGCTTTATATTCAGGATACTTTTCATGACGGAAAGTCGGCGCTTTAATATCAAAAGCCACAGCACAATAATCAGGTTGTAAATCTTCTATCTGTTTTAAATACATATTCATAAAGCCAAAAACAGCACCTGTGTATAAGCCCTCTGCATTTTTTAAATAACTGCTTTGTGTGCCGTAAAAAGCTCTGTTTAATATACTGTTGCCGTCGATTAATAATATTTTTTTCATAACAACAAAAACCTCGTTTTATGATTTTCTTAATATTTTTTCTTTTATGCTGCTGATGAGATAAAAAGCTATATACGCAGCAAGATTTGTAAGTACTATGCACGCACTTGCAGGTACATCAAACAAAAAAGATGTGATAATTCCTGTTATTACGCACACCACGCCGACCGTGGCTGATGATATAATTACCTTTTTAAATGATTTGCATATTCGCATTGATGTCAGTGGAGGGAAAATTATAAGGCTCGATACCAAAAGAGAACCTACAAGTCTCATACCGATTACTATAGTCACAGCAGTCAAACAAGCTATTACCATATTATACGCGGTTGCATTTGCACCTGTGGCTCTTGAAAAATTTTCGTCAAATGTTACAGCAAATATTTTATTGTAAAAAACAAAATATAATGCTATAACAGCCACACACAAACATATGCTTAAATACATATCCTGCTCACTTACAGCATAAATACTGCCGAAAAGATAGCTGTTTAAATCAACATTCGATGATGAGATCGATATTATCATGACACCGAATGCCAATGCACTTGCGGAAACCAGCGCAATAGCTGAATCACCTTTAAGCTTACCCATATCATTTATGCGAAGAAGCAAAAAAGCCGTTACAATAACAACGGGTATCGCGACATAGAGCGGTGCTATACCAAACACCGAAGCAAGGGCAAGCGCTCCGAAACCAACATGCGAAAGTCCATCGCCTATCATAGAATACCTTTTTAATACCAAAGTAACGCCCAAAAGTGATGCACAAAGTGAAATAAGTATGCCTACCAATAAGGCTCTTATCATAAAAGGCAATTGAAAAATTTGTGATAAAAGTTCAATATATTCATTCATGACAGTGACAATCTCCTTTTTTGCAGCATCCATGTCCGCTCTCGGCTTCGTTTTCCGTAAAGCGTCTGCATATTTCACATTCAAGATAATTTTCTTTATCACCAAAAAACACATGTTTTTTGTGAAGATGCAAAATATGGGTTGCATCGCGTACAGCTCTGTCTACATCATGAGTTATCATAATTACAGTAATGCCTTTATTTCTGTTTAAATCATAAATTATATGATACATTTCCTCTGTTACAAGCAAATCAAGTCCTGCAACAGGTTCGTCCAAAAGCAAAAGCTTTTGGGTAGCGCATAGCGCTCTTGCCAGCAAAACTCTTTGTTGCTGTCCACCCGAAAGCTCTCTGTAACATTTATTTTTTAATTCAGATATACCTAAAAGCGCCATATTTTCTTCAGCTGCTTTTTTGTCTTTTGCTGTATAAAACGGCTTAAAACCCAATCTGTTAATTCGTCCCGAAAGCACAACTTCCCACACAGAAGCCGGAAAGTCCTTTTGAATACCCGTCTGCTGTGGTAAATAACCGATTTCATTCTGTTTTAATCCCTCGCCCAAATTTATACTGCCGCCGTCCACAGTTTTGAGACCCAAAAGTGCCTTCATTAAGGTAGACTTTCCCGAACCGTTTTCTCCTATAATACAAAGATAATCACCTTTGTTTACCGAAAAAGTCAAATCATTAACTACAGTATTGCTTTCATATGCAAGGCGAATTTTTTTACACTCAATCAGCATAATATATCAGCTGTTTTTAACTGCAGCCCTTTCAACTGAACCGGCAAGATCGCTGCAAGCATCAAAACATTTCTCCATATCGTGATAAAACTCTCTCCATTTTTGTGTCTCAATAGGATCTTTTTCTGTTGCAAAAAGATTTCTTACAGCATTTCTGTAAATTCTGTCACCATCATTTTCATATTCGTTCACTTGACGAATAAGCTCAGAAAGAGTCTTTGATTTCTTATAATTTTTAAACTCCGCAATAATCTCATTAGCTTTGCTTACACTCTTTACAATAAGGTCTGTAAATTCATGTATGTCAGCTCGTAATTCTTCAATGTCAAACATCCAAAGACGAAAAGCAACATTCTCAACTGCATTTGTCATCTTATCAATATTCTCTGCTACAGTAAAAATATC
>JBGVNN010000015.1:0-2193 GCA_045125595.1 Candidatus Egerieisoma sp.
TTGAATTGCTCATCAAGAGCAGAAATAATTATGTTATTCATTATGTAATCTCCTTGAAATTTGAATTTTTGATATAAAAGGTTGAAATCAAAAATTCGGAGATTACGGGTACTTAGCTATGTAACAGAGCCATTTCTTGAACATAAAAAATCCTTTCTGCCTTTAGGCAGAAAGGATGCTTAAATAGAAAAAGAGCATAACAATACAGCCTAAAAGCTGTTTGTCATGCTCTAACTCGAAAGTCCTCGTTCTCACCTTGTTAGGTGGATGCAGGCTCTTTTCCGGCTTCTATACTGATAATACTCAGCTTGTCCGGCGGTTGAACTATGTACGAAACATAATCAATTTTCTTTAGATAGATGTATTATGAATTTTTGTGAGCATTTCGGACACTTGAGTATTATCCTACTGCTTGTCCGTTCAGAGTGACCGGACTTCAAAGCGATCACCGTCGCTTTTTCGCCAATGGGTTTGTCACAGAGCCTTCCTCGTTTGCAAGAAGGACACCTGACATAGTCACTCTTAATATTGCTTTTTTCATAGACTTGTTCAATGAACAACATTCCGATCACTTCCTTTATATTGAGATATGAGGATATTTTTTCGACCAATGCTGATAAATCCTCCCTTGTTTTTCATATTGGCATTGCCTAAAAAACCTTAGTTTTGATAAGAAGTCAGCAATAGCATTATATTTCGAGCCTATCCTCACTATCATTATACATAAATGATTGGTAGAAATTTGTTGAGTTGTGTAACCGAAAGTGACATTTTTTTCGATATTTATCTGATATAATGAGGCGGCTCCTTTTTGTGTTCAGTAAAAACTGAACACTATGGGCAAAAAAAGCCGTTTTACCGGCTTTAGATCAAGTGATGCTCTTTCAATCGAATTTCCATCGCTTGTTTTGATACACCGAATTGGTTGGCTAACTTCAAAACTCGATCATCACCTGATGTTCGATAAAACGCTTTTTTTACTTGGCAGATAGGAAGCAGCAACGCACTTCCAAGCATATCTGCTTGTCTTTCAATGTACTTGTCTGCATCGGAACTTTTGGAAATGCTTTTTAACATAGCCGCCATATCTCCCGTGCCTGAGTACAGTTCTTGATGTATCAGCCAATGTGCAAGCTCGTGAGCTGCGGTGAAACGTAATCGCCCTTGAGTTCTACATCTGAGCAGGCTTGCATCAAGAATTATAGTACCTCTCTCAACAAAAATGAGTTCGTACTGTTTGGCTTCCATATTGTAAATAGGAATGTAGTCATCATCAAAAACGGTTTCTCCAAGTATACGACCGTTCTTACGAATGTATTGATATTCAAGTGTCAGACCAAGACTTTCAATTATGTCCTCGATGGGAACACTCTTTGCTTCATAACCGAGAATCAGGCTTGAGTCATATTTCTTTAGGGTATTGCGAGCAATGGCTTCAAGCAATTCCGGTCGAAGGTATTTGATTTCTGTCATCATTTGCCCTCCTGAATTTTCCTCCTACGCTCCTCCAAACGAGCAATAAATTCTTGCCATTCCTCATCGGTGGCATCCACATCTTTTGCCGTTCTTAGAGCAACACGGACAATATCTCTGTCCATAATGTACTCCGGTAGATCTTGAGAAATGGTCGGATTGCTTTTTGCTTTGGCAGCAAGGTCATAAAGTTCTGCCGTTTCCGTATCATTTAACATAAGCAACCTTGCCATATTGGAAATAATATCGTCTTTCGGGGCGGGATTACGATCCTTTTCAATATTGCAGAGGTAAACCGGAGATATATCAAGCAACTCGGCAAATTTACGCAGTGAGATTTGCTTTGCCAAGCGTTTGTCCTTTATATAGGTTCCAAATGTATGGTTTATGTTCATAGAGATGCTCCTTTCTATGATGTGTTCAATCAAAACTGAACATCGTAGGTATATTATAATCGAACACTCGTTCTGATGCAATAGGTTTTAAGAAAACAAAAATGAGATGACGGTTTTTGCCATCATCTCATTTCTTTCATATCTTTTTTATGAGGTTGGAAAATGTAAGCTATCTTTTCGACAAATTGGAATTTGTCAATACCTATTACCATAAAGATATTTATTTGAAATTCTCTTTTGTGTTTCCAAATATTTTGTAACGTTTTCATCATAATCAGGATAATTATAACCAAGTGAATCTGCCACTTTTTTAGATATTTTTTTG
>JBGVNN010000016.1:0-4404 GCA_045125595.1 Candidatus Egerieisoma sp.
CTATGATCAATACAAGAGAACAGTCAGAGGTTGGATGAAACCTTCAATTCCTGTTAAAGATTTACTCAGAAAGTTAAGCGAATTGGGTGCTACTCATCATAGTATACTTGCTTATGATGTTACACCTGAACAAATAATGCATTTCGGTAAACTTCTTAACATGAAGGTATATAAGATCTAATTCGTAATTTCATTTTGGAGGGTTAAAATGTATTTTATCGGTACAGATGTAGGTACAACAGGCACAAAGACAATAATAATTGATGAAAATGGCAATTTGTGTGGTAAAGGTTATCAAGAATATGAACTTAAAGCAGGTAAAGGCAGCAAAGTAGAGCAAAATGCTGATGACTGGTGGAATGCAGTTGTTTATTCTGTTAATGAGGCAGTAAAGAATATTCAAGATAAAGAAAATATTGCTGCAATGTCTCTATCAACACAAGGCGGCACAACACTTGCAGTTGATTCAAACTTTTCTCCTTTGTGTTTAGCTTATACTTGGATGGATGAGAGAGCAAAGTCAGAGAGTAATGATATAGCTCAAAAATATGGTTTAAATATTTATCATACATCCGGTTGGAGATGCGACCCTACTTTTGACCCTCCTAAAATGCGTTGGATGGCTAAAAATGAGCCCGATACATTTAATAAAGCATATAGTTTTGTTTCTACGGTTGAATATGTCAATTACAAGCTAACAGGTCGCAATGTAACAGATCCTTCAAATGCTGCAATGAGACAATTAATTAATGTAAATACCGGTGATTGGGATGATATGCTTTTGGAGGCGGCCGGTCTTACAAGAGATAGGTTACCTGAATGTCTGCCAACAGGAGCTTTTGTTGGTAATATCACAGAGCAAGCTTCAACTGAACTTAACATACCGACTACTGTTAAAGTTTATAACGGTGCTCATGACCAATACTGTGCGTCATTAGGTTCAGGAGCTGTTAATCCGGGAGATATGCTTTTGTCAACGGGCACCACATGGGTTATCTTAGGCGTTTCTGACAAACCGCTTTTTACTTCTTCTTTTATAGCTCCCGGTATTCATCCTGTTAAGGGTTTATACGGAAATATTGCTTCTTTAAATAGCGCCGGCTCAGCTCTTAAATTTTATAAAGGTGTTACAGGAGAAGATTTTAATGTTCTCGATGAGGGAGCAAAGGATCGTATGGATTCTGCAGAAAATGTATTCTTTTATCCCTATTTTGCCGGATCCGGATTTCCGCATCGTATTTCCGAAGTTAAGGCTTGCTGTATGGGAATGGAGCTTATGCATGACAAATTTGATCTTGCAAGAGCTTTAATGGAGGGCGTTGCTTTCGAAACACGTGAGACTTTAATTGAATTTGCAAATAATGGTTCAAATATTCAAAAATTAAAAATGGTAGGCGGAGCAGCTAAAAGTGAGTTATGGACACAAATTACATGTGATATTACAGGTTGTGAGATTCATATTCCGGCTGAAAAAGATACATGTTGTATAGGTGCGGCCATACTTGCTGCAACAGGTTGTGGTTATTATAAAAATTATACTGATGCTTGCGATAAATTGGTTAAATACAGTAAAGTAATTAAACCTAATCAAGAAAATTCTGAATTTTATAATAAAAAGTTTAAACGCTATCATAATGGTTATAAACATTTAAAAGCATTTTTCTTTGAAAATCAGGAGTAATAATTTATGATAATTACAAAAAAATCATTAATATATATTTTTTCTTTTCTTGCATTAATCAGTTTATTAATTGCAGGATGCAAAAATAATGCTTCAAAAAACTCAGTATCGCAAGATGCTGAGTTTTCTGCTACATTAAATCATGATAAAACATATTTACCTACGCTTAAGCCTACACTCGTGCCTACTCAAGAGGATATCTTTAGTCCAACTCATGGTATAACGGATTCAATAGATTCAACTTCAACACAGAATAATTTAATTACAGATTCACCTGTCATCTCGCTCAAACCGACAACATCTCCGGCACCCACATCAGATCCTTCTCTATATGATATCAATGATATTAAACCTATTTTTTCTGATTTAGGTGGTATTTATCACGGCAGCAAAAAAGTTTCTGTATCATTATCATCAAAAGATTTAGCTGTTTTAAAAAGTAAAGGTATAAAAGATTATTCGATTAAAATATCATATTCACAAGAAGAACCTACTTTTTACAGCTCAAATTATGTTAATGAAATATCTATCCCTCATAATCATAGTGTTGTGGATAATGTTTCAAAATTAACGACTTCAATTATCAGAGCTGCTGTTTTTGATTCAAAGGGTAATTTAATTGGAAAAATTGAAACAGCAACTTATATTAAATCTCAAAGAACAGAGAAAATTTCGTTACCTGTTGTATCTTTAGTTACTAATGATGAAAATTTATATAATGAGTATACGGGAATTATACCTAATCATCAGCAAAGAGGCTCAGAGTGGGAAAGACCTGTTCATTTAGAATTTATTGAAAAAGATAATACCGTTTTATCGCAAGATGCAGGTATAAGAATTTTTGGTGGAAGCAGTCGTTCTTTACCTCAAAAATCTTTCAGAATTTCTGCAAGAAAATCATCATATTTTAACGAAACTAAATATGACGGAGCCGGTAAATTTAAGTACGCTTTATTTCCTGAAAGATTAAAAGAGGATGGTAGTACACTTACACAATACGATAGTTTTGTTTTGAGAAACGGCGGAAATGATTCAATAGTTATCAATAGCACTCAAAGTTTAAGAACATCCTTATTAAGGGATGGTTTAGCAGCTTTAATTGCCAACAGTGCAAGTAATAACGTTGATTCTATGGCTTACAGACCGGTTGTTGTAATATTAAACGGTAAATACTATGGCATATTAAATATGCGTGAGCATGAATCCGAAAATTATGTTGCTAATGTATATGATATTGAGGACAAAGAAAAGATTACCGTAATATCATCAGAGCTCGATACAACGAGAGGCACTCGTTATGATGGAAGTTGGTTTTATTATAAACAAGATGAAGGTCCGGAAGGGGAGCTAGATAAGTATATTAAATTATTAAGTGATATTAAAGCAGGTAAATATACTTTCAAACAAGCATCAAATTATATTGATATGCAAAACTTTATTGAATACTGCGCTATTAATATTTTTGTTTGTAATACAGATTGGCCGCATAATAATGTCAGATTATGGAAATACGCTGACGGTAAATATAAATTTATGTTAAGAGATGCAGATTTAGGTATGGCAAGATACACAGTGTCACAAGATGATTATAGTATGCCATCAGAGTTATATACAAAAGCCGAAGCTCAAAATCTAAGATATTTGCTTTGGCCGTGTTTGACTACAACACAAAAAAATATTCTATATAATCCAAACAGTGTACCACATATTGATATTGGCACTTATCCTGATCCATTATATTTGCAAAGTTTATTAAATTTTTGCCTAAAGGATGATGGATTTAGAAAAGATTTTGTTTCATATTGCGAAAAATTAGCTACTGTTTTGTGGACTCCTGAACATTTAGTATCTTTACTACAACAAAGGAAAGCAATCATTGAAACAGAAATGAAATATAATTTTCAAAGATGGAAGGATTATATCCCAGAAACTTCATACCAGTATTGGTCTGAGACAACAATAAATGGTTCGATGACTCAATGGATGAATAAAAGAAGTGGCCCGAATGGTTATTTCTTACAAGAAATTTATGATGTTTGTAATACATATTAAAAGGAGAATTTTATGAAAAAAATTAAAGATAAACAAATTTTAGTCGGAGCAGATTTCGCAGGATTTCCACTTAAAGAACATGTAGTATCATATCTTAAAAGCAAAGGTTGGGAAGTAACTGACGTTGGAGTTAAATCCTTAGATGAAACTGATACAGATCTTATGTTCCACAGAGTTGGTCTTAGAGTAGGTTCTTTAATTGCTGAAAAAGAGTTTGAACGTGCACTTGTTTTTTGCGGTACAGGTATGGGAATACATATTGCAGCAAGTAAATGTCCACATGTACATGCCGGAGTTGTTGAAAGCGTTCCTGCTGCATTACGCGCAATTACCGGCAACGGTGTAAATGTTCTTGCTATGGGTGCCTTTTATGTTGCACCTGCAATGGCTATTGATATTGTTGATGCATATTTAAATGCGGAACTTGGTTCGGGCTATGAATGGTGGCATAATTTTTATGAATTTCATAAACTTGCAATAGATGAATTGGAAGCATTTGATTATGAAGAGTATAAGAAAAATGGATTTAAAGTGGAACATTTAGGAGATTATCCACTCAAATTAGAAACGAAGCCGGAGTAAAGATGGCTGCAAAACATTTAGGAATACAACAAGAAGGCGACTGTCTATGAAGAAGAATTTTGCATCTATATACACAATACGAGTATTGC
>JBGVNN010000017.1:0-25848 GCA_045125595.1 Candidatus Egerieisoma sp.
CGGCGACCTCGACTCTGACGGAACGGTAAACGCTCTTGATGCATCGAACATCCTGACGTATTATTCCGACTCTCAGACGGGAAATACTGACACCTATACCGACGAGGATATCGCTGATATTACTCTTCTCGGCGATTACGATGCCGACGGCGCAGTTAATGCCCTCGATGCTTCTCTTGTGCTGAAGGAGTATGCGGAGACGCAGACGGAATAACCTGATTTAAACAACGGACACTTAAACTACGAAACGGAGGAATGAATATGAAAAAAATTATCACATCAGTACTGACGTTAACTTTGCTCTCTGTAAACATACTACCTGGGACTGCACAAGCAGCTGAAAGTTACGTTTTAGAAACACTTTCAGGATCTAAAAGATATGAAGAGGATCTTGAATTAAGCAATTTGTACACAGCATTTGACGTTGAAATATTCTTTACAAACGATAATTTAGGAATGTATGATTACAAATATTTAGTTAGGGATAGCAGTGGTTGTTTCTGTCCTATATCATTCGACTATTCAAAATATTCTATCGTGGATGCTACAGAGTCAGATGCGATAACAGTATTTTTAGCGGAAAACTATCCCGATATAACTGTAACCATTACTCCACTTTCCTCTGATAACCACTTTACTGCAAAGCTTGATTATGACGATCAGGTAACACAAATCGCTCAAAAAGAAATTGCAATAGCAATCTATGAAAATCTTGGTATTCTATTTGATTTTGCAGTTGCAGAGGACATCATTCCGTTATCTCGCCTCGGCGACCTCGACTCTGACGGAGCGGTAAACGCTCTTGACGCATCGAACATCCTGACGTATTATTCTGACTCTCAGACGGGAAATACTGACACCTATACCGACGAGGATATCGCTGATATTACTCTTCTCGGCGATTACGATGCCGACGGCGCAGTTAATGCCCTCGACGCTTCTCTTGTGCTGAAGGAGTATGCGGAGACGCAGACAAACTGTTAACCTTGAATATTCGATCAAAATCTGACTAAATATAGATAAAGGCTGCTGAACCGTTCTGTTCAGCAGCCTTTTTGATCATTATTTATTTCCATGCATAAGCTGTCAAGCCATAGCATGGCGACGGAGTTTATATAAATCCCTTCTTCGTGCGCACAGCTGAATATAGATGCGTTCAATACTCTCAGCAAACACCTCATTCGAGAACCTGCGAGCGATCCTGCGTGAAATTCTGCTCATCTGTTCACGAAGTTCGTCACTCCTCAGCAGATATCCGAGGCTTTGTGAAAACTCATTGAAGCTTGTATACTGATAGCCGTTTTTGCCGTTATAAAGCACTTCATCGAGACATTCATCCTTGCGGCAAAGCATAGGAAGTCCGCTCGCAAGCGCCTCAACGTACGTAAGCCCCTGAGTTTCACTCTGTGAAGCGTTAAGGAAAACATCGCCGAGATGATAATACGCTGGAATATCCTGAGGATCGACCATACCTGTGAATTTAACCTTTTCAGTTATCTTCAGCCGCTGAGCAAGCTCTCGCAGCTTCTCGAGATAGGGGCCTCCTCCGACGATAAGGAGCGTGGTATTTTTCAGTCCAAGCCGCTTGAAATATTGGATCAGCTCATCGGTATTCTTTTCCTTTGCGGCTCTGCCGACGGTGACGAGAACCTTATGATGAAGCGGGATGCCGAGCTTATCCTTCATCTGAACAATGATCTCCGGCTCAGGCGAATCCAAAAAACGTGCAATATCAAGCCCTGTAGGAACTATACATATAGGCTTGCGGATGTCATATCCTCTGAGCAGATTCTTTATCTTCCGGCTAGGCACGACAGCTGCACGCACACCATTTACAATAAATCGGGTAGCGTGCATAGCAAATGCTTTTCCGATTTTCGGACTGGGCGAAAAATAGTGAGTGTAATCTTCATAGACTGTATGATAGGTGTGAATTATCGGACAGCCGACCGCATAAGCAATTTTTTTCGCCATAATATAGGCAGTGAACTCTGTCTGGGAATGGATTATATCCGGCTTCCAGTCGATTATACTCTGAAGATTCTTTTTCTGCATGAAAATGGCCGCTCTCGCACCGCTGTAGAGCTTGTCCACGCTTACCGAGCCAATACGATGAACATCGCCGTCAACGCTGTTCTGAAGATTCTCAGAAGGGCAGAGTATCTTCACTTCATGTCCACGCTTTCTGAGTGCATTTTCGAGATTTATTATCGAAGTGACAACGCCGTTTACAGTAGGAATGTAACAGTCAGTAGTAATAAGAATTCTCACAAATCCATCCCCTTTCCCTATAATTATAATACACAACTTAAAAATTGTAAAGAAAAAAATTACTGATTTTTGTAAAATCGCAGTAAAAAACCGCCTTGTTACGCATAATCAAGGCGGTTGAATGCATTATTATCAGTTCAGACGCTCGATAATCTGATGCGTCTTTAGTGGAATTTTTATCAGCTTCTCTGAGGAAAGCTCTTCGCTTCTCAAGCTTGCTGATGCAAGCTGATTAGTGAAATATGTCCGGTAGTAATAAACTCCGGCGGATGCGTCGATGCACGACGAATATAGCGTGAAGTAATCACGTCCATCGTCGAGACTTATCATTCCTCGTGGAACGGCTGCTGCTTCAAGAATGTGAAAAAACTGCGCAAGGCTCTCACGATCTGACATTTCCGCCGGAGAATTCTTCAGAAGGTACACTGCCTTTACAAATCGTGACGCCGGAGAAAAGTCTCCCGGAAGTCCTATTGCACCAAGTCCCTTTCCGAATGGAGAAACTCCCGGTATAGCCGACAGAACGTTATCCGGTACGCCGTTACTAAGATTCAGATACTGAGCAAGATTTGTCATCTGAAAATCGTATGGCGGTTCATTCGTCAGCACATCGGCTGGTGCATCGTACAGCTTCATCCCATTTTTTGTAGTCTCCAGCACGAACGAGTCAGCTCCATCGGCAAATATCCAGTGCAGCGGTGTAAGCGGCAGCCTGCTGCTGAACGGGATATCTACTATCCTTGTGATCTCCAGAAGCTTTCTTGCCTCGGATGTGCTGCTGCATTTTGACAGCACCCACGGTATCACTTCAAATGGTGTGATATTATGCCTCCCACAGGACTCCGGTGGCGCATAATATGCGTTGGACGGAAAATCCAACCCTGCGGCGCACAAGCCTTTTTCATTCGCTGCATCGGCAAACAGCGGATAATCCTCAGCAACCGCCGCCATTCCGATCATCGCATAATGCTTTTTCAGTATACCCGCACGCCGGAATTTAAAGGTGTAGCTCCTCGGAACAATAACTATCTGCTCGCCGAAGCTGCCTCCGATGTCCATATTGCGCCCGAAAAACAGCCCATTTCTGCGCATTGCAATTGCTGTACACATATCTCTATCCCTCTCCTGACTGTACGTTTTTGGATAGTATATGCGCAGGCTGGCGGATTATACTTCAGAGGAGAAACGCACCATCAATATCTTGTGCATCTGTTTCTGACGTAAACGCTGCAATCTACGCAGGTCATAGTTCTGCCTTTGGGATCTTTTTTGCCGAGAACGCAGTTTGATGAACCGAGAAGATCACGCTTCTGATCCTTTGCTCTCCGCTCTTCCTTTTCCCTGTTAAGTCGGGAATTCGTACCGAATAATGCGCCTGCGGCAAGCAGACCTGCACCGATTTTCAGTCCGGCTTTCAGTTTGCTGCCTGTATTCTTTGTTGCATCAGGGCTGTTCTGTGTCTCAGGCTGCGCTACATTATTGACAGGCTGATTCTGAGGTGAAACAGGATTATTGTTCTCTTTCACTTCCTCCTGCGGAGGAAAGTCCTTCTCATCATAAGGCAGTAATGAAAATTCGGGATAAATGAAATACTTAAAAATAGCTTTAACTTCCTCAGTAAGCCCGAACCTTTCTTCCATCATCTTGAAGATAGCTGCTTCATTAGGCTTTTTGAGGATAAAATCAAACAGAATATCGATAACCTTATTACTTGGAAAATTGGGATTAGACATACTCTGGAGCACTGTTGAAATATCTCCGATCTGACTGCTGTCAATAAACCAGATCTCCTTTCCGTTTTCACGCATGATCAACACAAGCATGGCAACTGAATTCCAGTAATCATTAAAGACATAGCTGAATAGCAAATCAGGCTTCAGGCGCTGGTAAATCTCCGTTTTCTGCGCCGGAGTCAGATCAGTAAGCTCATTAGCCAGTCCTTCTGCAAAACCACTGACAAGACTCTGTACTAATGAACTTTTCTTGCTGAAAAGTGAACTGAACGCACCTGCAACGCCATGATTCATGCTTCCATTATTCTCAAGCGTCCTCATTATTGCAGTCTCGATTGCGTTATAGTAGCTCATCGCCTTGCAGAGATCACGCTTGTGCCGTTCCTCAAACTTGTCCGCAGAATAAGTATATACATCCTCACAGATCAGTATGTCAAGCGCTTTGTCAATGAGTACCCTGAGATACCTGTCATAAATTTCCGGAAATAGATCCAGAAATGTCTCCAGATCATGGACGGACGACTTATATTCATATGCCGCAGCATCCGCACAAGCTTTTGCCAGCTCATAGAATTTTGTGCGATAGTAAATATACTTGTCCAATTCCGCCGGAACGATTAGCTTCTTTTCATTCAAAGTGAAGATTTTTTCCTCACCGCTATAAACAGAAAAATCAACATTAATTTCGGGCTTCATCTCAGGTAAAACATCTGGCTTCAGCTCCACAGTCTCATTGACGACAGCAACTTCAGTTTTATTGCCGCATTTTCCGCAGAATCGTGCATCCTCCTTTAATTCAGCTCCACAATTTGAACATATCATTTTAATATCCTCCGATCATATAATATATTATGAAGTTATGATGAGATTACATAAACTTCTCCGGCTTTTCATTGAGTGCAAAACAGATTGCACGCAGCTCAGCAGCATCCATCGATCTGCTGCCGTTGAGTATAGCATTGAGCGTTGAACTAGCCATACCAGCCTTTCTTGCTACCGCAGACTGATTAAGCCCCTTCTTCTGAATGTATGTGCGAACATTTTCATAAACTCTCATAATTCAAGCTCCTTTCCAGTATTTCTGGAATTATTTTAATTTTATCACAGTTTTTCTGGCGTGTCAAGTGGGTATTACAGTTTTTCTTGACTGATTTGTTGACATTTCAGTTTTTGTGGTGTATAATCATCATTGAGGTGATTTCATTGAAATACGAAATCGGTATGCGCATACGTAAATATCGTGAGATGAGCGGGCTGAGTCAGAAGGAACTTGCTAATATTATCGGCGTCAGCAACAGCAGGATATCTAACTGGGAACAGGGTATCAATCGCCCAGATGCTGATATTCTTGCTGAACTTTGCAGGGCATTGAACGTATCGCCCAGCGAGCTTCTTGATGTCAGGCTCTCTCCTGAAGACCTGAACGAACAAGAGCGTAAGGTTATTATGGCTTACCGTGCAAAACCTGAGCTTCAGAACGCTGTTAACATACTCCTCGGAATCAATGACTGAATACGCAGCTAATTATTATACGCAATACACCACATGGAATTACATCATCCTGGATCTACAAGTACTAATTTCTGTACCTGTCGATCCATTTTTATTACTATGATCATCTAACTCATCCTTTCCGCCGAACATATATTCGCATAACCAAAACTTTTTATGGGCCTCGGCGGTGTTCATAACTATCCGTTGAAAAACCTATGCATTTTACGAACCAAATACAACGTGATAATATGCTGCATAAAAAACTAAGGCAACACCACACATAGCCGTAAGACGTGGCTTATGCGGTGCTGCCTTATATAATATATTTGAAAAGTCCGAGCAAAAACTCAACGCTGCGCCGATGTGCATCGGCTATTCATACATTCACTGGAAGGGTTAACTCAAAGTTTGAGTTCAGATTATATTCTACTTCATCACCTTTTCCGAAATACTACCAATAATTTGGCGGACAGATTCGTCATATTTACTATATTCACGGAAAGAATAGAAGCCACCATATATACAGTAAGTAAGCCTGATGTTGAAGTCAATATCGTCCTTGTACTGCGGATAATTTGTGAAAATTGTTTCTTTCAGCGAAGCCTCGATTTTAAGCGGAAGCTGTCCTGCACGGGTGCCTGAGAAAATAGTGCTGATAAGAGAATTCTGTGCGCTGTATCCAAGAAAAAGCTTCACTGAAAAACCAGCAGGATCTGTCAGAATTTCCTTTGTATTGACAAGATTTTTCACCACCTCGGATATCACTTCATTCTCGATTTTCTCCGATAAATCATAAACGTCATGATAGTAAACGTAGAACGTGGATTTGTTTATCTGCGCCTTTTCGCAAAGCTCCTTGACTGTCAGTTTTTCAAGCGGCTTTTTTGCACGAAGTTCAATAAAAGCATTGTAAATGCTTCGCTTTGTTTTCTCAATTCTATGATCCATAGAGGTATCCTTTCCGACTGTTTTTTATATTCGTTGGGTTTCCAACGTTTGTCCGAAACCGATGGTTGAAGTCTGTTATTTTCTATATTATACTATATTTGAAAGAAAAAAACAACTACTGTCTTTTTGGAGGATAATATGGACTACTACGGCTTTTATATAGGAGAAGAATTTCAGGCTTACAAATATCTCGGTGCACACCTTAATGGTAACGGAGTAACCTTCCGCACCTTTGCACCAAACGCTGTTAAAATTTCGGTTATTGGCGAGTTCAACGGCTGGACGGAAACACCGATGAATAAGGTCTATGACGGCAACTTCTGGGAATGCAGCGTTGCAAGCGCAAGATCAGGAGATATGTACAAGTACCGCATTTACAAAAAAGACGGCACTTTTACCGACCACTGCGACCCTTATGGCTTTTACTCAGAGCTTCGTCCCCATACAGCCTCGAGAGTTTTTGATCTTGGAGAATACAAGTTCAGTGACGCTAAATGGCTGTCGAAACGTGGCGGTTTTGAGAACAAGGCTGTCAATATTTACGAACTCCATTTCGGCTCGTGGAAAAGAAAATCTGATGAAGCTGACGGATGGTACAGCTACACAGAGCTTGCCGATCTGCTGATACCGTATCTGAAAGAAAACGGCTATAATTATGTTGAGCTTATGCCGCTTAATGAGTACCCCTGTGATGAGTCGTGGGGTTATCAGGCAACAGGATTTTTCTCTGCAACCTCACGTTATGGCAATCCCGACGGACTTCGTGAATTTGTGGATAAGTGCCACAATAACAACATCGGCGTGATCATGGACTTTGTTCCTGTGCATTTTGCTGTTGATGACTATGCATTGTGGAATTATGACGGTACTGCGCTCTATGAATACCCTCATTCTGATGTTGGCAGAAGCGAATGGGGCAGCTGCAATTTTATGCACTCCCGTGGAGAGGTGCGAAGCTTTCTGCAATCTGCGGCTTATTTCTGGCTCAGCGAATTTCACTTTGACGGACTTCGGATGGATGCTGTAAGCAACCTTATCTACTGGCAGGGAAACCGTGATCGTGGTGAGAACAAAACCACCATTGAGTTCATTCAGAAAATGAACAGCGGACTGAAAAAGCGTCTGCCCGATATTATGCTGATTGCCGAGGACTCATCTGCATACAGAGGTGTAACTAAACCTGTTACCGATGGCGGTCTTGGATTTGATTTCAAATGGGATTTAGGCTGGATGAACGATACGCTGGACTATTTTCGTTTGCATCCGTCTGACCGCACTCCCTGCTATCATAAGCTCACATTCAGTATGATGTATTTTTACAACGAAAAGTACATACTGCCCCTTTCCCACGATGAAGTTGTTCACGGAAAAGCAACGATCGTGCAGAAAATGAACGGCGATTATGAACAGAAATTTCCGCAGGCAAGGGCGTTGTACCTATATATGCTTTGCCACCCGGGAAAGAAGCTGAACTTTATGGGAAATGAGATTGCCCAGTTCAGAGAGTGGGACGAAAAACGTGAGCAGGACTGGGAACTGCTGAAATATCCGAGTCACGACGCTTTTCACCGTTATATTATGAAACTGAACAAATTTTACTTGGGAAATCCTGCACTTTATGCTGATGATTACGGTGCAGATGGCTTTGAGTGGCTGGATTGTCACAGCGAGGAAAAATGCGTGTATACGTTTTTGAGAAGAAGCAAAAAGCAGACACTCCTTGCAGTGTTCAATTTCTCCGACAAGGCTGTGGATTACAAGCTGAAGCTTGATGAGGTTTCTTCCCTTGAACTGCTGATTGACAGCAATGAGCCTCGTTTCGGCGGAGAGTTCGGAGAAACAGTCCTACCTAAAATTAAGAACGGGACTGCGACTTTCAATCTTACTGCTTTTTCGGGGCAGCTTTATGTAATTAATAACAAAACGGCTATTTAACTTAGATCGTTTCGTCAGAGTTGATTGCCATTTTGCGATATAGTTATGCACTTGCCGAACTGTGAAAGATATGGTATAATTATAATATGGAAACTAACAGAGACTTTTTCAAGGAATTTGAACGCACTTTCAGCGATGAGCTGAAGTGCATTGATTATCTATATAATTTAAGATGGGAAAACGGATGGAAATGTCCGAGATGTTCGCACAATGAATACTGGAAAATCGGGGATATGAAATACAAGTGTAAAGAATGCGGATATCAGTCTACGATTATTTCTGGAACTTTGTTACATCGATCACATTTGCCTATTTTGAAATGGCTTCAATCAGCTTGGTATGTAGCTAACGAAACTGCCTGTGCAAATGCACTTGAAATGCAGAATCTAATCGACCTCGGCAGCTATCATACCGCTTTATCTGTACTCAACAAACTTAGAAAAGCAATCACAATATGTGAAAGAACAAAGTTGAATGGAACTGTTATAGTAGATGATGTTTATATAAAATCTGATCGTTACGGCTTTTCATATCATGTTTTTATTGCAGTTGAGATAAGGAAAAATGGATACGGGCAAATCCGTATGGAACTTCATTCAAAAACAGATTACTTTTCATTTATCCGACGAAATATCAATAAGGGAAGTACTGTTCAGACTAAAGGAATTAATAGTTACTCCAAAGTTCCAGATGGGTTTCATCTTATGGTAATAAACAAAGAAAGTGGCAGAACAATGCTGCCGCTCATCGAAGATGTTGTAGAGGAGATTTTGAGCCGCCGACTGCTCGGAGGACGGCAAAGCTCTTGTTCATCTTCAAACTATGATCTGTGTCTGGCTGAATGCTGCTTCAAATTCAATCGGAAAAATAAAAAAGCAGAATCCCTTTTTACGGAGATTCTGCGTAGTGCCTTAAAACCGGTAACACCTTTATAAAACGAAAAAGAGAGCATTTGCTCTCTTTTCTTCCTTGCATTACACAATAACATAAACCATAAAAAGTAATATGATTTTGTATAATACTCAATTGGTGGGCCATTAGGGACTCGAACCCCAGACCAACCGGTTATGAGCCGGTTGCTCTAACCAACTGAGCTAATGATCCTTAAATAATTAGCGTTCATTAGTATAACACAAGAAAAACTTATGTCAAGGATTTTTTTGAAAAATTATGGCTGATTGAAGTATTGAAAGACGTTTTTACTTTTTGATATGTCTAAAAGTAAAAACATCTTGATAAGATTGATTTGTTTTTATCTTTTTACTTTTTGATAGGTCAAAAAGTAAAAACGGGGGATATTGCAGTACAAAATAAAATGTGATATACTTTATCGCGTTGAAGCAAAATTGTTAAGTTTTGTTAATTGATTTATGGTAGGAGTGAATAAGATTTATGAAAATTCTTCAAAAAGTTTTAGACGATTGTAAGAAAAGAAATCCTAATGAGCCCGAGTTTCATCAGGCTGTGACAGAGGTTCTCGAGTCACTTGAGCCTGTTGCAGAGAAACATCCTGAATGGGTAGAAGCAGGCATCTTTGATAGGATAGTAGAGCCGGAGCGTCAAATAATGTTCCGTGTAGCATGGGTAGATGATAACAATAAGGTACAGGTAAACAGAGGTTACCGTATTCAGTATAACAGTGCAATTGGACCCTACAAGGGAGGACTTCGTTTCCATCCTTCAGTAAATTTGGGAATTATTAAATTTTTGGGTTTTGAGCAGATTTTCAAGAACTCACTTACAGGTCTTCCGATCGGTGGAGGTAAAGGTGGTAGTGACTTCGATCCTAAGGGCAAATCAGACGGAGAAGTTATGCGTTTCTGCCAAAGCTTTATGACAGAGCTTTACAGACATATCGGTGAGAATACAGACGTTCCTGCCGGCGACATCGGTGTTGGAGCACGTGAAATCGGATATCTTTATGGACAATATAAGAGATTAAGAAACGACTTCACAGGCGTACTTACAGGTAAGGGTATTCCGTGGGGCGGTAGCTTGGCAAGAAAAGAAGCTACAGGTTTCGGTCTTTGTTACTTTATGGACGAGGCTCTTCGTGATAACGGCAGCTCATTTGAGGGTAAGACAGTTCTCGTTTCAGGTTCAGGTAATGTTGCTACTTATGCAGCACAAAAAGCTACGGAACTCGGAGCTAAAGTTGTGGCTATGAGCGATTCAAACGGTTATGTATATGACAAAAACGGTATCGACCTTGCAGCAATCAAGCAAATCAAAGAAGTTGAGAGAAAACGTATTAAAGAATACATCAACATTCATCCTGATGCAGTTTATACAGAGGGTTGCAGAAATATCTGGACAATTCCTTGTGATATTGCACTTCCTTGTGCAACACAAAACGAAATTGATGCAGAGTCAGCTAAGACACTTTTGGCTAACGGATGTAAGGCTGTAGGTGAAGGTGCTAACATGCCTTCAACAGCAGAGGCTATTGAGATATTCCAATCAAGCGGAATTCTTTTTGCTCCCGCAAAAGCTGCGAACGCAGGCGGTGTTGCTACATCAGCTCTCGAGATGAGCCAAAACAGCATGAGATATTCATGGACTTTTGAAGAAGTAGATGCGAAACTTAAACAAATTATGGTAAATATTTATCGTAATGCAAGCAAAGCTGCTGAAGCTTATGGACAAAAGGGCAACCTCGTAATGGGTGCTAACATCGCAGGCTTTGAGAAAGTTGCACAAAGTATGTACGCTCAAGGAATCGCGTATTAATTAAAAAACTTGATTAACTGCCTCTTTTAACGAAGGGGCAGTTTTTTTGTTTTACAATGAAAGAAAAGAATGATAAAATAAGGTTTAATTGAGATAATAAATAGCAGGAGGGCTATGTATGAATATTAAAAGAATTCTTTCGTGTTTGTTTGCTTCCGTTATGCTTTGCGGTGTTGTAGGTTGCGGAAATAGTTCGAATAACAAAAATAACGGTGATGACGGTGATTTAACAGAATCTAATGGTAAACCACACAGCACAATGTCTCCTATTGCCAATGTTGCTCCGCCGGCACTTGAAGCGCAGCCTGACGTAGAAGATCCCGGTGAGGAAATAGAATATACTGTTTCCGGTACAATAGGTTCTGATATGGTAGTGCAAAGAAACAGCTACTTTAATGTTTTCGGTTGGTCTGAGAATAAAGGCGGTATTATTTACGGCGAGTTCATGGGTGAAAAGCGCTACGCTGTTATTGACGAAAACGGCGAATGGTGCATCAAATTTTCGTCTCATGAAGCTACTAAAGAAGCTCAGACACTTAAGATTTATCCTAAAACCGGTAAAACAATAGAATATGACGGAATACTCGTAGGCGATGTATGGGTTGTTTCCGGACAGTCAAATGCGGAGTTGCAACTTTCGTTTGCGCTTAATAAAAATCCTTCATATGTAAAACAGATAAAAAAAGATGACAATATCAGACTTTTTACACAAGGCAGAGATCATGCACTCGCAGCTAAATCAAAATTGGATCTTACAAAACCACAGGATAATACTCTTAATAAAGGACTTAAATGGAAAACGGCATCAGCGGCAAATGCAAAAAATTTCTCTGCAATAGGTTACTATTTTGCAAAAGAAATGAGCAAAGAGACTGATGTACCGATTGGTATGGTAATGGCTGCTGCAGGCGGTGCCGTGCTTCACGAGCTTATGCCGAATGAGGTGTCTTCGGAATGTGGTTTCACTTCTGCGCCTAACGGCATCGTAGGTATTTTCTATAATGCTCTTATTCATCCTTTTACAAAAAATTCTATAGCAGGCATGCTTTTCTATCAAGGTGAAAGTGAATCATATTCAGGAAAATATAAAACTTATGCTGCAAATCTTGAGAAAACAGTGGCAGCCTACAGAAAAACATGGGGCGTGGATTTTCCGTTTATAAATGTTCAACTTACAACTCATTTGGGACCGAGTCTTGAGGGATGGTATGAATTGCCGAATATTCGTGCAGTACAATTTGATGCTTACAGAAATATTGAAAATTCTTATTTAGTAGTATCAAGAGATCATGGTATTCAAAAAGGTGATGCAGACTGGGCACATCCGTATGATAAATTTGATATAGGCAAACGTGCGGCAGATATAGCTCTGTCGTTGATATATGGCAAAAAAGACATAGCGTATTCTGCTTCTCCTGAGCCTGTAAATGTCAAATGGGAGAAAGACTATGTTTTGGTAGACTTCCAATATGTGGGAGACGGACTTGAAATTCTTGAAGGCAATACACTTAAAGGTTTTGGAGTGCTTGATTCAAACGGCAATGATATTTTGATGAGTGCGGAAATTATAGACAAAGATACAGTAAAGTTGACAGTTTCCGGCAAAGCAGAAAAAGTACAGTATTGTATGATACCTAACGGTGCACTTACAATGGCTAATTTGGGAAACAGTACCGGATATCCTGCGCCCGCTTTTGAGGTAAAAAAATGATAAATTGCAAAGTTAATGATTTATTGGATTTAGAAAAGACAATAGCAGGTGGGATTTTTGAAGGAGTTGAGTTTCCTTGGGAAGTTTTACCTAAGATAAAGGAGTTTGTAATTGCATTGGGAAAGTCTCTTGACCCCGAGAAGTTTGACAATCCGCAAGAAAACGTGTGGATAGCAAAAAGTGCGAAAGTATTTCCGTCTGCGTATATCGCAGGGCCGTGTATAATAGACGAAAATGCGGAGGTAAGGCATTGCGCGTTTATAAGAGGAAGTGCGATAGTGGGAAAAAATGCAGTAGTGGGCAACTCGGTTGAGCTTAAAAATTGCATACTTTTCGACAATGTGCAAGTGCCTCACTACAACTATGTGGGAGACTCTGTACTTGGATATAAGGCGCACTTGGGTGCGGGTGCATTGACTTCAAATGTAAAGAGTGACAAAACAAATGTGGTTCTTAAACACGCGGAGACAAAAACTGCAATTGAAACGGGCTTGAGAAAGTTCGGCGCGATTGTAGGCGACAATACAGAAGTTGGATGTAATACTGTGTTGTGTCCGGGAACCGTTCTCGGCAGAGAATGCATTATTTATCCTGTGTCGAGAGTAAGAGGCTTCGTGGACGCGCGTCACATTTATAAAGATGCGGAGCATATTATAGAAAGAAAATAAGAAGGGCGGTTAATATAAATGGGAAGATTATTCGGTACAGATGGTATAAGAGGTATTGCGAATTCATTTCTGTCATGTGAGTTGGCTGTAAAAGTAGGCAGAGCGGCAGGTACTGTTCTTTCTGACGGTAGCAGAAGAAGACTTTTGTTTTGCGTAGGTTCAGATACAAGAATTTCATCTGATATGCTTAGTTTCAGCATTGCTTCGGGTTTGTGCTCAGTAGGCGTTGATGTTATCATTCTTGGCGTTGTACCTACACCGGCTGTTGCGTACCTTGTCGGAAAATATAAGGCTGACGCAGGTATAATGATTTCTGCTTCACACAATCCTGCTGAATATAACGGTATTAAGATTTTCAGTGGTGACGGATATAAAATTCCTGATGCTTTAGAGGAGCAAATCGAAACTTTAGTACTAGACAAAGAGGAGCCGCAGAACCTTTCCGGAACTGATATCGGTAAAGTAACATATGCAACAAATGCTATTAAAGATTATATTGACCATTTAAAGAGCACTGTTATGAATTCTCTTGAGGGACTTAATATTGCGGTTGATTGTGCGAACGGCTCGGCAAGTGCTTCTGCTGCTAAACTTTTTGAGGAGCTTGGAGCTAATGCAGATATTTTGCACGATAAGCCTGATGGTATAAATATTAACTGTGATTGCGGTTCTACACATATTAATATTTTAAGAGATTATGTGCTTGCAAATAAGTTGGATGCGGGCGTTGCTTATGACGGCGATGCTGACAGATGTATTTGCGTTGATGATAAGGGTAATATTGTTGATGGTGACTTTATTATGGCTATTTGCGCTAAAGATATGAAGGAGCGCGGAAAGCTTGCTAAAAATACTGCTGTCGGTACAGTAATGACAAATATGGGCTTTGGCAGATTTTGTAAAGATAATGACATTTCTTTTGTTGCTACGAAAGTAGGCGACAGATTTGTGTTGGAGGAGATGCTCAAAGAGGGATATGTTTTCGGCGGCGAGCAATCCGGACATGTAATTTTCAAGGATTATGCTTCGACGGGAGACGGTCAGCTTACTTCAATTCAGTTGCTTTCATTAGTTAAGAGAAGTGGCAAGAAGCTTTCAGAGCTTGCGGAAGTTATGAAGAGATATCCTCAATGCATTATAAATGTTACAGTTTCAAAAGAGGGCAAACTTGCTTATTATACAGATCATCAGATTAAGGCAGCAATCGAAGATGCTAAAAATGAATTTGGCGAGACAGGAAGAATTGTAGTGCGTCCTTCGGGTACTGAGCCGCTTATTCGCGTAATGACTGAGGGCGAAGACAGAGTTATGACAGAGAGCATTGCAAAGCGTGTTTCCGAAATTATTAAAGAAAGACTTGGCGGTAAATAATATGATATATGAATTTGGTTTTGGCAAAGAAAAGCAGCTTGTTGATATACCTGAGAATATTCGTGTGCGTGAGCTGAAGGCTAATGATGATATAGAATTTAAGGCAATTGATGCTGATGTTGTGCATGCACTTGAGAATCCTATTGATAGCCCACGTCTTAAAGATATTGTTAAGCCGGGAGAAAAAATAGCAATTGTTACAAGTGACATTACAAGACCTATGCCGACATATAAGGTTATGCCTGCTTTGTTGGATGAATTGGAGGCGGCAGGGGTTAATTTGGATGATGTGACTCTTGTTTTCGGTCTTGGTAGCCACAGAAAGCAAACTGCTGAGGAGCAAAAGCGCCTCGCGGGAGAGGTTGCTTTCAGCAAGATTAAGGTGGTTGACAGCGATCCCGATGATTGCATACATATGGGTGTTACTGCAAACGGAACGCCGGTTGATATTACTCGTGTTGTGGCTGAGGCTGACAGAAGAATTGCTTTGGGAAATATTGAGTTTCATTATTTTGCCGGATATAGCGGTGGCTACAAGGCTATAATGCCTGGCGTATCTACGCCGGCGGCGATACAGTCTAATCATAAATTAATGGTAAGACAAGAGGCTTGTGCCGGTCGTTTGGAGGGTAACCCTGTTCGTGAGGATATTGAAGAAGCCGGCCGTATTTGCGGTGTTGACTTTATATTGAATGTTGTGCTTGATGAACACAAAAATATAGTAAAAGTTGTGTGCGGCGATCCCGTTGCGGCTCATCGTGAGGGCGCGAAGTTCTTGGATAAGTTGTATACTAAGGAAATAGAGAGCGGCGCCGACATCGTTATCGTTTCTCAGGGAGGCGCCCCCAAGGATTTGAATCTCTATCAGACTCAAAAGGCTCTTGATAATTCTAAACATGCTGTTAAAGACGGAGGAATCATTATTTTGATTGGTTCTTGTGCAGAGGGCTATGGTGAACACACTTTTGAGGATTGGATGTTAAATTCTGAGTCTGTGGATGATCTCGTTGGCAGAATCCGCAAGAACTTTGTTCTTGGTGGTCACAAGGCGGCGGCTATCGGTATGGTATTGCAGCGTGCTGATATTTATCTTGTTTCTGATATGAATGCAGAGCAAGTGCAGAGGTCTTTTATGAAGCCTTACACATCTGCGCAGCAGGCTTTTGATGATGCTTTGGCGAAATTCGGCGGCAAGGCTGATGTAATAACAATGCCTTACGGCGGCTCGGTATTGCCGAGATTGGTATGATATTTTGATATATAAGGTTTGGTCTGTCGGGGGCAAAAAAATTGATTTTTGTCGTTGACAGACTCAAACCATAGTGCTATAATACAGCACGTTGAGTTGATTTCAACGTATTATTTTAATATGGATACGCACCTTTAGCTCAGATGGTAGAGCAACTGACTCTTAATCAGTGGGTCCCGGGTTCGAGTCCCCGAAGGTGCACCAGCAAAAACCTCTTTTGTTTATGACAAAAGAGGTTTTTTGTATGTGATTGTGGGATTTAATTTAGTGCTTGTCAAAACCAGTTTTTGGTTAAATTTTCAATAAAATCATATATGAATTCTTGCAGTGCGAGCTGTGCAAATTCAAATTGCTTGTCGACGTCGTCGTTGCCGGTGATTTCGTTGTTGGAAATGATGCGAATGCCGATGACGGGGATGTTCATTGTTTGGCAAGCTTTGTAAACGGCAACGGATTCCATGTCTTCGCAGATTTCGCCTAATTGAGAGTGCAAAAGGTTAATTCTGTCTACTTCTTTGGAGAAAACGTCGCCTGTGCCGAGTCGGCCGCGGAGTAATTTTCCTTTAGAGTAGGGGATTGAGCTTGCCAGTTTTACCAATGAGGGTTCGGCATTTATTAAATATGAGAGAGATTTGCCGGGGTGCCATTCAAGAGCGTTACTGCCTTGACCTTCTTGGCGGGCGGGGGAACGAGTGTTGTTTATATAGACTGCGTCTTCACCGATTATGATGTCGCCGACTTGAAGCTCTTTGAGGTGAGCACCTGCGGTGCCTTGGTTAATTATTAAATCAGGCTTGTATGTTTCTATTGCAAGCATGGTGCAAATAGTAGCGGCGAGCGTCCCCATTTCCGTACGGGAAATAATGATGCGAGTGCCGCAGTGGGATGTTTCGTAGAAAGTGTAGCCGTGGTGGGTAGTGGTTTGACCGCCGGGGAACATATTAATCAGGTGTTCGATTTCTGTGTGCATTGCGCCTTGTATGATGATTGTTTTCATATGAAAGACCTCTTTTTAAATATGGCAGACTGAAAATTCGTTGAATTTTATGACTGTGAAGCCTGCGGTTTGGAATTTTTGGGCTTCAGATGAGCGTATTATGTATGCGTCATATGGTGTTTCGCCGGTGTAGCTGCCGCCAAAGGTGTATTTTGTGAAGGATTTTACGCCGACAAATGCTGCGGGATAATACGAAAATTCGACGGTTTCTATATAATCGGGAGTGGGCGTTTTGTCAAAAAATAGTATTTGAGGGAAAAACGCGCTTGAGTCTACATAAATGTTTTCAAAATCTTTATCGTTGACATAATCGACTGCTTCTTCGAGACCGTCGTTGAATGTGCCGGCGATGTGTTTATTATAGTTTTTGAAATAGGCATTGGTAAAAGAGAGGAATGATACGGACATATAAATCAAGGTGAGCGCGAAAGTGGTATATGCGACATATTTTGTTTTGGCGTGCGGCAAGTCTTTTGCAAATTCATATAGGGTGTATATACCGTACGAAAGTAAAATAACTGTGTAAATGTGAATTGAGTTTATTCGGTTTACATTAACATGGGTGAGCATGACGCATGCGAATAGGCTGCTTATTGTGCCGAGAATAACGATGAGCTCTGCGGAAAATTTGCGCTCTCGAATTTTTCTGAAGGCGTTTACTGCGAGGTTGATGAAGCCTAGCGCAATTAACGGAGAGCTGATTTTATAGAACATTCCGTATTTTTCGGTTGAATTCCATATTAAACCGTCGTTTTGCCCCCAATAGAGATTGAAGAAGTTTTCCCAATTCTCATGTTTTTTTTAGTTTGAAAGGGCGATGTCGTAGTCGCGCATTACGAGCATTTTAGGCACGGAGAAAAATTGCGTGCGTATTTCCGGAATAATATCGTTGTTGACGAGCACGAAAAGTATGAGGGGGAGTGCCAACAAGAAGAGTATGAGGGCTGATAAAATGACGTAAAGCCAGGATACTTTTGTTTTGGAGAACAAAACATAAACTCCGAGCAATAAAACTGTGACGGGAATGACTGCCCAAGTGATGGAATATGAGTAAAGTGCTGTGCCGTACATGAGGGCTGAAAGCAACCAGTAGCGGTTGTTTTTGAGTCCTTTTACAAAGAAATATAATCCGAAGAGCAAAAAGGCGGGGGCGAGATTTGATTCGAGGCCCCATCTGCTGAGCATTATGTGCCAGGGCGATATTGCTGATACGAAAAGGCCGATTAACGCTACTTTTTTGTTGAATAATTCTTTTAATAAGAGATAAAATACGGGGAGTGATATGCATGCGCATATGAGCTGCGGCATTCTGAAGGCTTCTACGCAGAGTCCAAATATGGCAATAAATGGTATGGCGAGGTAACTCTCCAACACGTTCATACCGCTACCCCAGGACACGAAATAGCATGGATTTGTGTAGCCCCAAGAGTCTGTGCCGTAATTGAGAATTGAATACGCTTCGTATCCTGCGAATGCTTCGTCTTGGTTGAGTCCACACGGAATGCTGCCGAATTCGGCTATGCGCACGATACAACCGATGAGAATTATCACGCCTACGGCGATGAGGTCTTTGTGTTTTATATTATTTACTGTTTGTTTGATTTTTTGAACTGTGTCTTTTATCATATTTTCACCTTGTAAATTTTGTGGAGTTTGGGTAAAACTCGTCTCTTGGATTGTAACCTTTTTATGTGTGGCAGTCAATCGGGAAGTTGGGGAGTGATTGATGTAATTTGGCTGTGTGGACAGATGATCGAATTGAGTTTTCTGTTGAAAATTAAAAAAACAACAGAAAATGGATAGGAGTTTCTGTTGTTTTTTGATATATCAACAGAAAAAGTTGACTTCATAAGGTGATCATGGAACCTAATATGGCATAATAGTGAGGTTGTGGTGTTTTATAATAAGTTTTTTCTGTTAATTATTTAAAAAGGCACAGAAAATTTGTTGATGTGTGAAGTGATTTTCTGTGAAAATTTTTATTTATCACAGAAAAATTTTAGTGTTAGTGAATGTGGATGTTGTATGATTGAAGAGAAAATTGTGGTTGACAAAAATATATTAATTTAATATGATAGCAAGGTTATAAGCGGAATTTGCAGAAAGAGTCCAACTCAAAGTAAGCACCGCCTCGGAAGTTCTCAATGTGTAAAAATAGAGAACAAAAATAAATAATGCGGATGTGGCGAAATTGGCATACGCGCTAGTTTCAGGTAACGACACCTTAGTGGAGGGTTGAAAAGAGAGTAGTGAAGAAGCCGAAAAACACCAATTTGCGACACGGAGAAAAGTTTCACTTCGTGTAAAAAAATAAGGGAAACAGCATAAATGCGGATGTGGCGAAATTGGCATACGCGCTAGTTTCAGGTACTAGTCGAGGGTTCTCGTTGTGGGTTCAAGTCCCGTCATCCGCACCAAATTAGCACGATGGTTTTGATACGAAATCATCGTGCTTTTTCTATGTTTGAAAAACCTTATGGCACAGGGATTTTCGGCACTTTATCACTATAAGTTAGATTTATTGTATTAAAATTAACTGTGCGTAAATCTAAGTTTAATGAGTTGAACCTACCTCGTTACGGTATATGTAAATAATACAATGAATCTTTTGTTTTGAATTAATTTCACCGTTATTGGAAAAGTTTCATTGTGACCATAAAAGTCTCTGTGTGATTGAAAACTCTCCCTTTTGTGTTATAATAAACAGTAATATTTTTAAAAATGAGGCGGGCATTATGGCAGAAAATAAAGAAAAAACATATGTGAGTGATAATGCTAAACTTATGGCAGAGTGGAATTGGGAAAAGAATAATGAACTAGATTTTAATCCTAAAACATTAACTCTTGGAAGTAATAAAAAGGTTTGGTGGAAGTGTAACCAAGGACACGAGTGGCAAGCAACGATATCTAATAGAACAATAGGACGTGGATGTCCGTATTGCTCAGGCAAGAAAGTGTTAAAAGGTTTTAATGACTTACAAACAGTTAATCCAACTTTAGCAGAAGAATGGAATTATGAAAAAAACGTAAATTTAAAACCTGATCATTTTACGGCTTATAGTGGTCAAAAGGCATGGTGGAAGTGTAGCCAAGGACACGAATGGCAAGCAACGGTGGTTAATAGAAATAGGGGGAGTGGTTGTCCATATTGCTCGGGGCGATATGCCATTAAAGGTGAAAATGATTTAAAAACAGTTAATCCAATTTTAGCAAACGAATGGAATTACAAAAAAAATGGTAGTCTAAAACCCGAACACTTTACAATAAGCAGTCATAAAAAAGTGTGGTGGAAATGTCGAAATGGACATGAGTGGCAAACAACAATTTCTCACCGTACTTATGGTTCTGGTTGCCCATATTGTGCAGGCCAAAAAGTTATAAAAGGCCATAACGATCTTCAAACAAACAATCCGACTTTAGCACAAGAGTGGAATTATAAAAAAAATAAAGGATTAACACCTGAGGAAGTAATGCCCAATAGCAATAAAAAAGTATGGTGGAAATGTCAAAAAGGGCACGAATGGCAGACATCGGTAGCTAATAGAAATTATGGATATGGATGTCCCATCTGTAATTCCGAACGACATACTTCTTTCCCTGAATACGCAATTTTATATTATCTTAAAGAATATGGTTTAGAGGTAATACATTCGTATAAAGAAAAAGGTTATGAATTGGATATTTATATCCCATCAAAAAGAATTGCTATTGAATATGACGGGAGTTTTTGGCACCAAAACAAAACAAAAAAGGATTTAGAAAAAAATTCCAAGTGTGAAAAAGACGGGATTAAACTATTTCGTATAAGAGAAGGGTTGCCACCGTTAAATGACAGTTCTACAGATTACGTTGTTCAAGAAGTTAAAAAAGATTTGTCCACAATTCTTGGAAAAGTTTTAAGTAATATAATTGGTAAAACCGTTGATATTGACCTGACAAGAGATGCTATTGCTATAGAAAATCTGCGAGAATTTATGGAAAAAGAAAACTCTCTTTTATTCTCCAACTCTAAAATTGCAAAAGAATGGAATTATGAGAAGAACGGTAAACTAAAACCGGAACATTTTTCAGCGAATAGTAATAAAAAAGTATGGTGGAAATGTCAAAAAGGTCACGAATGGCAAGCTAGAATAAGCAGCAGAAATAGTGGGAATGGATGTCCATATTGCACAGGATTATACCTTGTTAAATTCGAAAACGATTTACAAACAATCAACCCCGCCTTGTCGAAAGAATGGCACTACGAAAAGAACAATGGATTAACACCTGAGGATGTAATGCCTAATAGCGATAAAAAAGTATGGTGGAAATGCAGCAAAGGTCACGATTGGCAAGCATCAATTTATAGCAGAAATAAAGGACATGGGTGCCCATATTGCTCAAGCATAAAAGTTTTAAAAGGATACAACGATTTGCAAACAGTTAATCCCAATTTAGCAAAAGAATGGAATTATAATAAGAATATGGAATTAACCCCCATGGATGTATTGCCTAAAAGCGGAAAAAAGGTATGGTGGATGTGTAGTAACGGACACGAGTGGCAGGCAACAATAGCGCACAGAACTAATGGTAGCGGTTGCCCCTATTGCTCTGGCCGATACGTTATTATGGGAGTAAACGATTTAGAAACAGTTAATCCCACTTTGGCTAGTGAATGGAATTATAAAAGAAACGGTGATTTAAAACCAGTGCATTTCTTGGCAAATAGCCATGAAAATGTCTGGTGGATGTGTTGTCAAGGACATGAGTGGCAAGCTGCAATTGATAGTAGAAATGTAGGTAGGGGGTGTCCATATTGCGCCAGTAAAAAAGTTTTAAAAGGCTATAACGATCTGCAAACCATTAACCCTAGTTTGTCAAAAGAGTGGAATTATGAAAAAAATAATGGATTAACACCTATGGACGTAATGCCTAACAGTGGTAAAAAAGTATGGTGGAAATGTAACAACGACCACGAATGGCAAGCAAGGATTGCAGATAGAAACAAAGGAAACGGTTGCCCTATTTGCAGAAAAAGCCATAGCAAATGAAGGTGATATTTGTAGCCAACGACTTGGTTTTGTACGTTAAAGAGATTTAATACATGATTGAAACTTAATAAGTTATTCGAAGGAGATTAAATGTCACAGCAGTGGAATGTATTATTGAGAGAAAAGGTAAACGAAACTAATTTTATCCTTGCAAAATATCAAAATTACAATTCAAAAGATCAATGGAATTGTATATGCTCTTCTATGGACTGGATTGATGTGGGCATGACAAATATCTGCAAAGCTTTGGATGAA
Source organism: Candidatus Egerieisoma sp. (assembly GCA_045125595.1). Classification (GTDB taxonomy): domain Bacteria; phylum Bacillota; class Clostridia; order UBA1212; family UBA1255; genus Egerieisoma. The sequence goes on from JBGVNN010000017.1 coordinate 22,393, forward strand.
TTGAAAAACTCCGACGGATTGGAAACCTGCATGAAGTTTTATCAGTATATTTGCTGCATTGATATGGTGTGGGGCGGAATATGCCAACTACATAGAGTATTTATAAATCGCGACACTATACCCTTTGATAATGATTCCAGCGTTTTTCAAATGAAGTATTTTGAAGAAGATGATAATCGATATTTTGAAGAAATTCGCTCTTGTTTTGGCGCTCATCCTGTAGAATTAAAAACGAAGCAAACGAGTAAAAAACAAGAGGCAATAAGAAAATTTGCCAGTTGGTCAACTCATTACGGAACTCCTCAAGAAATGTCAGTTCTTATATATAGTAATATTCCAAAATCCAGATTTGAAGAAGTGGTTGTGACCGTCGAAGAACTGAAAAGCTTCTATGAAAAGCGTTGCATATACATAAAACAAATCATTGATGCTATTGAGAACATCGCTCATGATTACAAAGAAGAAATGAAAAACAGTGTTATTCCAAAATCAAATAATCTGACAGAGCAAATTACAATATTAAAAAATGCTTCACAGCAACGATTTGGTGGTGGAATTCTTGTTGAAGAACTGGAGCAGATTGAACGTTTTCTCATGACAAATTTTAGTTGCATAAAAAATAAGGATGCTGTTGAAACGTTTAGGCAAAAAGTTGTGTTGGGGATAGTCGAAATTTATGATTGCTTTCAAAATATGAATGTTGACTGTAATCTCGAAATTGAAAAGTTATTGTTACCACAATATATGCCGCATGAAAACCATTTTAGATATGAATTTGCAAATCTATATTCAAAAGCCATCCTTAAAATATGGAAGACTTATGATGCTAATTCAATCAAAGTACCATTAGAAAAGTATATTTGTTTTGAATACAAAACCGATGAAGAATTATATTGGCTGACTGTGATTGCGCTAAATTTGGCGCAAGATGATTTGAAAAAAAGCACATAATAACATTATACAATCAAGGAGTATTGTATGGATATTATAATATCTATATATTCGTTCACAATAATTTATCAATCACCGTGTCTGCTTATAATAGGCGCGGTGATTTCGTTTTTCGGGGACTTGATTCTTCTAATCTCCCGCCCCAAGTTGGTTATGAACACTCGCATCATGATTTTAAGCTCCTTTATTAGTAGATGAGGGAGCTTTTATAATAAGTGATAGTTGTGTTATAATCAATTTGATAAATAAGAATTTGTGGAGATAACCTTATGGAATGGTTTAATGTATTTGGTTTGGTTTTTATAGTTGTAATAATGATTCCCAACATCATATTTGCTATTAGATATAGTGATGGTTTTCAAAATAAGTGTATCAACAAAGGTATCGAAGTTATTGAACAAGTCGGTAGATTTGGTTGCTTTGGATTTATGATTTTTAATTTCCCCAGGACTTGCTTTGGCTGGTGGTCTAATGAAGCATTCGCAATTTATCTTGTCGTGGATACTCTGTTGATTGCCCTTTATTGTGCCATATGGGTTATTTGCTGGAAGAAAAATAGTGTTTTCAGAGCATTGGCACTCTCCATAATCCCATCACTAATATTTCTGTTTAGTGGAGTTATAAGCAGGTCAATTTTACTGATTATTACATCAATACTATTTGCACCTTCTCATATTTTGATTTCATACAAGAACGCCAAATGACTTTGTCAAATTCTTATTTATATTGCTGCTGTTTTTTATAATATCAACAAATGTTAATACCCATTGCTTGTGGCAACGGGTATGTTGCTGTACGATAAAGATAATTTCTGAGAAGAAGGAGGTTATACGTCATGCTAAATGAAAACATCAAAGCAGTCAGAAAATCAAAGGGGTTATCACAAGAGGAGCTTGCAGTCAAGATAAATGTGGTTCGCCAAACAATCTCAAAATGGGAACAAGGATTATCAGTTCCAGACTCTGATATGTTAATCGCTCTATCGGAGGCACTGGAAACACCTGTAAATGTTCTGCTTGGAGAAACTATTGCTGAAGCGAAAACAGATGAATTGAAAGTGATTTCTGAAAAATTGGAGATAATTAATTTACAACTTGCAATGAGCAGGGAGAGGAAGCAAAAAAAGTTCCAAGTATTACTTATCTTGTTGCTTATTGCTATAATTACAATTCTTATAATCCTGATAGTATTGGATAGTCCGTACTTAGGTTGGGATTATAGCGACCCAGAAATAGCCGTTGTGGGGGTTGCTCTACACGCATTTGAATGGCTGTTCGTTAGATTATTGCCGTTTGCTCTCATTGGGATAATTGTTGGATTTTTCCTGACACGAAAGAAAAAATAAAAGAGATTTGTTTTTCGAAAGGAGTAAACAAACAATTCAAATTTGTTGTAAAGGCATTCGATTTATCTTATTCTCATTCCATGTTTAACCCCTACAATAAAAGCTTCGCGTCGTACTACTGATTCGTACTTCGTGAAGCTTTCTTTTAATTCGTCTATCGCATCTGAAATCTCTTCGTTGTTAAATTTTGTTTTGAATTCTTCTATATCAGTTAAGAATTCTTTTTCGGCTTGCAAAAATTCTTTGCTGTTTAGTGTTGGCTCGTCTTTGTACTTGCCGTCGAATAAATCTTGCAAATATTTTTTTGTGCTTTGTTTCATTTTGATCACTCCTGTTGCGGCTGTTTTTCCTACGGAACATATCACATAACTTCTGTAATATCCAGCAAATATTTAATAGCACCCATGTTTTTGCCTAAAGATAGGCAAAACCTTGATTTCTAACGCTTTCGCCAATAAAAAGGTAAAAAGCAACGCTTTTTTCGCACAAAATATTCGTGCATTTTTCGCTCCGTAATTCGCTGTATAACTTCGCAGTTTTTACGCCACATAAGCCAAAAGATTACCTGCGACACCCTGTTTTTTGGCTACACGTAGGCGAATTTGCTAATCTACGACATAATGAGCTCAAAATATGGCAGTTTACGATAGCCTAATTCGATACCGCAAATTTGGCTTAACGGTGGGCATTGCCACCCGATGTGAACCGCAAAGGTGGCGTTTACGACACCGTTGCTTATTCCTGCAACCATTTTAGGACGCCCTCCGTTTATGCCAATCCTTCCTTTTGTGACGCAAATGACGATAATGACGGTATTTTTGATAGCCGGGGATTTACCGTCATTGACAGTTATTCCTAATTTTTACTTTCGCACATTTTGGGCAAAACAGGCGGTTTTTGCTCTTGGGCGAGTCCGTGTTCGATTAATAAAGCAAATCGCCGAAACGGGGCGAACGTGCGCGTAGTTTCGGCGATAGCGCTTTCTTTGATATGGTACTCTTTGCTAAATAGCTTTTTTGCTTCGTTTTCATTTATTTGGGTATGAGATTCGGTGCTGTATAACTGTTGTCGCAATCAAGTCCGTAATACCATGTTTCGCTACACTCTTCGGTTATTATACCGTCTTCGTCAAAGTAGTTAAGTCTTGCACGGAATTCTCC
>JBGVNN010000018.1:0-2071 GCA_045125595.1 Candidatus Egerieisoma sp.
TGAGCAAGAAGCATTTATTGATTTCATTGCAAATAGTGAAACGTTTGGTCACTGGTTGCCCCTCTTTACTTGTTTATTGGGTACTGGTTGCCGAATCGGTGAAATGCTGGGTTTAACTTGGTCTGATTGTGATTTTACCAATGGCATTATCCATATCAATCACAATTTGATTTATAGGCAGCAGGACAGCGGCAAATGTGAATTTCACATTACCACACCTAAAACCACAGCCGGTACAAGAGTTATACCAATGTTTCAGCCGGTAAGAAAGGCACTAATGCAAGAGAAATTAAGACAGATGCAACACGGATTTTGCAAGACCGAAATTGACGGCTACAAAGGCTTTATATTCACAAATAGATATGGTGAGGTTATGACCCCTCATAATGTCAATCGTGCCATAGAACGAATTTACAAAGAGTACAACGCACAAGAAACGGCACTTGCAGAAAAGGAAAATAGAAAGCCGGTTTTAATCCCTCATTTTTCGGCTCACATACTGCGCCATACATTTTGTACCCGCTTTTGTGAGAATGAGACGGATTTAAAATTGATTCAAGAGATTATGGGACACGCTGACATAACAACCACGATGGATATATACAATGAATCAAACACGGCAAGAAAGCAAGCATCTTTTGAACGTCTGGAAGGTAAAATTAAGATTTGTTAATCACTTAAAAATGCTCGTGAGTTTGTCACAAATTTTGTCACAATTCAGTGATAAATAACGACGAAATAAGGCGTGATTTGTAATGATATTATTTGAGAAAATGGCTTTAAATCAAGGCAAACCCCCAATAATTGAGGGTTTAAAAAGGGGATTTTGGCATATCCCAACAATGAAACCCCTTTCAGAATAAAATTATGCCGCAAACGCTTATTTGATAGCGTTTGCGGCTTTTTATTAGTGTCTTTAGACTGTTGCGTGTATACACACGCAACAAAAAACCACCCGCTGTGCGGGTGGGGAATAATGGTTATACCAAAAACCTCACCTTTCTGTTACAATAAAGTTGTTCAAGCTTATTGAAAAAAAGAAAGGTGAGGTTTTATGGCAAATAAAAATTATAGTTTGGCACATACAACATGGATGTGCAAGTATCACATAGTATTCATCCCTAAATATCGTAGGAAAGCAATTTACGGACAGTATAGAGCAGACCTACAAGAAATAATAAGAACGCTATGTAGATACAAAGGGGTGGAAATACTTGAAGGACATATGATGCCCGATCATGTACATCTGCTTTTAAGTATACCACCAAAATTAAGTGTGTCAAGTTTTATGGGATATCTAAAAGGAAAAAGTGCGTTGATGATGTTCGACAAACATGCAAAATTGAAATACAAATATGGTAATCGTCATTTTTGGGCAGAAGGCTATTATGTTAGCACAGTTGGACTCAACGAAGCAACAATACGAAAATATATAGAAGAGCAAGAAAAACATGACATAGCATTGGATAAATTAAGTGTAAGAGAATACGAAGACCCTTTTAAGGGTGGCAGGTAATACAAACGCCCTTTAAGGGGCGGCAAAAGTGGCAAAGGCAATAAGCTTGAACAAAAGTGAAAGCCAGCGTCTTTAGGCGCTGGCCGGTAACAGAGGCTTTTAGCCTCAGAGCAAACCACCCGTTTGACGGGTGGTTATGATTTTAATAAAAACTATAATATTTGTCATACAAAAAGCATGTTTAATAATAGATAAGTGTTAGAAAAATTAAACTAGAAAATTTAGTAGTCATTGAAAAGTGACTACTTATTTTTATGTAGTAGATTGATGTGGTAAATAGGTAAAAAATGATGTCTAAAAACACTTAAAATTTTTAAATTATAATCATTTATTATAATAGTTTTTATTGTGTTATTGTAAGTCTTTAAAAACAAATTATTTATTATAAGATCAATTAGATACTAATTTAAATAACTTTTGTGTTATTTTAGAATTGTTTTAACTCTGTTGAGCCATAGTTTTTGTGTATGATATTTTTTTTAGTATGTTTTTATATTACTAAGTTTTTCTAATATATATAGGATATAAAATGAAATTTGTTTGTATTTAAGTTAA
>JBGVNN010000019.1:0-19805 GCA_045125595.1 Candidatus Egerieisoma sp.
ATTCAAGGCATAAACTATATTGATGGTATCGGTAAATCTCTTGGAATAGATCCTGAAAAGGTTCTTCTTGTTAAACATATGATTTTGTCTCATCATTATATTCCTGAACACGGTAGCCCAAAAGCGCCTGCTTTTCCGGAGGCAGAAATGCTACACTATTTGGATATTTTGGATGCACGTATGTATGACATGCAACAAGCAGTAGAAAATACGGAAATCGGAGCGTTCAGCGAGCGTATTTGGTCATTAGAGAATAGGTCGGTATATAAGAGCCCAAGTATTTACAATGATAATAATTGATTCGGAGAATACAAATGTTAAGAATTTTAATAGGACGAAGCGGTAGCGGTAAAAGTCATAAATGTATTACTGAGTTTAATGCTTATATTCAAAAAAATACAAGCATTAATAATTCGTCTTATCTTTTTGTTCCTGAACAATATAATATGATTACAGAAAGGCGACTTCTTGAATATCAAATAAACGAGAATTTCGCAGTAAAAGGTTTAATGGGACATGAAGTATTAAATTTTAAACGATTTGTACATAGAATTTTATCTGTTTACGGTCAATTAAATAATGTGATGCTTAATGATTGCGGTAAAATTATGATGTTGACTTCTGTTGTTAATAAAATTAAAAGTCAGCTCAAATTTTACACAAATCTTATTGAAAGACCGGGAGAAATTGCCAGGATTTTATCTCTGATAGACGAGTTTTCTAAATATAATATTTCATACGATCAATTACAGCTTTTAAATACTGAAGATTCATATTTAAACAAAAAATTGTCTGATATTTCCTTGATTTATAAAGAGTATGAGATTTTAAAGAAAAATAATTATTGTGATGAAAATGATTCTTTTAATATAATGCTTGGATATGTTGAAAAACATAAATTTTTTTCGGGTAAAAGTGTTTGGATTGATTCATTTACCGGTTTTACTGCGCAGGAGTTTGAATTGATTAAGTTGATGCTTTTGCAATGTGAAAATGTTACAATTACACTCTGTACTGATTTTTCTCGTGAAATGTCATTTGAATGTATTGATAACACATTGGATAGTCTTAAACTTATAGCAGAAGACAATGATGTTCAAATTCGCATTGAAAATTTAAGTTTGAATCAAAATTCAAATTCTTTTAAGTATAATAATAAAAGTTTGTTTTTGCTTCAACAGAATATTTCAAAATCAAGAATTATTGATAGCTATATTTCAAATAATATTAATCTTACTGAGTGTGAGAGTGTATTTGATGAAGTTACTAATTGTGCAATTAAAATTAACAAATTACATAATGAAAGTAATATTCCGTATGAAAATATTGCTGTGGCATTAAGAGAAACAAATGGTTATGATGTAATAATTAAGGCTGTCTTTCAAAAATATAACATACCTTTTTATATTGATGATAAAAAATCAATTAATAATAATCCACTTATAAAAACAGTTTTAAGTTTGCTTGCAATAATATCTGATGATTGGCAACAAAATGATGTACTGGAATGCATAAAGACTGATATGCTTCCGTTTGCTCGTAATAAAGATTTCATAGAAAGTATTGTTTTATCAAGGGGGTTAAAAGGTAAGAGTAGATTTAAAAATAGTGAGAACAAAGACATACAAACACTATATGATGAAATTAATTCTTTAAGTGAAAGTTTAGATAAAGTGAATGATATAAAAGAGTCATGCATGGTTTTGTGTGATTATTTTGAAAAATGGAAAATTAAAAATAATATTTGTAATTTGGCAGAAAGTATTGAAGAAGATTATCCCGAGGTAAAAAATGAGTATTCCAGAATATGGAATATTTTGCTTGAAGTATTGGAGCAAATTGTGATTTTTCTTGGCGATTTAGAATGTTCAAACAGTAAAAAAACAGCTAACACTTTAAAACAATTGTTATCGTCAGGTTTTTCTCAATATAAAATAGGCTTTTTGCCGGCAAGACTTGACAGCGTTCAAGTTATAAATATAGAACGTTCCAGAAGTTCTGATATTAGAGTTCTTTTCCTTTTAGGTGTAAACGAAGGTGTATTACCTTCGAATATTTCTGATAACGGAGTGCTTAAAGATGATGAAAGAGAAACTTTGTTAAAAAGTAATATACGACTTGCAGATAATAATGAAATGAAATCATCTAAAGAAAATTTTTATATTTATACAATTTTGTCTTTACCGACAGATGTTTTAGAAATATCTTGGCCGTTAGAAGATATAAATGGTAAAAGTATAAAGCCTTCTCATGTTGTGTTAAGAAAACTCAAAAAACTTTTTCCAAATATTAATATAGGGCATTATAAATATAAATTGTCAAATGAATTCGATGAAAAATCCGATATACAATCATGTTTGGATTCTTCAAATATTGATATAACGGTAAATAATAAATTATTAAATTTACATGGAAATTTAACAACGACAGTATCTCGTATTGAAAAATATTATAAGTGTCCGTTTTCTTTTTTGTTATCTTATGGTTTACAATTAAAATCAAATGATGAACCTGAATTGCAACAAACTGATTTTGGTAATTTAATTCATGATATGGCAGAAAATTTGTTTAATGAACTTTTGGAGTTGTCTCAGGATGCACCATTGAGTTCATATGAAAAATTAGTTGATTCTGCATATGATAATATTATAGACAATATGCGATTTTCTCAATATGAAATTTCACAAAGAGATAAAACTACATTAGAAAGAGTTCGTCGTTATGCAGCCAAATCATTTATGTATATTAAAAAACAAATTGATTCCGGAAACTTTGCAGTTCGCGATGTTGAAGCATCTTTTGGATATGATGAAAACTCCAAATTAAAACCGTTATTAATTATTCCGAAAGATAACAGTGATTTTTTAAGTTCGATTAAAATCATCGGAAGAATTGACAGATATGATGTTTTTGAAGATAAGTCAGGTAAACAGTACGTTAGAATAGTAGATTATAAAACATCTGTTGCTTCATCAAAAATATCAGAAAATGATATACGAAGTGGTATAAATCTTCAGTTGATTACGTATTTAAATGCGGTAATTAATACACTTTCTGACGGAAAATCAGCGCTTCCTGCTGCAGCTCTTTATTACACTTTTGATAGTGATATAGATTCTGTCAGTAATCATATTTCTTTGTCTAAAATTTCAGAAACAAATAAGGACAAAATGTACTCCATGACCGGATTTGTTTTAGATGATGAAAATGTTATAAATAATATGACAGGTGATAATAAATATGTAATTTCAGGAAATAAATATAAAAGTCAAGTAGAATTTGAAGAATTAAGAGAGATTGTATTTGATAATATTGAAAAAGCATCTGTTAACATATCTAAGGGCGTTTATCCAATTAAGCCGCATATAAATAAAGATTACAGTGTTTGTGATTATTGCAAAATGCGTTCTGTTTGTGCAAATTGCGCTTATTTGCTTGACGAAAGTAATTCATGATATTATAATCATAAAGTCAATTTATTCACAAGGAGGTTATAACTATGAAAAAAGCTGAATTAGTAGCAAAGGTTGTTGAAAAAACAAGTCTTTCAAAGAAAGATGCATCTGTAGCAATTGACGCAATTTTTGATGAGATTTCTGCAGCAATGATCCGCGGTGAGCAAGTATCTCTCGTTGGATTCGGTACTTTCGGTTCTAAAGAAAGAAAAGCCAGAACATGCGTTAATCCTTTGAAACCGGGAGAGAAAATTGAAGTTCCTGCAATGAAGGTTCCTTCTTTTAAACCCGGTAAGCCTTTAAAAGAATCTTTGAAACAATCTTAATTCATACATTTATGTATGAACAAAACACCGTCTTTATGCCATTAATTATTGGTCTATGGAGGAATGTTAATGGGTAAAGGACTGTTTGGCTTGTTAAAAAGGGAAGCGTATAAAAATAAAAACAGCTTACCAAAGGCAATTGCTTTTGTTGATTATGAACATTGGTTTATCTCTATGGAGAAAATTCATCATGCAAAGCCTAATATTCAAGCCTGGTTTAATGATTTAAAGAAAAAATGCAATATAGTTGAGGTTATATTTTTTGCTGATTTTTCAAAGTTTCGTGAAAAAGAAGTAGAAACAAAAAGAATACGCACTTTTACAAATAAAATAATTGATACTTATAATCCTGATGCATATCATAAAAAAGATTATACCGATTTTATTATATTAGACAATATATATCAAAAAGTATTTACCAATCAGGATATAGATTTATTTATTGTTTTTTCCGGAGATGGACATTTTAGTTCAGCTATAGCTTTTTTAAGGAATTTTTGCAATAAACAAGTAGGTGTGTATGGTGTTAAGAATTGTATAAGTAAAAATTTAATTAATAATGCTGATTGGGTTGAAGAAATTCCATTAATCAGTGAAGGCAATCAAAAGATATATAATCTCATTTTATCTTCATTGCGTATTGCAATGGACAAAGGTGTTAAACAACCCACCTTTTTGAAATTGGTTGAAAACGTCTCGTCAAAATATTATGTTCAATATAATGATGTTAAAAATTGTCTTATAGAATTGATAGAACAGGGATATATTGTACAGACTACAGAGAAAACAAAACAGCATGAGACTATCCGAGTTATACGTCCTGATTGGAAAAAAATCAAAAATGATAGCTTATGGATAGATTCATAATAAATTTGCATAAATGACGGTGTTTTATTATTAGAATTTAGTTGACAGTTTCTTACTGTTGTGATATTATTCATATGTTGTGCATTTCTATGTGTTGCATTGATGGTGCACTTATTAGGATGGTCCTCTGCAATCTTCGTATGAACGTCTGAGGCGAAAGGAGTTAAGAAGATATGGTTGATATTATTAAAGCTGTTGAAGCAGATTATTTAAAAGAACAAACAGCACCTCTTATGATTGGTGACTATGTTAAAGTTCATTTCAAAGTTATCGAGGGTTCAAGAGAAAGAATTCAGATTTTCGAAGGAACTGTAATCGGTAGACGTGGTGCAGGTCTTTGTGAGACATTTACTGTAAGAAGAATTTCTTATGGTGTTGGTGTTGAGAGAGTATTCCCTGTACATTCTCCTAAAATCGCAAAAATCGAGACAATTAGACACGGTAAAGTTAGAAGAGCTAAACTTTATTACTTACGTGGTAGAATCGGTAAAGCTGCGAAGATTACTGAGAAGCTCGATTAATAATCTTAATGAAAATGAAGCGGCCTGTATGTTACATTTTATGTTTAACATCAGGCCGTTTTATTTTGTGCGAAAATTGAGGTGTTTTATGTATTCTCAATTAAACAAAAAACAGATCGGTGAAATCGGTGAATTAGTTGCTGCCGAATATTATATAAATAAAGGTTATGATTTATTATTTAAAAATTGGAGATGGAGTAATAAAGGGGAACTGGATTTAATTCTTTATAACAAAGATTATGATATACTTGTTATTTGTGAAGTGAAAACACGAAAAACAGGAGCTTTGATAAATGGTGTATATAGTGTAAATAAGAATAAACAAACAAAAATTAGAATGTTATCATATGTATTTATTCAAAAACATAAGTTTTATGAAAAGTCGAATGTAAGATTTGATGTTGCAGACTTAATATTTAATACTATCACAGGGAAAATTGACAAAATTACAATTTTTGAAAATGCTTTTTGACACATATATATAATTGAGATATAATAGTATGAATCATTGATGCTTGTTATCAATAACCGGCATTAATATAGGAGGAAAATATGAAATACGGTGAATTGTCTAAAAAAGAATTATTATCAATACTTGAAATTGAAAATAAGAAATATGATGAATATAAAAATTTAAATCTTAAATATGATATGACAAGAGGCAAACCTGCCGCTAAACAATTGGAGCTTTCAAATGATATGATGTCTAATGATTATTTAGGCGATTATAAAGCATCAAACGGTTTTGACTGCAGAAATTATGGTATTTTAGATGGTATTCCCGAAATCAAAAAATTATTCGGTGAACTTTTCGGTGTTGAGTCAGATCGAGTTATAGTAGGTGGAAACTCCAGCCTTAATTTAATGTACGACCTGATTTCAGCGTTTATGCTTTTAGGTGCGTCAAAAAATTCTAAACCTTGGGTACAACAAGGTGAAATTAAATTTATTTGTCCTGTACCGGGTTATGACAGACATTTTGCAATAACTGAAAGATTAGGCATCAAAATGATTAATGTTCAAATTAATGATGATGGTCCTGATATGGATGTTATTGAAGAACTCGTTAAGAATGATTCTTCTATTAAAGGTATGTGGTCAGTTCCTAAATACAGTAATCCTACCGGTGTTGTATATTCTGATGAAGTTATTAAAAGATTGGCAAACATGAAATGTGCTGCGGATGATTTCAGAATTTTCTGGGATGATGCTTACACAGTACATATGTTGGATGGGGAACCGGCAAAACAAATGAATTTAATTGATGCGTGTGCAGATGCAGGTAACAATAACAGACCTATTGTATTAGCATCAACTTCAAAAATGACATATCCGGGAGCCGGAATTGCAGCTTTGGCTTCAAGTCCTGAGAATATTGCGTGGTTTAAAAATATTTATACTATACAGACTATCGGTCCTAACAAAATAAATCAACTTCGCCATGCAAATTATCTTAAAAATTATGATAATTTGGTTAATCACATGAGAAAACATGCAGAAATTTTAAAACCTAAGTTTGATACAGTTATTAAAATTTTTGAGCAAGAACTTGGAGATTTAGGAGTATTAACATGGAGTAATCCTAAAGGTGGATATTTTATCAGTGTTGATACTGTTTATAATTGCGCATCAGAGGTTGTTCAACTTGCTAAAGATTGCGGTGTGCAATTTACTGCTGCCGGTTCTACATATCCTTACGGAAAAGATCCTAAAAACATGAATATTCGTATTGCGCCATCTTTGCCTCCTATAGAGGAACTTGAAGCAGCAATTAAAGTATTTTGTGTATGTGTAAAAATTTGTTCTTTGAACAAAATATTAGAAAAGATTTAATTTGATTTACACTTTTATTTATAAGGAGGAGATATTTTGAATATTAAAGATTTGGAATTTAAGCGAGAAGCTGCTTGGTATTCAATGAATGACTCACAAAAAACAGAAAGTGATACTTTTTCTAAAGGCTATATTAATTTTTTGAATATAGCTAAAACAGAGAGAGAATGTGTAAATGTTTTAACTAAAGAAGCTATTAATAACGGTTATGTTGATTTTAATGATGTTATTAGTGGTAAGGTTGTTTTAAAACCCGGCTTGAAAGTTTATTGGATAAACAGAGATAAAGCATTAATGATGGCTGTTATAGGTAAAGAAGCTCCTGTTAATGGTCTTAATATGGTAGGTGCGCACATTGACGCTCCAAGATTGGATTTAAGACCAAATCCGTTGTATGAAGATCATGATATTGCACTTTTTAAAACACACTATTATGGTGGTATAAAGAAATATCAGTGGGTTTCAGTACCGCTTGCGCTACACGGTGTTGTATGTAAGACAGACGGCACAAAAATCATTGTAAATATTGGTGAAGATGAAGAAGATCCAATTTTTGTTATAAATGATTTGCTTCCTCATCTTGCTTATGAGCAGATAGAAAAAAAAGCATCAGATGTTATTACAGCCGAGGGAATGAATCTTGTTATAGGTTCTTTGCCGTATTCATCTGATAATTCAGATGATGCGAAAGGCGTTAAAGCCAATGTTCTCAAACTTTTATATGATAAATACGGCATTACTGAACGTGATTTTAATTTTGCTGAAATTGAAATTGTTCCTGCACTTCCTGCGAAATATGTAGGACTTGATAAAGGCATGATAGGTGGATATGCTCAGGACGACAAAGTATGTGCTTATACAGCATTTAAGGCATTAATTGAAATCGATGTTATTCCTGACAAAACATGTGCTTGTTACTTTTCTGACAGAGAAGAAGTTGGCAGTATGGGTAATACGGGTGCCAGAGCCAATTGGCTTCAAAATTTCTTCTATGAAATTTGTAATGCATATGCAGTTGCTAATGATATCAAAACAGATACCGGCGTTGCCGCGAGAAGAAGTATGTCTGCAACAGCGTTTTTATCTGCAGATGTTACTGCTGCTTTTGATCCAAACTTCCCGGAAGTTTCCGAACCAATGAACACTGCTTATTGCGGTATGGGTATAGCTTTTGAAAAGTATACGGGACATAGAGGTAAATCCGGGGCTAGTGAAGCGAGTTGTGAATTCTTTTCAGGTATTGCTAAGGTTCTTAATGAAGCAGGTGTGCCGTGGCAGCTTACTGAAATGGGTAAAATTGATAAAGGTGGCGGAGGTACGATAGCACAATATATGACAGATTTAGGTATGGATGTTATTGATTGCGGAACTCCTGTTCTCGGTATGCATTCGCCTTATGAAGTAACATCAAAAGTTGATGTGTTTTGGACTTATAAGGCTTATTCAGCGTTTTTTAAGTATTATTAATTAATTTCTTTTTATTAAAGGAGGGGTGTATATGGATAATTTAAGGCGTTTTGTTATTGTTTTTACAGCTGTTATTTTTCTGACTTTAGCTGTTTGTGGTTTTATTTTGGCTAAAAATTTTAATGAGACTGCTAAAACGAAAACTGTTGACTTAAATGTCAATGCTAATGTTTATGATCCTAATAAACCTCAAGATTTTGAGTTGGGTAAGTTTAACGAAAATGTTCTTTTCGTAATTGGTGATAAAGATAGCAATCCATCAGAACTTACAATTCTTATGAATGTTAATACTGAAACAAATGAACTTTCATTTATGTATTTTCCTAGACAATTCAAGTATGCAACCCTTGCAGATAGAAGTGTTGGAAATATGGGTATGATATGCCGAAAAAAAGGCATTTCAAAAGCAGCTGACATAATTGCTTCTCAATATGAAATTTCAGTTGATAACTATATTTACATGGAGTGCGAATTATTTGCTGAATTTATTGATTTGTTTGTTAAATCAGAAAATCCCAATAATATTACTACTTCGGACGGTCAATTAATATTAGATGCTACAAATGCAGTAGAGTATGAGCTTTTTGTTGATTTAAAATATAAATCAGGCAAGTATAACATTGATCTTGGCAGAAATACTAAGTTTTTTACCGGAAAAGAAGCTGTTCAATTAATTCAGTTCTATAGAACTCAGAATAATGAATATCCGTCAGATATGCTTAAATATTACGATGGTACTGATGGCAAAAGAATTGTTGCAGCGCAAGCTTTTTTGGATGCATTTCTTTCACAAAAACTTTTAAAAACAGGTAGTGAAACTTTTGCTGATGAATTTCAGGCTAAGTTAACTCCTTTACTTTCTAAATGTGAAACAAATTTGACAGAACACAATTTAAAACAAATTGGAACCATGCTTACAAGAATTATTCCTGCTGATATTTGTTATTATATAATTAATGGCAATGATCAATATTTAGATCAACATTATATCGTTTATAATGACACAGTAACAGATTTGAAATCTAACTCTGTTTTAGATGGTGCTACTACTTTCAGAGATAAGTTTTATGTAAATTAATTAATATTAATTTTTAGTCATTATTATCTTGATTTTCTTTTTTATAACCGGCAAGGGGATTGCGACTAACAGCATCCTTGAGTCGGTTATTGTTTACATGTGTATATATTTCTGTAGTGGCAACACTTTCATGACCAAGTATCTCTTGAAGTGACCTAATATCTACTTCACCCATTGTATACATTAAAGTTGCTGCTGTGTGACGCAATTTATGAGTTGAATATTTGGTAGGATCAAGTTCAGCCAATTTAATATATTTTTTTACTGTATATTGTACTGTTTTTGGACTTATTCTTTTTTTTCTTTTGCTAATAAAAAGAGGTTTAATACCGTTTGATTCTTCACAATCAGGTCTGACTTTTAGGTACTTTGTCAGAGCATCAATGCAAGCGTCGTTTAAATAGATGGTCCTTTCTTTAGAGCCTTTACCGAGTACAGTTAATGTATCTTCTTTTATATCACTTAAATTTATACCCACCAACTCGGATAAACGCATACCGCAATTTAAAAAAAACGTAATTATACAAAAATCTCTTTCTTTAAAATCACCGTCAATAGAATCTAAGAGCGTAATACTTTCATCAAGTTCCAGATATCTTGGGAGTTTTTTTGTTATTTTAGGTGATTCAAGCTCCGCAGCGGGATTTTCGGAAATTAAATTTGCTTTGTTCCATGCATATTTAAAAAAGGAACGAAGACAAGCAACTTTTCGAGCTCTTGTAGGTGCTTTGTCTTTTCTATTGTTATTCATATAATTAATAAAAGAGTATAAATCAGAAAGACGAATTTCCGAAAGCTCTTGTACAGTAAAATCGTCTACTTTGATATCTTGAAAATTTGTGTTTTTTAATTCATGATGTTTTTTTTGTTTGATAAAGCGAAAGAACATTAATAAATCATAATAATACTCATTAATTGTATTTTTGGATTTACCTGAAATTGCTTCAAGATATACTAAAAAATCATCAGCAAAATAGGGAAGTATACCATATTCGACAGAT
The DNA here is from genome assembly GCA_045125595.1 of Candidatus Egerieisoma sp. Taxonomy (GTDB): domain Bacteria; phylum Bacillota; class Clostridia; order UBA1212; family UBA1255; genus Egerieisoma. Next base: position 10,549 of record JBGVNN010000019.1, read on the forward strand.
GCCAAAAAAATTCCTCCGTTTCAATAAAATAAATTTAAAACTTCTGTTAAATTATATCATTACGTTATTGTAAAATCAACGAAACTATTATATAATCTAAAAGTATGTAAAAATACATTTGTACAAGCATATAATAATTTATGGAGGACAGTATAATGTACAATATGACTGATATCGTTAAAAAGACCGACCCTGAAGTTGCTGAGGCAATGGAGCTTGAGTTGGGCAGACAACAAAATAAAATTGAACTTATTGCTTCCGAAAACTTTGTTAGTGAAGCAGTTATGCAAGCAATGGGTAGCCCCCTTACAAACAAATATGCTGAAGGTTATCCGGGTAAACGTTATTACGGTGGATGTGAGTACGTTGATATTGTTGAAACTCTTGCTATAGAGCGTGCAAAGAAGATTTTTGGCGCAGAACATGCCAATGTACAGCCACATTCCGGAGCACAAGCAAATATGGCTGTATTCTTTGCAGTTTTAAAACCCGGAGACAAGGTTCTTGGTATGAGTTTAGCTGATGGTGGACATCTTACACATGGTAGCCCTGTTAATATGTCCGGTAAGTGGTTCGACATTATTCCTTACAGCGTTAGCGAAAAGGACATGCTTATCGATTATGATGAAGTAAGAAGACTTGCTATAGAAAACAAACCTAAACTCATTGTAGCAGGTGCAAGTGCTTATCCGAGAATAATCGATTTCAAAAAATTCCGTGAGATTGCTGATGAAGTTGGTGCTTATCTTATGGTTGATATGGCGCACATTGCAGGTCTTGTAGCTGCAGGATTACATCCCAATCCTGTGCCGTATGCACACTTTACAACTACAACGACACACAAGACATTAAGAGGGCCCAGAGGCGGTATGATTCTTTGTTCTGCAGAATTTGCTAAAATTATTGACAAAGCAGTTTTCCCCGGTATTCAAGGTGGACCTTTAATGCACGTTATTGCAGCTAAAGCAGTAAGCTTTAAAGAAGCGCTTTCTGATGAATTTAAAACTTATCAACAACAAATTGTTAAGAACGCAGCTGCTCTTGCAAACGGCCTCATGAAACGTGGTGTTAATCTTGTTAGTGGCGGCACAGATAATCATCTTATGCTTGTTGATTTAAGAAATCTTAATCTCACAGGTAAAGAAGCTCAACATATTCTTGATGAAGTAAATATTACATGTAATAAGAACGGTATTCCTTATGATCCTCAAAGTCCGTTTATTACAAGCGGTATTCGTTTAGGTACAGCTGCAGTTACATCAAGAGGTATGGATGAAGCTGCTATGGATGAAATTGCAGAGCTTATTTATCTTACACTTAAAGATTTTGAAGCTAATAAAGAAACAGTTAAAGCCGGAGTTGCAAGCTTAGTTAAGCGTTTCCCGCTTTATAATTAATATTTAAGTACATCATAGAAAGTGGGGCTTATTTATGAAGGAACCGCTGGCCTACAGAATGAGCCCGCGCTGTCTTGAAGAGTATGAAGGACAGGAACATATATTGACAGAGGGAAAATTGCTTTATCGTATGATTAAAGCAGACAGACTTTCCTCTGTCATTTTTTTCGGTCCTCCCGGTACGGGAAAAACATCACTTGCCAGATTGATTGCAAACGTTACAAAGGTAAATTTTGTTAAAATTAATGCTGTTTCATCAGGAATTCCTGAAATTAAAAAAATTGTCGCCGATACGCAGAATTATATGCTTAATCCTGCCGGTAGGACTCTTTTATTTATAGATGAGATACATAGATTTAATAAAGCACAACAAGATGCTCTATTACCACATGTTGAAGATGGCACAATTATTTTAATCGGTGCCACAACAGAAAATCCTTTTTTTGAAGTTAATAAAGCTATTATCTCAAGGTCAACAGTATTTCAACTTTATCCGCTTAATAAAAATAATATAAAAAATATTATATTAAATGCAATTAAGGATAAAGAAAGAGGTTATGGTGAGCTTAACATTTCCGTAGAAGAAGATGCGCTTGATTTTATTGCAGATGCATCAGGAGGAGATGCAAGAATTGCTTTAAATGCTCTTGAGTTAGCTGTTTTAACTTCATCTAAAGCAGATAGTAATAAAATTGAAATAAATCTTGATACTATGTCAGAATGCGTTCAAAAAAAGGCTATCAGATTTGATAAATCAGGTGAAGCTCATTATGATAATATCAGTGCGTTTATTAAGTCAATGAGAGGAAGCGACCCTGATGCAGCTGTATTTTATTTAGCAAGGGCATTAGAAGGTGGCGAAGATATTAATTTTTTAGCCAGACGTATATTAATTTGTGCTTCAGAAGATGTTGGTACTGCTAATCCAACTGCCCTTATTGTTGCTGAAGCCGCAGCTTCGGCAGTTAAAATGATTGGAATGCCTGAAGCACGAATTATTCTATCGCAAGCAGCAATAACTGTTGCAACAAGTCCTAAATCTAATGCTTCTTATTGTGCTATTAATTCGGCCCTTGAAGATGTTAGAACTAAAAATACAGGAGAAGTTCCGTTTCATTTAAGAAATGCAGCGGCAAAGGGAATGGATAGTTTAGGATACGGAAAAGGTTACAAATATGCACACGATTATCCCGGCCATGTAGTTAAACAACAATTTTTGCCTGATGAAATGAATGGAACTACGTATTATCATCCGTGCGGAAATGGTGCTGAAAAGAAAATTATTGAATATATGAATTGGAAATACAAACAAGAAGATTTTAATAACCCGAAAGGAGAATCTTAAAATGAAAAGATTTATTATTAATTTAATTGTGTTAGTTCTTATGCTTTCGTTTGTTGGTTGTTCAACAGGAAATAATGCTGTTACTCCAACTAATCCTCCGGATTTAGAACAGGGTACTCCTGACACAAAGCCTGAACAAACTGCACCACCGGTTGATAATTCGGCTGCAATTAAAATTGAATTAAAAGGTACTTCAATAGTGGCGGGCGATGGTGTTTCCGTAAACGGAAATGTAGCAACTATAACTGCTGCCGGTACTTATGAGGTAACAGGAAAATTAAATGAAGGCCAACTTATTGTTGAAGCAGATGCTTGTGAGATTAATTTAATATTTAATAATGCAGATATCCATTGCAGTAATTCTGCTCCGTTATTTGTGAAAAAAGCTGATCATGTTTACCTCAGTCTTGCAGATAATTCTGTAAACACTCTTACTGACGGAAATATTTATAATCTTGAATCCGGAATCACTGAGCCTGATGCTACACTGTTTTCTAAAGCAGATATGACAATAAGCGGTAACGGTAGTTTAAATATTAAGGCAAATTATAATGATGGTATTGCAAACAGAGATACTCTTGTTATTCAAAGCGGTACAATAAATGTTGATGCTGTAAATCATGGTATTAAAGGTAAAGATTTTCTTTCTGTAATCGGTGGTGATGTTAAAGTTATAGCAGGTCTTGACGGTATTAAGTCTACACAAGATACAGATGCTACGCTTGGATATGTTAATGTTTCCGGAGGTAATTTAGATATTAAAGCCGGCGATGAAGCAATATCTGCTGTAACAAATGTTAAAATCAGTGGAGGTACGATTAAAATTGATACTGCGAATAATGCTATTAAAGCAGGTACATTCGTTGATATTTCTGCAGGCAAAGTTACAATCTTAACAGAGGATAAGGGTCTTGTTTGTGCTGAAGAAAAGCTTAGCTCTAATGCTGAAGTTACAGTTAACGGCTCAAAACTTATTGCTAACTATTGATTGTATTTTGATTTTAAGCGTGATATACTTATATGAGCTTTTTAGCTATTAATTCAATTTACATAGAGATTCAGGAGGAGTAATACTGATGTCAAATATTTACGAAACACTTGTTGAACGTGGAATTATCGCACAGTGTACTAACGAAGAAAAAGTTAAAGAAATACTTAATAATTCAAACGTTCCTTTTTATATTGGATTTGATCCTACTGCTGACAGTCTTCATATTGGTCATTTTGTTCAGATAATAGTTATGATGCATATGCAAAAAGCAGGACATAAACCTATCGCTCTTGTCGGTGGCGGTACAGGTAAAGTTGGCGATCCTTCAGGTAAAACAGATATGCGCAAAATGCTTACTGACGAGGACTTGGCTAAAAATGTTGCCGGACTTAAATCTCAGCTTTCACGTTTTCTTGATTTTGATAACGATAAAGCTATGATGGTCAATAATGCAGACTGGCTTTTAAATCTTAATTATGTTGATTTCTTGCGTGAAATCGGTGTGCATTTTTCTGTAAACAGAATGCTTTCTGCTGAATGTTTTAAGCAACGTCTTGAAAGAGGTCTTAATTTTATAGAGTTTAACTATATGCTTATGCAAAGCTATGATTTCTATAGACTTTTTAAAGATTACGGATGTCTTTTAGAGTTTGGTGGAGATGACCAATGGTCTAATATTATTGGTGGTGTTGAGCTTGTAAGAAGAAAAGAAGCTAAAGAAGTTTATGGTGTTACTTTCTCACTTCTTACCACAAGCGATGGTGTAAAAATGGGCAAAACAGTTAAAGGTGCTGTTTGGCTTGATAAAGAAAAGACACCTCCTTATGAACTTTATCAATATTTACGTAATGTCGGAGATGCTGATGTAATTAAATGCTTAAAGCTTTTGACATTTGTTCCTATTGAAGAAATCAATGAGATGGCTCAATGGAAAGATAATAAGATTAATGATGCTAAAGTACGTCTTGCATATGAGGTTACTAAAATCATTCATGGTCAAGAAGAAGCTGATAAAGCAAGGAGCGTTGCAGAGTCATTATTTGGAGGTAACGGCATTTCGGAAAATATGGCTACTACAAATGTTGGCGATTCTTTGGTTGATGATGAGATTGGCTTGCTTGATATGATGTTAATTGCAAAATTAATACCTTCTAAAGGTGAGGGTAGAAGACTTGTTCAGCAAGGCGGCGTGTTCATTGATGATGTAAAGATTGATGCTTTTGATAAAAAAATTACTAAAGCAGAACTTGAAAAAGGTATTGTTTTAAGAAAAGGAAAGAAAACATTCCATAGATTTATTCTTTGAAAATTGCATTGACTTTTTCAAAAAAAGGGTATACTATCATAAACAACCTTGCATGAGGGAGTAGTTTGCGTACATTTTGTACGTTTCAAGTTCAACACACGGCTTTGATAGCTTGGCTTGAATTAAATAACCAGACTCATGGATGTATGAATTAACATATGTCCATGAGTTTTTTTGTTTATTAATACAATAGAAAGGATTTTTAGGATGAAACATTTTTTTAAGGATTCAGATGAAGTATTAAAAGAACTTAATACTACCGTTGATGGACTTACATCTGATGAGGCTCTTAAAAGAGAAGAAAAGTATGGCAAAAACAAATTGCAAGAAGCAAAGAAAACATCTATGATTAAAAGATTTTTTCAACAATTAGCAGATCCAATGATCATAATCTTAATTGTTGCTGCTGCAATATCTGCTATTACGGCAACCATTGAAGGCGGAGAAGGTTATGCTGATGTTATAATCATTATGGTTGTTGTTTTAATTAACGCTATTTTGGGTGTTGTGCAAGAAAGTAAAGCTGAGGCTGCTATTGAAGCATTACAACAAATGTCTGCCGCTACAAGTAAAGTAATGAGAAACGGTCACATAGCAATTGTGAAAAGTGAAGATCTTGTACCCGGCGACATAGTACTTTTAGAAGCCGGAGATGCAGTACCTGCTGATGGTAGAATTATTGAATCAGCAAGTCTTAAAATCGAAGAAGCTGCTCTTACAGGTGAAAGTGTTCCTGTTAATAAATTTGCAGAAACAATCGAAGAAGATGGTTCAGGTAAAGAAGTTCCGTTAGGAGACAGAAAAAACATGATTTACATGGGTAGTACTGTTGTTTACGGACGTGGTAAAGCAGTTATTACTGAAATTGGTATGGATACTGAAATGGGTAAAATTGCAGATGCTCTTACTCAAGCAGAAGAAGGTAAAACTCCCTTACAAATTAAACTTTCTCAACTCAGTAAAATCTTAACTTGGATTGTATTAGGTATTTGTTTGTTTATTTTTGGCTTCAACATAATTAAAGCAGGAGATTTTCATTTTGAACCTGTTTTAAATTCATTTATGGTAGCTGTTAGTTTGGCTGTTGCGGCAATTCCAGAAGGTCTTGCAACTGTTGTTACAATAGTGCTTTCTATCGGTGTTACAAAAATGTCAAAACGTAATGCCATTATCAGAAAACTTACTGCTGTTGAAACTCTTGGCTGCGCACAAATTATTTGCAGTGATAAAACGGGAACTTTAACACAAAATAAAATGACCGTTGTAGATCACTTTGGTGACGACGAAGAACTTCTTGCAAAAGCAATGGCACTTTGCAGTGATGCAGAAATTGATCCTGAAAAAAATGAAGCTACAGGTGAGCCTACTGAGTGTGCATTAGTTAATTATGCGAATAAATTATCAATGCCTAAAGACCAAATTAAAGTTGAATATCCCAGAATTCAGGAACTTCCTTTTGACAGTATGCGTAAGATGATGTCTACTTTCCATTCAAAAGATAGTAAGGTTATTCAATTTACAAAAGGTGCTCCTGATGAAATATTAAAACGTTGTACTAAATATATTAGCAATGGTGTTGTTTCTGATATGACAGATTCATTTAGAGAAAGCATTTTAAACGCTAATAAAGCCATGGCAGATAAAGCTCTTCGTGTTTTAGCTGCGTCAATGCGTTTATATGACGTTTTGCCTACAGAAATTAGTACAGAATCAAATGAGTGTGATCTTATCTTTGTTGGCCTTACAGGCATGATAGATCCGATACGTCCTGAGGTTAAAGATGCTATTGTAGAATGTAAAGGTGCCGGTATTAGAGCAGTAATGATTACAGGTGACCATCGAGATACTGCTATTGCAATTGCAAAAGAACTTGGAATTATCGAAGATGGCAGTCAAGCTATTACAGGTGCTGAACTTAACGAAATTTCTGATGAAGAACTTGATAAACGTATTACAGAATTTGGTGTTTATGCAAGAGTTCAACCTGAACATAAGACTCGTATTGTAAATGCTTGGCGTAAAAATGGATATATCACAGCTATGACAGGTGATGGTGTAAACGACGCTCCTAGTATTAAGAATGCCGACATCGGTATAGGAATGGGTATTACAGGAACAGACGTTACAAAAAATGTAGCTGACATGGTTCTTGCAGATGATAACTTCGCTACAATCGTTGGTGCCGTAGGTGAGGGAAGAAGAATTTATGATAATATAAGAAAAGCTATTCAATTCTTACTTGGCTCAAATATGAGTGAGGTATTGAGTGTATTTATTTCAAGTATTTTCGGTTTTACAATCTTAAAACCAGTGCATTTGTTGTGGATAAACTTAATTACAGACTGTTTCCCGGCTTTGGCTCTTGGTGTTGAAAAAGGAGAACCTAACTTAATGGAGCGCAAACCAAGAAATCCTAAAGATGGTATTTTTGCCGGTGGACTTGGTTTTGATGTTGTATATCAAGGTATACTTGTTTCTGCTTTGACAGTAGCTGCTTTCATGATTGGTAATTATTTCGAACATAATACTTTGAGTTTGTTTAATGCTGATAGTGCTCATGGTATCACAATGGCATTCCTTACAATGAGTATGGCGGAAATTTTCCATAGCTTTAATATGAGAAGTCAAAGAGGAAGTATATTCAAATTAAAATCTCATAATATGATTTTATGGGGAGCTGCTATACTTAGTCTTGTCTTAACTACAGCAGTTATTGAAATTCCTTTCCTTGCTAATGCTTTTGGTTTCTATTCGATTGGATTAAAAGAGTATGCAATTGCACTTGGTCTTGCTTTCTTAGTAATACCGATTGTAGAGGTTGTAAAGTTAATTCAAAGGGCTATAAAGAAATAAGTCTTATATAAAGCAGAGGGGCTGTATAAAAAACAGCCCCTTTTTTTATCAAAAGTTATAATAGAAGATGCGATAGAAAATTTTTCTACAAAAAGTGCGCTTTTGTGGAAGAAAAAATAAAATTTTCAACCAAAAACAGGTGATATTTGTGAGAAAACGCTATTTTGAGGCGTTTTCATGCAGTTTCAAACGGTTTCAAGAGACTTTTTCTCTTACAAAACCGGCTTTTTGTGGGAGAAATTTTTAATACAGCACTAAATTAATGTTGGAAATGGTTGTCCGTTTTTAAAATGAAATATATACTTAAAACCAACATCATTAACAATAGTTGCATACTGTTTAAAATTAATTCCAATTCGATCCTCTGAATGAGCATCTGAACCTAACGTAATTAATTCTCCACCAAGTTCTTTATATCTTTTAAGAATTTTTATATCAAAATTTTTCTTTAAATAAGTTGATGTATTAATTTCAAATGACATATTTTTATTAATAATAAATTTTAAAATTTCATCAATAAGAGAAGGGAAGTCTTTGTAGTAAAGAGTTGAATCTTCGAAATTTGCATATCTGACTAAATAATCAATATGACCTAAAGTATTAAAACTAAAATCTTTATAGAGAATAAGATTATTTAATATTTCTTCAAGATATTCTTTGTAAGTATCAATTTTTGTATCAGAAGGACGAAAATAATTACCGCAATAAGGGTCTCGCTTTTTGATTAAATGTGTTGAACCAATAATATAATCAAAATTAAAATCATTGATTTTGTCATAAGTTTCTTGAATTACATGGGGTTGCATACCAACTTCAACAGCAGAAATTATTTCTATTTTGTTATTATATTTATCTTTAAGAAAATTTAATAAATTAAAGTATTCATTAAAATCATAATGAAATTCATCTTCATAATCTGTAAAATCAATATCTAAATGATCGGTAAAGGCAATTCCTGATAAGCCTAAATTAATTGCTTGTAAAATGGCATTTTCCATATCAAGAGTACTGTCAGTAGAAAATTTGGAATGAACATGCATGTCATAAAGCATATATTTAACCTCTAAATAATTAAATTCTGCAAGGGGAGTTTTAAATTTTCTTTTATAATTACATCTATCTAATTGAACAAAATAAAAATTTTGTTTAATTAGGGCAGTACTTTTATTAAAGAAATAATAAGTTAAAAGACCTTAAACTATTGATTACCCCTTACAAAATTTAATTATATTATATCTAAAAATAAATGTAAATAAGTGCTGCAATCATTATTTCATATTCAAAAATAATATCATTGTCTGCGTTTTCTTTTTTTAAATTAATTACTTCATATATTAATAATCCAATTAAAGCTATAATTATAAA
>JBGVNN010000020.1:0-4476 GCA_045125595.1 Candidatus Egerieisoma sp.
TACAATGATGTGCGGAAGAGAAGATAAGTGCTATTACGATATTTTTGTAAAGGACACACCGGATGCACAAGAATGGATATGTTACCAGTCGGTTGTATGTGAAGGCGATGCAAATGAAGATCTGTTACTTAAGGTAATGGACAAGGTTGTAAAAGAAAACGGTCTGTCTTATACCGAATGCTCGTTTGAAGTTTTGGCGGGCAAAGAAATACAAGAAAGTAAATAGGGAAAGCTCACCGATATTTGGCGAGCTTTGGGGCGTGTTTGGCGAAGTAAAATTATAAGCGAACACGGACTCGAAAATAGGGCAAAAGGCGAAATTGGGGCAAAATGTGGCGAAACCGGAAAAAGGGAGCGGATCTGAAAAAGCGTCCTAAAATGGTTGCAGGAATAAGCAAGGCTATCGTAAACGCATGCCTTGCGACTCACATCGGACGGCAATGCCGACCGTTAAGGCAAATTTGAACGATTGAGTTAGGCTATCGTAAAATGCCACTTTTGAGGCGTATTATATCGTACATATCGCTATTTGCCTATGTGTAGGCAAAAAACAGGCTATCGTAAGAAAAAAGGATAGAAAAGGAAGTGAAAAATGTCGAACTTTGAAGAAAAGGATAAATATATTATTTATGTCCAACCGGAAACGATAAAAACTGCAGATGCGTTATATGAAAAGGAAGGTTCTCAAAGCCGTTCTGAATTTATTGAACGTGCGATTCGCTTTTACAGTGGGTTTGTAACAGCAGAAAACTATAAAGAATATTTTCCTGAAGTTATTACAACTACAATACAGGGAATGTTGGATAGCTTTGAAAACAGAATGGCAAAGATGATGTTTAAATATGCGGTGGAGCTTTCAATGCTTATGCATATTGTTGCTGCAGACACAAACATAGATGAAGGCACATTAACCAGACTCAGGGGAAAATGCGTTAGAGATGTAAAATGTTCTCAAGGGATGATTACATTTGATGAAGCTTTAAAATATCAGAGGGGTGGCTGAAGTAAATGCCGAGAATGATATTAAAATGGAGATATTTTAAGTCTAATCAAAGTACTCATAAAGATACTTTTGTTAAGTATATTGCAACAAGAGATGGCGTTGAAAAATGTGAGGACTCTTGGAAAAACAAACCTGCAACGGTAGCACAAAAGCGGTTGGTTAATAATTTGGCGAAAGATTTTCCGAGTACAAAGGACAGCTTTGAATACAAGGAATTCCAAAAAGCAAAAACAAAATACAATGCCTCGCAGTTTATATCAAAAGCAATAGACGAAAATTTAGACATCATAGGCAAGAAAGAAAACTATATTGGTTACATTGCTAAAAGACCGAGAGTAGAAAAGCAAGGCAAGCACGGTTTGTTTTCTCACGATGATAAAGAGATAGACTTGGAAAAAGTAGCATCCGAAGTTGCAAATCACAGCGGAGTTGTATGGAACACAATTATATCATTAAAAAGAAAAGATGCTCAAAAGCTTGGCTATGACAACGCAAAAGCGTGGCGAGATATGTTAAGAAGTAAGGCAGGTACGATTGCAAAGAGCATGAGAATTCCGTCGTCTGATCTTCGTTGGTATGCGGCATTCCATAACGAGGGAACGCATCCTCATATTCATTTGGTTACATATTCCGCAGGGAAAGAACCTCATATAACAAGGAAAGGATTAGAAAAATTTAAGTCCGAGATTGCAAAAAACATATTCAAACAAGATTTATATAACATTTATGAGGAACAAAACAGATACAGAAATGATTTAAGAAAAATGGGCAGAGATAAGATTAAAGAGATAGCAGAGCAAATCAAACAGGGAACATATACCAATAAAAATATTGAAATTCTTCTTGGACAACTTACTTCTGAGCTTGGAAATTATACGGGAAAGAAAGTGTATGGATATTTGCCCAAAAGAATAAAGAACATAGTAAATGGTATAGTTGACGAGATTGAAAAGGATAAAAATATTTCGGAGCTTTACAGATTATGGTATGAGCAGAAAGATAATATTGTTTCGATATATCAAGATGCTATGACGGAAAGGGTTCCTCTGGCGGCAAATAGCGAGTTTAAATCTATACGAAATGCAATCATCCAAGAAGCCGAGAGGATTAAGCAAGAGATAGATATGGCTGAAACAAGAGAGGAAAAAGAAGAAAAGAAAACAAATGAAGAAGAAACACGAAAACAAAATGATGCCAACGACAGAGTTGAAAAACCGGTAACTAATGAATATGTTGCAAGAGGTGTTATACGGTTGCTTTATCAAGTGAGCAGAACATTTCAAGATAAGTTTGAAAAGAAAGCTGGAACAAATAGAAGAACGGATAGAAAATTGCTTAAGGAAATAGATGAGAAAAAACAGGCACAAGGACAAAAGATTGGTGGATAAACTAAAGTGTGGCAAAACAAGGATGGTGAGTTTGAGCACAGTACAATACAGTAAGCCAGCGAGCTAGTATATTTTTAGAATACATTCAAAGCAATCTACTTTTAGTAGAAATAGCAATGCGTAAAAAATGCTTAAGAATATCTATCAAAAATAAACATACAAGGATATTTATTAGTTTTATACAAATGTATTTTGTATAAATATTGTAATTTTGATTTTTTTCTTTATAATGACTAGAGTTATCTATAATTGTTTTTGGAGGAAATTATGAAAAATAAAAAGCTATGGATACCATTAATTGGTGTAATAACAATTCTTTTGCTCATCGTTGTGGTCTTATCTTGTAAATTGATTTCTGTAACTAGCAAAGAGTCGAACGAAGAAAACCCAACGGAGTCTTTTGAAATATATGGGGAGGGAAATAACTCCATAATAGAGACTCCAACCCCCTCGAGTATAGGCACACATACTCACACTTATTCCAGTTGGACAACTGTCAAAGAACCAACTTGTACATCGGAAGGTACAAAAATGAGAAATTGTGTGTGTGGAGATATAGAACGACAGTCTCTGAACATGATACCTTGCGAAGAAGAAAATGGGATCTGCAAAATGTGCTATAGACCATTAACCCCATTTAATATTTTGAAAAACCATATTGTAACAAACGGTTCTAAACTTACATCTGGTTATGAATATCTATATACCGATGAAAATTATATTAATATAACGGGGTGTAGATCGTATATAGAGTATAATGCCAATACCAATGAAATTACTATTGGAGTACTTATAGAAGTGGAAGAACAGTCTATATTTGTGACAAATGTAATTAATACTGGAAGTACAACTCAGAAAATACAGATGCAATATCAGGAGGATGGCAGATATCATTACTGCTCCGCAAACATAACCACAAGTTTTAGTGATACAAACAACACGATGTCTTCAGCTGTGTATAGAAGTGAAATCTCGGGAATAGAAAGCGAGTTGCAGGATGATATGTTTGAACTAATGAATCAGTCTACTCATATTATGCTGATAGCCGTTAGCACCACTATAAGAGATTTCAATCTTGGTATATCTTTGTCTGATTTCGGATATGTTAACTATAATTAATAGAATAGGGTATCCATCTACAGAATATACTGTGATGATAATGAAGTTTATAACAGCACAACATTATACTGGGTAGTAAGCCGAAAGAACGATGAAAAAGTGATAAATGGCCATTCTTATATCTACAAGCAAATTAAAGTTAATTTTATACAATAAAAAGACTGACTATTAAAATTTCAGACTTGACTTTTAATAGTTAGTCTTTTTTCTATTACTAGAAAAGAGATGATAAAATGTATATACAAGATAAAATTTTGCAAGCGAAGCAAACCGATATAGTCGGTTTTTTGCTTGGACAAGGATACAAAGTTAAAAGAGTAGGTAGCGAGCACCAATGGGATAGCGGTTACAGCAAGGTTTCTATAAAAGGATGCTTATGGTTTGATCATTACGAAGGAGTTGGCGGTGATGCAATAGAGTTTGTCAGAAAATATTTCAACAAGCGTTTTTTTGAAGCAGTGGAATGCTTGAACGAAAACACCATAGTAAACACACCGATATATATGGACAAGCCAACCAAAGAACTTGTTTTGCCAAAACTCAATGACAATATGCGAAGGGCATATATATATCTTGCCAAGCAAAGAGGAATAGATAAAAAAGTCCTGTTTTTCTTTGTAAACAAGAAAATGATTTACGAATCAGCAGGGTATCACAATGTGGTTTTCGTAGGGTATGATAAAGAAGGCAATCCCAAACACGTGCAAAGCAGATCGATTTCGCTATATAGTAAGTACAGGAAAAATCAACCCGGCAGTGATCCGAGATACAGCTTTCACTGGATAGGTTCGAGCAACAAAATCTATTTTTTTGAAGCACCGATTGATATGCTGTCGTATATATCAATGCATACGGAAAATTGGCAACAGCACTTTTATGTTGCCGCCTGCGGAACATCACCAAAACCACTACTTCAATGTATGCAAGACTTTCCGTACATAAATGAAATAAATATTTGTTTTGACA
>JBGVNN010000021.1:0-11540 GCA_045125595.1 Candidatus Egerieisoma sp.
GTGGAGGGGTTTTGCCGGATTTTACAATGTTTATAGATGATAAAGTGTATTTCGTAGAGCTGTTAGGTAAGATGAATGATGAAAAGTACAGAGAAAATTTGCAAATAAAGATAAAAAAATATGAAGAAATGGGAATTTATGTGGCCGGGCAACTTGTTATGATTGATACGACAATGGGATTCAGTATGCCTGTTATAGAGAAAATATTGGGGGAAATTATTGAAAAAGGGGCATCGGAGGAGATTGCTTTGGGGTATAACAGGAAGAAGTATGATTTGATTGTGGCGAGGAAAAAGGAGTATGTGCAGAGTTGCGGGGGATAGGCTGAGATTTATGGCAACTTAATTTTGCTTGAATTTAAATAAGGTAGATTGGCTTTGATGACCTTTATTGACATGGATTTTTATTTGGGGTATCATGGTCGAAGTTTATAAGATGTGTTAAAGGAAGTGTTTTTATGGGACAAAACAGCGACGGTACGTTTACGGAAATAAGACAGCTTGTTGCTCGTGATGTTGATATGAACAATAAATTGAAATTATCGTCACTTTTTGCTATTGTGCAAGATACAGCAAATGCGCAATGCATTGAGTTCGGTTGCGGTTGGAATGACTTAATGACTAAATATAATGTATGTTATATATTATCTCGTATGCGTTTTGAGTTAAATAAACATCCGGGGGCAGGAGATAGTATTGTTATTAGAACATGGCCCAATAACAATATGAAGGCAATTTTTACACGTTATTTTACTGTTGAAGATTTAGACGGCAATGTTTTCGGTAATGCGATATCTCAATGGGCATTGTTTGATGTAAAGAAACGCGGAGTTATTCGTCCTTCGGAATGTGGAATTGTATTTCCTGATGTTATAGCGAAAGAAGAACCTTTTTCGCTTCCTAAAGGAGCAATGTATTCGCCGGAGGTTTTCGAAACCGCGAAAGTAAGAGAGTGCGAAAGATTTCCGTCGTATGCAGATTTTGATTACAATAGACATGTGAATAATGCAAAATATGTGGAGTGGGTGGAGGATGCTTTGCCTTTGGAGTTTTTTGCTGAAGGAAAGCAAATTTCTTCAATAGATATAAAATACAAACATGAAATATCTTTTGACGAATATATACACAAAACTCCTGCGGAAGGTATGGTTAAAATGGAATGTGCGCATGAAAATGGTATTTATAGTATTAGAAGCGTTTTATCGGATGGAAGAGAAGGGATACAATGCGTTATTAATAAAGGGAGCGAAAAAGTCATATGATTATAGATGTACATGCGCATTATGACGATGAGGCTTTTTTTGAGGATCTGGATGAATGTATAGATAAAACAAAGGCGGCGGGTGTTGGAAAAATAATTAATGCTGCTACTAATTATGATACTTCAATAAAAGCGATTGAACTTAGTAAAAAGTATGACAATTTATTCTGCGTGCTTGGGATTCATCCTGAGTATGTTGATTTATATTCTGCCGAAATTTTGACAAAAATAGAAGAGCTTATCAAAAGTGAACCAAAAGCAGTTGGTGTTGGTGAAACAGGCTTGGATTATTATTGGCTTCCAAAGGATAATCCTGAAGAAGTTTCGAGATTAAAAGCTGCACAAAAAATAAATTTTGCAGAGCATATTCATATGGCAGAACGTTTAAAGTTGCCGCTAGTGGTTCATGATAGAGATGCGCACTTTGATACTTATAACATGCTTAAGAATAATGTCTCGGGTAAAGTCGAAAATTTGCTTCACTGTTACTCGGGAAGTGCTGAAATGGTAAGGGATTTTGTTGAGTTAAACATGAGTTTTTCTGTAGGAGGAGTGCTGACTTTTAAAAATGCGGTAAAGCTTGTTGAGGCAGTAAAAGCAATGCCAAGAGAACGTATTTTAATTGAAACAGATAGCCCTTATTTGACACCGGTTCCGTATAGAGGAAAAAGAAATGATTCGTCATATACAGTATATACTGCAAGACGAATGGCAGAGATTTTAGATGTGTCATATGACTATATTTGTCAATTGACGACTGAAAATGCTTTGAGAGTTTTTGGCAAAATGCACTAAAAAATGGTTTTTTCCACAGGTTTTTTTGTTAAACATGCAAGCATGGTGCATGAAATTTTGAAAATTGGCGCATGAAAGTTGACACGGCTTTGGGTTTTATAATAAAATTACATGGTACGCGGTCAAGTGATTGGCGTTTGGTCGCGCGACATTTTGCAGTAATTTTGCAAAAAGAAAATTAAGATTGGAGAGATTTGTATTAGTATTCGAAAGCAAATCAAAACAATAAAAAAGTCTTTTGGTCTTGTTAAATATATGTGCATTCTTTGCGGTGTGATGGCAGTGTCAATTTGTTTGTCAGTTTGTTTTTTCACGAAGGATTTCCGAACAGTCACAGTCAGTGTTGACGGTGAGTTGTTTGAAATAACAACAAGAGCAGATACCGTATCGGAGGCTATCAAAGATGCCGGCATATTACTTTCTGTTGAAGATAAAGTGAATGTCGATCTTAACAGTGATCTTGATAATGTGGACGGTGTAATTTCGGTTTTAAGACCAATTACATTACACGTTACAATGGCAGGACAGAATAAAGTTATTAAGACATATACGGATAAAATTTCTGATGCGCTTGAAGAAAACGGTATTCAAGTAGGAGAATCTGACCAAATAATCGGAGGCGAATCAGATCGCACAGCTGTTGACGGAGATAAAATTACAGTTGTAATTGTATCAACTAAAGTCGTTGAAGAAAAATTTAGTGTACCATTTGAAAAAGTTTACGTTGAAGATTCTTCACTTTATAAAGGCGAATCAGAAATTGCAGTACAAGGACAAAACGGCAGCGTTACAAGAAAATACTCTGTGAAATATGAAGATGGTGTTGAAGTTTCCAGAGAGTTGATTTCTGAAATTAAGACAGAGCCAATAAATCAAGTTATCGCAGTAGGAACTAAAGTTTATTTCACGAACAACAGAGGATTTAACGATAGTTATTCTAAAGTGTTTGATATGGTAGCTACAGCTTATTCACCTACACCTGAGAACTGGGGATATGCAACTGCTTCGGGTAACAGAGCAAGAGATGGTGTTGTCGCAGTTGATACAAGAGTTATTCCGTTGGGAACAAGACTTTATATAAAGAGTAATGTTCCAGGCATACCTGATTACGGATATTGTATTGCTTGGGATACCGGCGGAGCAATTAAGAACATGCGTGTTGATTTATTCATGGAAAGTGAGTCTGATTGTAGAAAATTTGGTGTACGTGATGTTACGGTTTATGTTTTAGAAGATCAGACAGTTGATGTGTTTGCGTTAAGATAATAAAGTTGAAAATAATCAGTGAGGCTAATAAATGGATCAAAAGTTTAATACAAAAGATCGTATGAATTTTTTCGGCATTAAGCCGTCTAAAAGTCTTGGACAAAATTTCCTGAACGACATTTCGGTTGTTCAGGAAATTGTTTATTCTGCGAATCTGACAGAAGAAGATATTGTTGTAGAAGTAGGCCCGGGTTTGGGTGTTATGACAGATTTGCTTGCAGAGCAAGCAGGTCTTGTTATTGCGGTTGAAATTGACAAAAATTTAATACCGCCTTTACAAGCTGTGTGCAGTATGCATGATAATATTGAGCTAATAAATGATGATATTTTAAAAGTCAACATAAGGGAAATAGTAGCAGAGAGAATGCTCCTTTCCGAAGGGAAACTAAAAAACGTAAAAGTAGTAGCGAATTTGCCGTATTATATAACAACCCCTATAATCTTTTCGTTTTTAGAAGAAAAAATGCCTGCACTTCGCTCCATGACTTTTATGGTGCAAAAAGAAGTGGCTAAGAGAATGATAGCGAAACCGGGCGGTAAGGATTATGGTGCGCTTACCGTAACGGTAGGTTATTTTTCGGAGGCTGAAATAGAATTTATAGTGCCCCCGCATTGCTTCATACCGCAACCTGCAGTCGATTCGGCGGTTATCACATTGAATTTGCGCGAAGAGCCTCCGTTTGAACTCGAAAATCAAGAGTATTTCTTTAAGGTGGTACGTGCTGCATTTTGCCAAAGACGGAAAATGCTTGCTAATTCCTTGGCTAATGCGCCATACCTTGGAGTTACACGTGAAAAAGCCGCGCAATGCATCGAACAGCTTGGTAAGGGAGCCGGGATTAGAGGCGAAGTGTTGTCTCCGGAGGAGTTTGGACATCTTTCAAATTTGTTGTTGCACAATTTGGAGTTTTGAGTATAATATACCTTGCGGTTCAATAGAATTCCGCAGAAAGCCGTGCAAAAAGGCTTTGAATGAGAGTAAAAGAAACAGAAAGAAGGACAGTATCATGTATAACAACGTTTATGTTAACGAGTGGGTTGAACAGATGGCTAAAATGACTCAACCCGATTCAATAGTTTGGATTGATGGTTCAGAAGAAGAGCGTGAAAGATTAACAAAGCAAGCTCTTTCAACAGGTGAGATGATCGAGTTAGATCAGGAAAAGCTCCCCGGTTGTTTATATCATAGAACAGCAGAAAATGACGTTGCCAGAGTAGAGCATCTTACATTTATCTGCACAGAACACAAAGAAGATGCAGGCCCGATTAATAACTGGATGGAGAAAAGCGCTGCTTATGCAAAATTAGGCACACTTTTTGAAGGCAGCATGAAGGGTAGAACAATGTATGTTATCCCTTATATCATGGGACCCGCTTTCTCAGAGTTCAGCAAAGTTGGTATTGAGATTACAGACAGTATCTATGTTGTATTGAACATGAGAATTATGACAAGAATGGGTAAAATTGCTATGGATATGCTTGGCGATTCACCTAACTTCATCAAAGGTCTCCATTCAAAAGGCGAGATTGATCCTGAAAAGAGATATATTTGTCACTTCCCTGAGGATAACGCAATTTGGTCAATCGGTTCAGGTTACGGCGGTAACGTTCTTCTCGGTAAGAAATGTTTCGCTCTTCGTATAGCAAGCTGGCTTGGTAGAAAAGAAGGCTGGATGGCTGAGCACATGCTCATCCTCGGTGTTGAGAGTCCTAAGGGAGATATTCAATACGTTTCAGCAGCATTCCCCAGCGCTTGCGGTAAAACAAACCTCGCAATGCTCATTCCCCCTGAGAAATACAGAGCTATGGGATATAAAGTTTGGACAGTTGGCGACGACATCGCTTGGCTTAGAATAGGCGCAGACGGCAGACTTTGGGCAGTTAACCCCGAGGCAGGTTTCTTCGGTGTTGCCCCCGGAACAAGTATGAAATCTAACCCCAACGCACTTCTTACATGTCAAAAGAATACAATCTTCACAAACGTTGTTATTACTCCTGATAAGAACGTATGGTGGGAGAGCATGGGTGTTGAAGCTCCTGCTAAAGCTATTGACTGGAAAGGCAATGAGTGGACACCTGAGATGGGTACAAAGGGTGCTCATCCTAACTCAAGATTTACAGCACCTGCTTGTCAGTGCCCTTGCATTTCTTCTGAGTGGGAGAATCCTGCAGGTGTTCCGATTTCAGCAATCGTATTCGGTGGACGTCGTGCGAAAGTTGCTCCGTTGGTATATCAGTCATTTGATTGGGAGCACGGTGTATTTGTTGGTGCGACAATGGCTTCTGAGACAACAGCTGCAGCTACAGGTGCAGTTGGCGTAGTAAGAAGAGATCCTATGGCTATGCGTCCTTTCTGTGGATACAACATGGGAGAATACTTCCAACACTGGCTTGAGATGGGTAAGAAGATACCTAATCCTCCGAAAATCTTCAATGTTAACTGGTTCCGCGTTGATGAGAACGGCAAGTTCATTTGGCCCGGATTCGGTGACAACCTCAGAGTTCTTCTTTGGATTCTTGCTCGTTGCAATGATCAAGTTGATGCAGTTGAGTCACCTATCGGTTACTTACCTAAAGTTGAAGACATTGATCTCGAAGGCACAAGCATCACTACTGAAGTTCTTGCTGAATTGCTCTCAATTGACAAAGAGTCATGGATGCAAGAAGTTGAGGATCAAAAAGCTCACCTTGCTCAGTTTGAGAAACTTCCTGCAGAGCTTCAAGCTCAATATGAGGCTCTCGCTGCAAGAATCGCTGCTATGTAATACTGTTTCTTAATTTAAATATATTGACCTACAATAGCGTAAGTTGTTGTAGGTCTTTTTTATGAATAAAAAATTTTTATAGGGAAATAATAAGTGCGTATCCAAATGATACAAATAAAAAATTGGAGGCGCTTTTTATATGGATAATTGCAAGGATTCAAAAAATTGTAAAGCAGGAAAGCAGTCGATAATGTGTAACGTTAAAAGCTGCAGATATAATATGGAGACAGAGCATTCATGTTCTTTATCAGAAATTCAAGTTGCACCTAAAAAAGGTAACTGTTCACAAACAGAGGATGAAAGCATGTGCTCAAGCTACCGTTGCAAACATTGTTGATAAAATAATCTGACAATTAAAAATAGGCAACTAAAGATAGATAGTCAGCACCACTTAAGCTTATCAAATAAGCAGGTGGTGCTGACTTGTGTTAATAAACTGTGAATATTTTGAACGTTTTGAGAAAAAATAGAGAAAAATGGCAAATTTTGTATTGACAGTTAGAAACACGCTATGTATACTGAACGATAGCGACAAAAAAATGAATACAAATGTATAACCATACGTTGCTTTGTTGCGTTTATACATTTGTGGCTAGAAAAGGAGAGGGGAAAATGGCTAAAAAAATTTTATGTGTAGTGATGACAGTAGTTTTTCTGTTATCTTCGGTAATTGTAGCGCCTGCTACGGCAGACGATACCACAGCACTTGGAAATGGATTTACAAATGTTATCTTTTCAAATGAATATCGTGGTTTTTGTCTTGATCGTTATAAAAGTGGAGCTTATATAGGGGATGTTTTTACTCCGACAGACACATCAAAAGCAACCAACAATATAAATAATGGTGATATTTCTCAAAAACTAAAGATATTTTTTACTCAGTGTTTTGATGACCTTTTTGTATACGATGGTATATCAAATTATTCATTGAAAGATAATGTTGGGGGAACTCCAACGGATTCTCTTATTCAACAGATTATATACCATTTTGTTGGGGAGCAAGATTATATTTGGGGTATGCAGAAAACGTTAGTTGAAAGGGTAAATTCATATACTGGTACGGAAATACCTGATAATGGGTATATTCTTACTCTTTCTAGTGGAGACACTGTTACATTTTATTTTTTGGTAATGCAGTCTAATAAAGATAATCAACAAGATTTCTTTGCATATAAAATTGTAACAAACGAAAAGCCAACGCATAAATGCGAATTTCCGGAGCAGTGGGAATCAGACGAAGATTCACACTGGCACGAATGTGAGTGCGGCGAAAAAGCAGACGAAAAAGAACACAGCGGTGGCGAGGCTACTTGTACAGAACAAGCTAAATGCGAAGAATGTGGCGAGTCTTATGGAAAATTAAATCCTGAAAACCACACTGGTAAGACATATATAAAAGATGCGGTTGAACCTTCATATGAAGCACCGGGATACACAGGTGACACATACTGTGCAGACTGTGACGAGCTTTTAGAAGAAGGCAAGCCGATAGACCAGCTCCATAAATGCGAGTTCTCTGATGAATGGAAATATGACGAAGATTCACACTGGCATGAATGCGAGTGCGGTGAAAAATCAGACGAAAAAGAGCATAGCGGTGGAGAGGCTACATGTACAGAGAAAGCTGTATGTGAAGATTGCGGACAACCTTATGGAGACGAAAATCCTGATAACCATAGTTTTTCTGATGAATGGGAATCAGACGAAGATTTACACTGGCATGAATGTATATGTGGAGCAACAACAGATGAAGATGAACACAGCGGTGGCGAAGCTACTTGTACAGAAAAAGCTGTTTGCGAAGAATGTGGCGAGTCTTATGGAAAATTAAATCCTGAAAACCACGTTGGTAAGACATATATAAAAGATGCGGTTGAACCTTCATATGAAGCGCCCGGATACACAGGCGATACATACTGTGCAGACTGTGACGAGCTTTTAGAAGAAGGCAAGCCGATAGATCAACTCCATAAATGCGAGTTCTCTGATGAATGGAAATATGACGAAGATTCACACTGGCATGAATGCGAGTGCGGTGAAAAATCAGACGAAAAAGAGCATAGTGGTGGAGAGGCTACATGTACAGAGAAAGCTGTATGTGAAGATTGCGGACAACCTTATGGAGACGAAAATCCTGATAACCATAGTTTTTCTGATGAATGGGAATCAGACGAAGATTCACACTGGCATGAATGTATATGTGGAGCAACAACAGATGAAGATGAACACAGCGGTGGCGAGGCTACTTGCATAGAAAAAGCTGTTTGTGAAATTTGTAATTCAGCTTATGGTGATGTTGATTCGGAAAATCACACCGGAGATGTATATGTGGTGGGTGTAAAAGAACCTACATATGAGGAACCGGGATACACAGGTGATACGCATTGTGCGGATTGTAAAGCTCTTATAAAACCTGGTGAAGAAATACCTCAGCTCCACAGACATGACTTCTCAGAGTTGGAGCATGACGAAGATTCACATTGGTATGAGTGCGAGTGCGGAGAGATTTCCGAAAAGAGTGAGCATAGCGGCGGCGAGGCAACTTGCTTGAACAAAGCAGTGTGCGAAAAATGCCAAACACCATACGGTGAATTAAATCCTGAAAACCACGTTGGTGAGACATACGTAAAAGATGCGGTTGAACCTTCATATGAAGCACCCGGATACACAGGTGACACATACTGTGCAGACTGTGACGAGCTTTTAGAAGAAGGTAAGCCGATAGATCAGCTCCACAGACATGACTTCTCAGAGTTGGAACATGACGAAGATTCACACTGGTATGAGTGCGAATGCGGCGAGAAATCAGAAAAAGTAGAGCATGTTTTTGTTAACGGTTCATGTACTGAATGCGAAGTAGAAGATCCTGAATACGTAGCACCTACAGCTACTCCGACAGCGACACCTACAGTCACTCCTACAGCGACGCCCACAGTCACTCCTACGGAAAAGCCTACTCAGGAGCCTACTGCTACTCCAACTTTGAAGCCGACACCAACACCGCCGGCAGATGATAATACAAATCCGGAAACGGGCGAAAACATTATGATTTACTTATGTTTTATGATTTCGTTTGTTATCGTGGGTGCTGTTGTTTTCAAGAGAAAAAGCGTTAACCCAAAATGATATAAGGTTAATTAATTGAAGAAAGACGGCAGAGAGCATTTCTCTCTGCCGTTGTTATTATTTTTACGGAGGCTGAAAATGAGTCAAAAAGTTTATGTTGTTTCAGAAAAAAATCTTGATGAAAAAATGAAAAAAACACTAAATACAGTTTTTGACAATTTTGTCAATGATGGATATTTTACCTCTAAAGAAAACATAAGAATATCTTATGATAAAAATATTCAAAAAGACAATTATTCTGTCGGTGATATTATATTTGTTTTGAGTGAAGAAATAAACGCCGAAGAAGAATTCGAGCTGCACATTTCCGTAGAAAAAGTAGTAACAATAAAAGCAAATCCGTGCGGTTGCAGGGGTGTTTTGTACGGAGCTAACATGTTTTTAAAATATGTGAGAGAGTACGGTAGGAATAATCTGCCTGAAATGGCAATAAAAAGCTGCCCGGCTACTAAAGAACGCACCGTTATGTTAGACTGTGCGCGCAAATATTTTACGCCTGAATGGATAAAAAATTTCATACGCATGATATCGTGGATGGGTTACAATTCGCTGGAACTTCATTTTACAGAAGAGCAAGGCATTCGCATGAATATATGGGACAGCGACTTTTTTGAAAGTGCGAACGGCAATGACTTTTCGTGGATTTGCGGTAGTAAATCGGCGAGATGGGTCGAAAATTGTCCTGACCCGGACGCAGGAAAGTTTTTGAATGCGGCTGAAATAGTAGAAATTTTGAAAACAGCAGAAAAATATTGCATAGAGATTATTCCGGCTTTTGATATGCCCGGGCACAGTAACTATCTCACATATACATACAGAAAGCATGTCTCGACTTTGGGTGCGGATGATGAAATTTTTCGATATCACGGGAATGTTTACACTCTTTCGGGTTGCTACGAAAATGGCACGGCGCGTTTTATAAACAATGGCGGCAAGGAATACACGGATTGGAACGATATACTTCATTGGAAGTTTAATTCATGCGTAGATGTGACGAACCCCGTTGCAAGGTCATTTTTGTTGGCTTTAATTGAGGATTATGCAGATTTTTTCAAAAAATACGGCTGCAAAAAGTTTAATATTTGCGGCGATGAGGTTGTGCTTGAATATGAAGGCGTTACGTGCGCGGTAGGTTGGACACGAGATACTTTTACTGAATTTATGAATGAAGTTGCCGGAATTTTGAAGGCAAAAGGTTATAAAGTAAGGGCGTTTAATGACTTTTTATGTAAAAGTGCGGAAAATGGCGGTGGTACTGCTGAACTTGATAAAGATATAGAAATTTGTTATTGGGATAAGACAGAGGGCGGCCGCGAGGTGGAATATTTTATAAATCAAGGCAGAACGATATATAATTGTATAAGCAGTTATTGTTATTATGTTTTAAGGCTTAATCCATCGGATTCTTGGCAAGTCGGAATGGATGCGCGCAGCGAAGATAATAAATATTTCGGTTTTTGCCCAAGGCAAAGTGCAAAAAGCATCTGGCACGGAAAAGAGCGCGATATTTCCGCAGGGTGGGCGCCACACAGGGTACACACGCACAAAGAAAGTGAACCGATAGTGACGGGGGAGCAACTCGGCGGAGCGTATTATTTAATATGGTGCGATTATGCAGGGCTCAGCACAGAGGATGAAATAATAAATGGTATAGATGCGTCGGGTAAATACAACCTTCCTGAAAGAATGTGGGCTAATATATTCAAAATGTGGGACTGGGAATGCGAAAAAAAGATGTCTTTTGAAGAGTTTAAAGAGAAAACTTTGAAATACGGCTTGTATCCCGGGTGGTGAGTGATTTAAAATTTAAGCTCGCTTTTAATAAGTTGCAAAAGTTTTGGGAAAGTGTCTTGTTTTTCGATATAATGATATGAACTGTTACACAGCATCTTGCCGTTGTGATAAATTTCACCACGGTCAGTAATGAACTTGTGTTTGCCGTCAGGAGCGGATAGTTCAATAATTATATTTCCAAAGCATTTGGCGTTGTAGTCAAATGAGATTATGGAGATGTTTGAAGGTAAAATTTCTTTTAACATATCAAGCATTTTTGCCGTTCTTTCTGTTGTTCTCTTTTTGAAAAACATAGATTTAATCACCTTTTTATAAAAATATACATATGCAGGCATGTACCGTTTGATTCAAAAGAAACGGATATAAAAAATGTCCGAAAATCATAAAAACATGAATTTTCGGACAGAACGTGGTGGATCATCAGGGACTCGAACCCCGGACCGACCGGTTATGAGCCGGTTGCTCTAACCAACTGAGCTAAAGACCCATATGGTGACCCGTACGAGAATCGAACTCGTGTTACCGCCGTGAAAG
>JBGVNN010000022.1:0-2440 GCA_045125595.1 Candidatus Egerieisoma sp.
TTTTTGGTGCAATGATATCCGTTCCCTTTGGCCACGGATGATATACCCTAGCGGGTATGATATATGCTGTGCATATGATATACGCTGCGCGTATGAAGTGAACGGATATTATATCATGCTTGCAACGCAAGTATATCATGCGGTGCAATCCGTATATCATATTGCGTCAGCAATACTTCATGAATTGCCGTCCATTCGCCCCGGGACCGGCAGGCGATTTCCGGCATTCGGTACGGCCTTCGATCTTCCACCCCAGTTTCCCCTACCCCATTAATATCCCCCAGGGAGCATGAGCTCCCTGGGGGCGTTTTATTCAGACGATCTGTTCGCCAAATTGGAATTCGTCAATCAAATTCTTTTTGATAGTAAACAAACGCCTCATCCCGTCTTACCCCACAATAACCCAGCTTTGTATAAAAAGCATTCGTTCTTACATTCCAAAGCGGTGTATCAAGTTTTATTTTCCTGATCCCAGTGCAGCAGACCTCTACCAGTTTCATTAAGGAAAGACCATACCCCTTCCGATGGTGGACCGGGTCAATAAAGATTCTGCCAATGTACAATGTTTCACTGTCTTTGTCCAAAAACAGAATTGCGCCGCCAACGATTTCTCCATCTACCACCGCCTGCAGCAAATGTCCTTCATTTTTCATCTGAATGTGCCATGCAATGGAATCATAATCAGGAGGTCTGTCTAGGTCGGAAGCACCAACATTAATATCGCTATCAAACGCAGCCTTTGATATAGCCACGATTCTTTCGATATGTTTCAATTCTGCATTTTCTAATTTCAATAAAATCATATCCTCGTCAAATTCTTATTTTCCTAACTGTTCGACCTATTGGAATTGGGTTAATTCACATTTGTAGCGGATAACCGTTTCACCGTCATAAATTTCAGAGAATTCTGTAATACTAAAATTGTTCTTCTGATAAAAACCGACGGCATCATTATCCGTTTCAGCATATACAGACAATAAATCATAATTATTTATCACTTGTTTTATCATATAAGAACCAATGCCTTTGCCACGAGCAGATAAATCAACCGCAATTCCTAATATCTCAACTTTCTTCTGTTCAATAAAAGAAACAGCCATAACACCCACAATCTTTCCGTGACTAAAACAAGCAAAGATTTTTACAGAGTTATTATTCAGAAATTGTTCTACTTTCTTATTAAACTTTTCTTCGGTAGGCATAAACATACAGTGTTTGTAAATCTCATATGTTTGTAAAATATCGTTCTTGTGAGTTAATTCTATTAGGTTCATTGCACGCACCTACAAATTCAAGTTTGTCGAGTTGATTATATCACCAATCAACAGCTAAAGCAATAAAAGAAACAACGATTGAAAACCGAGCAGAGTATGTAAAAATTTTTACTGCATAATACAAAGAAAGACGAGCAGATTGAAATCTGCTCGTTGGTGGTATATATCAAAAAAACAAATCTATAAGCAAATTCCAGTATGTATGCAAGGCAATTGGAACAAATAGGTTTCTGCTTTTTATAAATGTGCAACTGAAAATTACGCTCAATATTAAAATACTCAAAAAACCAAAGCTTGTAAAATTACTTATAAAAACGCCTTCTTGAATCCAAATCGGAAAATGAATTACAAGAAACAATAATGCGTTAATACATACGGAAATCCATTTTTTATTTTCCTTTACAGTCAAATTGAGCAACCAACCACGGAAAACTAATTCTTCTGTTAAGCCGACAAACAGCAAAGATATCACATTTTCAAAACCAAAATTGTTTGATATGGTGAGCTTACCGTTTTGTAGTATTGCACCACCCAAAAGATAAATAGTAAAAATTATAAATACAGGCAAATATTTCAACCAGTTAACCTTAGACGAGAACATCTCTTTCAGAGTGATAAAAACCTCATCTTTGAATCGGTATATCAGAACACCTGCAGGAACTGTCCACACAAGATTTTTAATAACTCCCTCTCTTATAAATTCACTCAAAACGCCATTACCCACAACTGAAGTTATTTTTTCAAAAAGAACCAGCTCAACCAATGCCCACAAACTGAAAAATGCTATTAAATACGCAACGAAAACTTTTACTTTGTTTTGTTTAATCATTTGATTATCATCTCTTTCAAAATCAACTGTAACAAGACTTTTATATATTCTCACTATTTTCTAATTATGAAGCTTAAATATTAAAAAATAATAATGTAATTGTAAATTATTGTTAAACAGAAAACGACTTTCAAGGAACATTTACACTAAAACAAAAGAAGAATGCGAAACACTCCTCGCAGAGCTTATAAAGGAAATGAAAGCCGAAATTCAGGCAGAAAGAGAAAGAATAAAACAAGAGCAGAGTATGTAAAAATTTTTACTGCATAATACAAAGAAAGGAGCTGACTGAAAAAGTCAGCTCCTTTAGTTTTTAGTTTGACAAATTGGAATTTAT
>JBGVNN010000023.1:0-27464 GCA_045125595.1 Candidatus Egerieisoma sp.
CTGCAATCTGTACAATATACACCCGTATTTCCACACCTCTGTTTTTGTTCTTTTTCGGTCGGAAAATTGCACGCACATTCCTCCTTTTTCGATTAAATTGTCAAGGTCTCAACATAATACCACCCGCACGCCAGTTCGTCAATAGTATTTTTTATTTTTTAAAAATATTTTTTTATTTAAAATTATCCATATTTTACCAAAAACAATTTCCAACAATATCCAAAATTTGCCATATCACCCTATCTTTAATCAAGCAAAACACGAACCACGAGTCGCATTTTTACTTTATCCCCCGATAAAAAGTAAAAACACATTAAAAGCTACTGTTTCAAATTCATCTTTTTACTTTATCACATATCAAAAAGTAAAAACAAAACTTTCCAGATATCCTTTAAACGATATTTTTACTTTTCTCCCCCGCTAAAAGTAAAAATGCTTATTTTTCTTTATAAGTTATATCTTCTTTTTACTTTTTGGCCTGGCTAAAAGTAAAAACCGGGGAGGTTAGGAGAAATCTCTTAGTTATCTGCATTTTTCATGATACTAATCAGCAAAATAATAATTGTTAAATTATATTGCTATTCCGTTAACTTTCTTATGTAAATATTGCTTTTTGTCAATAAATAAGTATAATTATTGTTAGATTTTTAGAGAAACAAAAGGAGTTCATGATAGCATGAATAATATACCTAATAATATAGATATAAATAAAGAACCTGCAAGAACTTGGTTCTTGCCTTACAGTTGTCGTTGTAATGCGCTTTCAGGCGCGCGTATACTGAACGGTCATACACCCGAATCTGCTTATGCAGGGATTATTTCCGAAAAAAGCAGTCGTCGCAAACTTCTTAACGGGGATTGGCTTTATATCCCTTGCAATGAAGAAAACATAGAAAAGCCACAGCCAATTAATGTTCCCGGCAATAGTGATGCAGGTGTTTTTGAACGCGAATTTTCTTTACCTTCAGCCTGGACAGGTCGCGATGTTTTTATTATTTTCGATGGTGTCGGCGGTTTCTTCAAAGTCTATATAAACAACGAGTTTGCAGGCGCAAGCGAAGCTTCCTTTTACCCTACGGAATTTGATATCACGCCGCTGCTTAAGGCCGGTAAAAATACAGTTAAAGTAGAAATTATTAATAACGGTCTTAATAAAATCGGAGGAATTTTCCGCGATGTTTATTTGCTAGCAAGAACTCATGAACATATAAAAGATATAAGCATTAAAACAAATCCGGATACAATTTCTATTGAGGTCTTCTCTACCAAAGAAAACGGAGCTGCCACGGTAGAGCTTTATGATGACAACAATCAACTTTTAATCAGGAAAGACTCTATAATTAAAGAAAGCAAAGCATCTTTTGAAATAAAAGTAGAAAACCCAATTAATTGGACACCTGAGAAGCCATATTTGTATACAGCGTTGATTCATGGATTTAATGAAGTTATTCCTCAAAGGGTCGCTTTGCGCACAATAACGCAAAACAGCGACGACACTTTCTCCATTAACGGCAGATCTGTAATTTCAAAAAGCATAAACGATATATTTTTTGAATCACCTTGCCCATTGAACAGCATTCTAAGCGAGCTTTTATTATTAAAAATGCACAATATTAATTGCTTGCAAATTCACAAAAACAATTTAACAGCTGCTTTGTTAAATTTGTGCGATGAAGTTGGTTTTATTGTTAACGCTACTACGGAAACTCCTTGCGCTCGCCGCAGCGATTTGTCCGATCTTTCTTTATTAAAAGCTGCTTACTCGCCCGTTTCGGCGAAAGCATACGAGATGACATTTACAAAACAAACATATGCTTTTACAAATCATACCGATTTTACAAATCTGGAAGAATTTGACATCGCATATATTATAAAAACACCATCACAAGTTTTTGCGCAAGGTGTTCTAAATATCAACTGTGCTCCGCATGAGACAGTGTGCGAAAGCATTGATTTTACTTTCCCGGAGTTCTCCTTTGAAGAATTTTTCATAGAATTCAAATATAAACTAAAAAAAGATACCGTATGGGCACATGCAGGATTCCCCGCAGGCTTTGATCAAATAAAGCTTCCCGTACTCCAAACCATTCCCGAGACGGAAACAACAACCTCAATGCCACCTATGAGCATATATTTTTCTGAGCCAAACGAGAAAGGTATTATGACTGTAGAAGGCGAAGATTTCACATATTGTTTTGATATGACTAAAGGTACTTTTACAAGCATCATATTCAATGCAATTGAAATGTTAAAAGCGGCTCCGCAATTCTCTATCGACAAAGAATCTGTTCAGCAGGCTCATTTTTGCAGAGTTTTGTCAAAGGGCAGCAAGTATGTCACTATTTTGGCATCGTATTCTATTAATACACCAAAAGCAGAGGCGAGCGTCAACTTTTCCGTATTGTGGGCAATTTACGGCAGCGGCGAAATAGGTGTAGGCGTTACAGCCGAAATTCCTACGGAAATCACTGCGCTGTCAAAATTCGGACTTGACATTATGATGCCGGCAGATAAGAATTTTATAAGATATTACGGATACGGACCGTTTTCTTCGTATTATAATTTAAAGAACCATTGCACTAAAAATATATATAAAAGTAATGTAGCTGAAAGAACTTCAAACCACTTTGGTGTACAATGGGCGATTGTGCACGATTTTCAAGGTCGCGGCTTGATGTTTAAAGGAATGCCTGAGTTCCAATTAGGTATTCAAGATGATATGATAAAAATTGACTATAAAAAAACAGATATTGAGGATAAACAATTTTTGTATTCGTTTACTTTTAAACCCTTATTTACAGATTGTACAGACATATTGAGAGAGAGTCGAACATTACCCGGAATTACGGAGGTATAACATGAAAGGGAAAATTTTATTTTCAATGCTTCTTTGTGTATTGATAGCACTTGTTTTTACTGTTGCTTGTCAAAAAGATACGGACACAAATCCAAGCATATCACCCACGGCAAAGACTGAATCTCCCAATGAGTCAGTTTCCGAAGAGCCGCATAACACAGCAGAGAATACAGGAGACAGCAATTTGCCTACTGCAAATCAAACGGCAGGAGAAGCTTCAACGGCTACTTCAGCGGCTACACTTGAACCTACAGCTGGAGAAAATTCTGATGCACCGTCTGTAACATCAAGCTCAACAGCAAAGCCTACAGCGAGTCCGACGGCAAAGCCTACTAAAGCACCTACCCCACCACCCACTCCGACGCCTGCACCGGAAGTCGAGTTCTCGGTTGATGGCGGTATTTATACTAAAGCGCTTGAAGTAAAAATCACAACGAAACCGGGATATACCATTTACTATACGACAGATGGCAGCGATCCAAAGGTTAGCGGCAAAAAATACACATCTCCCATAACCGTGCAAAACAGTACCGGTTCTGCAGGATATTTGACAAAAAATATTGCTTCGAGATTCGGTTATTCTGCACCTTCTTCTCAAATGGTAGGTACGGTTATAAAGGCATATGCTAAAAGCAATAGTGATACAACTGATGTTTACACCAATACATATATAGTTTCCGGCAGTTTTACAAGCAATTATAAGTTGCCCAGCGTTTCTATTTTGCTGAAGCCCTCAGACTTTGCAACAAGTACCGGTATTTATATCAGCGTTATGAATCATCCTTTTGCTACCAAAGAAAGAAAAGTTGCTTTCTTTGAACTTTTTGACAGGAGCGGTTCTAAAGTCGCGGGACAGTTTATTGAACTTTCCATGAACGGCAACGGTTCTTTGGGCAACAACCAAAAATCTATGCGTGTATACTTCAAAAAAGACGCTAATCCACAAGAGAAAGAAAATCCCGGCAAGTTAAAGTATGATATTTTTGAAGGTCGTGTTTTTGATTTCAACGGTGAAAACATAGATTCTTACAAGCGACTTATTTTGAGAAACTCCGGAAATGATTGCACTAAATCCATGCTTAGAGATGCTTTAATGCAAAGGCTTTGCAAAGACACCTATGTTGATTATATGGAGACACAGCCGGCAGCTGTTTTCATCAACGGTGAATTTTGGGGTCTTTACAATATCAGAGAGCGTTTTGACACTAAATATTTTGAGTCCCATTACGGTCTCCTTGAAGAAAACTTCGTAATGCTCGAAGCACCTTCTCCCCTTGTTACAAACAACGGAAATTCGCCTTACGAATTAAACGAAGGTGTAGCAGGCGATGACAAACCTTTCCACGATCTTATTGCTTATGCTAAGAGTCATAATCTGGCAAACCAATCATATTTTGACCATGTTGCAAGCCAAGTAGATCTTAATAGTTTGATGGATTTCTATATTTGCAACATTTATTTCTGTAATGTCGATTGGCCTAACAACAACATTAAAGTTTGGAGAAATAAAAATCCTCAAGACCCAAGCGGCCTTGATACAAAGTGGCGTTTTGTATTGCTTGATATGGACCACGGATGCAGCCTTGTGAACGACTATACACTTAATATGATGGATCGTATAAACCCAGGCACAGTTCTCTCTGACCTCATGTATGCAATGCTCAAAAACGAAGGTTTTAAGCAACAATTTATAAACAGATTCAACCATTTAATGAAAAATGTATTTGTTGCAGATAAAATGCTTCCTGTTTTGGAATCTATGGCAGCAGAAATCAAACCGATTGTTTCATATCACGGGGCTCGTTGGGTAGGAACAGGCTTTACTCTTTCTAATTGGGAGAGTGAAATTGACAAAATCGAGCTTTTCTTGCAAAACAGAACAAAATATGCTACAAAATATTTTAATGAATACTTTAATCTCGTACCGTCAGATATAGGAGTTACATATACAGAGGGTATTTCTTCTGTAACTGTAAATTCAAAATCCGTAACATCCGGCAACACCGTTGCATTTTCCGTTGGCACAACGATTACAGTAAAAGCCACTGTAAAGAGCGGCTACACATTTGCCGGCATTGCCGTTACAACGTCTGACGGTAAACAGACAATATACAACACAACAACTGCATCAATAAAAGTAAGCGGCAAGCTTACGATTTCCGTACTTTCCAGAAAGAACAATTTCTCTACTACGGAAATGCTTGTGGCAGGTTCGAGAGATATTTTCTATCTTAAATCGAACGGCGATTTGTATGCTTGGGGCGCAAGTGACAAAGGTCAGTGCGGCATCCTCACAGGAAGCAAAATGCTGCCCGTTTCTTTGATAATGTCTTCTGTTAAACAAGTTGCCACTTCACAAGGCGGAAATGTCGGAGACGCACCGCATACATTGATTTTGACGGCTGACGGCAAACTGTACGCTGTTGGTAATAACGATTATAACCAAACAGGTTATTCAGGAGATGAATATTATACAATCAGACCTGTAAGCAGTGTACCTTCAGGTACTATTACTTCTATAAGTGCAGGTCACGACCATTCGTTGATTTTGATGTCAAACGGAGATATGTACGGCATTGGCAATAACGCAAAAGGACAGCTCGGCACTACTAACTTAGGCGGCAAAGTTACTTCATTTATAAAAATTGCCTCAAATGTAACTTCAATGGCAGCAGGCCGTCGCCATACAGTTTATATTTCAGGCGGCAAGTTGTACGGACTTGGTGACAACCGTTGGATGAAGCTTACATCAAGCAGTACTGAAATGTTCTCTCGTCCTGTTCAAATTACTTCGCAGACAATGACAAAAGTCTTTGCCGGTGAACATTCATCTTTCTGTTTGGACAGCAGCGGTAATTTGTATTACTTTGGTTGGAGAAGCACATCAAGCTTTGTTACAGGCGCAAGCGACGGCAAGCTTCACAAGGTTATGTCAAATGTTGCATCTGTCAGTATGCAGGATGAACATGCTATTATAGTTACCAAAGATGGCAAAATATACGGTTGGGGTATGAATACATACAATCAAGTAGCAACCGGTTCAACGTCTTCGGTATTCTCAACACCTCAGCTTATAAGCAATTCTGCCAAGGCAGGAGCGGCTGGCTCATGGTTTACTGCAATATTGAATAATGATGGCAGCGTAACAGTATGGGGCAAAAACGAGTTTGGTATATCAGGTAGCGGTTCTACCTCAGCAACTGTAGGCAAAGTAACAATAACCGCATCAAAGTTCAATAAATAAAACTTAACTCCGACGGCGGTGGCTTTGCCTCCCACAAGGGTCAGCTTGTCACCGCCATCGGAGTTGTTATATTGGCGATCATTGAATTTCTCCCACAAAAGGCTGGATTTGATAGAGAAAATGTTTCTTGAAGTCATTCAAAACAGCTTTAAAGCGCCTTGAAGTAATGTTTTCTCACAAAAAGAGCCTATTTTGGGGAGAATATTTTCTTTTTTCTCCCACAAAAACGCATTTTTGTACAGAAAATAAATTATATATTTATATGAATTTACAACTATCTTTTTGTAGATAGTTTTTGTTTATTATGGTATTTAATCATAAACACAACCACACCTGCGGCAAGAGCTATAACTCCCGAAAAGATAATAATTGTTATAATCCAATTATCAGATTTGGAGCCGGTTAATATTTCATTCGAAATGACTCCACCCTCTTTTATATATCTGAAATTAAATCGAGAATTGGGAGCACTGTCACCAAGGTCCATAAACGCCATTACCTCACCTGTGACAGTTGAATTATCAGCCCATTTAAAGTCAAAATTATCGCGCTTATCTAAAGATATAAGTGACGATTTTACTTTAATGATAAGTTCCTTGCCTTTTAACGAATACTCTGCTTCCCCTACTTTCTTAAAAGCCCATTCATTATTTACAAACTTTTCTACGGAAACTTTGCCGCCCTCATGTGAACGGTTTATAACATAATCATAGCCCGACCAACCTGTATAATAATATTGGTCACTGTCAATATACAGATTCATCCAATTTGTGCCTGTATCCTCTATTATGTCAGAAACGCATTTTACATAAAAATATGTATAATCACCATGTTTAGAAACCTTTGCCAATTCAAAATCATTTCTGCCTGTTTCATTTACATATGTAAATGTGCTGCCTACCCCTTGAGCATTTCTGTGTTGAATATCATACGTTGTATCCAAATACTCCGGACCTACTGTTTGCAATTCAGACAAATCCCCTGTTATATCTACAGCAGTATTTCCTATGCTTTTTTCAACAGCATTCGTACCTTTAAACTTTCTTATATTATTAACCATTTGATAATAATAGTTATCTCTGAAATATTCGCTTATTGGCTCAATATCACGGCTGTATTCAGGACTGAATAAGTCAACATAAACATATTTAAACTGCGGATCATTTTGTGTTACTTTATATGTTCCTGCAACAAGCTGTGTCGTTGCATTAGGATCAACCCAACGTCCCGCTGTAAATTCATTCCACCCTGTAATCATAACCAATTTAGGGTCTATTTCAAAGACTCTTGACCATTGTTCTTCAAAAGCCAACCCTAATCCGGAGGTTTCCAAGCCAAAACCGAAATCATATCGACCCGTTATCTCGTTCGCTCCCTTATGGTAGCTTCTTCCTTTTGATGAGTTTGCGTGAAAACCTGCAGAAACAACAACTTGCTCTACATTTCCGGCCTCATCTCTGCCGGGTTCTTGAGGATACTGTGCAATCCAAGGCCATCTGCCCTTGCCCTCTGTTTCTGACGTCCAAGAATTAAAAGCCCAGGAACGACGAACAGTAAAATTGTTTTTTATTTCGTCAGAAAGAGTCTCAGTATTTCCTAAAACCAATGGTTTGCCTTCCCAATAAAACCACAAATCTTTGTGATGTTCTTTTTTATACAACTTTTCCCAAAGCCATTCTATATGCATTTTTCCTGTTTTTGCTTGGTCTCCGCAATGAAACACAACTTGAGGTGTAGTACCACCGTTTTCTCTTATTTCAGACCATACATCAAGAAGCAATTGCCAAGAACTTTCATAAAAAGCACCGTGATTGGTTACATCTAAAAATATAAAATCAATACCGGCATCACTTAGTAATTGTGCATGCTTTGCATAAATCCAAGCATCATCATTCCTATAATAACCAAAGTAAGGCTCCGCCCAAAAAAACATACCGCTTCCGGAAAGCATATCTTCCCAAACTGCTTCTAAGCCGCCTCTTTTGTAGGAATAAGTAATATCCAATACGCTTTCCTCTTTTTTAGAACCCAAAAATAAAAAATAAAAGATTCCTACATACTTATCTTCTTTAACATTTCCTGTTTCGTTATTAAGCGGAGTAACTCTGCCCAACTCATCCGTAGCTACCCACGTATCACTTTTTACCGGTCTTATATCTGCTGCAAAGGATGAGATTACACAACAACTAAAACAAATAATGTATGCAATAATTAAAGCTAAACAACTTTTAAATATTTTCATTTTTATTTATGCCCCCTTGCGACAAGGTTTGGATTATATCCGTTTGGAACTCCATACACAGTCATTGTAGAATTGAAAAAGCCTGCCATTGTATTCATTATTTCTGTAATCGCTTTAATGGATTTAGATCCTCTTTTAACCTCCTCCAACATCAAATTGGAACATATAGCTCTAAATCTGATATTCTTTTCGTAAACAGCATCATCACCTGATAAAATTTCGGCAAAATCATTTCGCGTATCATTTTCAATGCCAACAAGAACACTTTCTGCATTTTGTCCGCTAAACAAACCTTTTTTCCAGTAACTCTCTTTCCATAAACTTTTGCTTGCCGGTATACCTGCGTAATATTCATGCAAAGTACTGTTTCCTTCAAGGGTCTGAGAAAACTCAATTAATTTTACTGCAGCGTCAAGTTTATTTTCATTAATATACTTACTGACAGCGAAGCCTTTGATAAACTCGGTATTTGAATAACTCATGTTTTTCCCATTTACACTCGGCAAAGGTAAAAGTACAAGATTTCCTTTTTCTGCAACAGAATCAATTCTTCTGCCTAATAATGAGTAACTTAACTTATCCGAAATAAGTCTAAAATCGTCATATTCCGGTTGACAAGCATTAATCCATGTCATAGCCGTAATCGAATCATATATTCCTGTATCAGGAACCGAAATAGAATAACATTTAGCATTCTTTTTATAAAAGCCAAGAAGTTCTTCCAAAACTTTTATATTTTTATCTGAATTGAATTTCACATAATTATCAGACGGGTTGTACCAACCATCTCCCAGATTTTCATAGAAATATCTCCAAACATACGGTCTTGCCATAGGCAAATGAATACCCACAGAATGTACATATCCATCATAATCGCAACCTCTTTTAGTAACTTTTGTTATTGTTTCTTTAAAATCATCATATGTCCAATTTGAAGCAGGAACTTCAACTCCCAAATGATCAAACAACCCTTTATCTGCATACACAACCGCTCTGTCATAGTTAAACGGCACAAAAAAAAGATCTTTTTTTGAAGAATCAATTGAAAGCTTACCAACATCTATTATTGATTCAGAAAAATCCACTTCGGAAAAAAGCCCGGATAGATTTTTTAAATCATCACTTGCATACTCAAGCATTTCATCAGCACCAAGCAAAACTATTTCCGAATCTTTTAAATCAGCCGGATATTCCTGAACAAAATTAACATTCACCCTAATCTCAGGATGTTTTTCATTGAATTCGCTTATAAATTTATTTATTGCTTTCTCTTGTAATTGAAAATCATCTTCTCCCCAAGGAGATTTCTTAACCGTCAATGTTATGTTATTTGCTTTGCTTATGCAAAATACACATAACAATACACAAAACAAAGCTACAGAAATTAAGATTATTCTTTTAGCCATTTCCGGTCCTCCGTTCAGTTTTTATTTCAAAACATCCATAAGTTCTTTTACTTGCTTCATAAATTCGCCGTTAGCTCCGCTTCGTTCCTCAGCCCACGTATAAAGAGAATCTTCTTTACCACTCACGGCTTTTTGCCACTTTTTCATGTTAGTAAAAGCATTCCACTGCCAAAAACCAAATTCTTTAACCAAATAATTATCAAACTCATTTTGTATTGCATCGGCAGATTCTTTAATAAGTGCCTTAAGTGCGTCGGGCGTCCAAATTTCCGTAGTAAGTTTATGACAAAAATCATAAAAAGATTGTGCAAAGCCGTCATTTTGCAAGCAAAAATAGAACAAGCCTTGTATTTTCAATGTATCCGGATACGTATTGTTACCAACATACGGATAACCGCTTTGATTATCAAATTGTATATAATTTGCCAATAAAAACCTAATGTTTTTGGAGTCAGCCTTTGTGTAAAGCTCAATGGGAAATCCCCACTCTTCAGCAGCGCATATATATCTGCCCAATCCCAAATCAGCGTCCTTGAGCATAAATCTCCATCTGCCGTCGGAAACTCGTTCGTCAGCCGCAGCTCCTGCATTATTTCCTGCATATCGCCATATTTTAGTGTTGTTATGCGGCCAATCGGTATTGCACAAGAACAAGTTCATAGCACAATATTTCATAAAATTGTCTGTATCTATTTTCTCGCAAACTTGCTCATATGTGTAATCACCATTAACAATACCGTCAAGAAGTGACATTAAAGACTCCAATTCACCTTCGGGGCCATCGTCTTGTTCATAATAAAACCAATCACCGTCATATCTGTCACCACGGCTTGTGTCCAATTCGGTAGATATAACTGTTATTCCCGCTTCATCCTCAATGCCGTAGACATTTTGTATATATTTCTCGTTTTGATATTCACGCAAATTCATAAGTCCGTAGTATTCACCATTAAGAAATACAACTACAGGTCTGTAATCCATTGAGTCTACCTCGGGAGCCGCCTTTTGTGTGATTTCAGCAGCCAAACCGTCTCTCATAAAAGTAATTCGCGATGAATCTTGCGTGACAAAAACAGAGTCATTTCCGCCGTTTCTCAGCACAAAACTGTCATACTGCGTCAGTTGCTTACCTGTGCTGTCTAATCTGTCTGGAAAAATGGCGTACTTGAATTTACCTGCACCATCATACTTTTCGGTATTAAAATAATCTGTTTTTCTCGCTGTTATACGAAAAGACCTTTGGTCAAGATTTCTGGAGCTTCCACCAAAAAGTCTGATACCTGCATCTTGCGAAAATGCCAAATTACCATCTTTTTCAAAGAAAGCAACATTGATGGGACGTTCCCACTCAGAGCCATGACCGTTTGGGTTTTTAAATATACCTGTTTTTCTGCTGTTTAAATTATCACTATCTGTCACAAGAGATATTACAGGCAAGTCAAATCTCGACTCTCCGCTGCCACCCTTGCCGTCTTTAATTTGAATAAACGTGGCAGTCGATATTTTGCCTATTAAGTTACCGCTTGCATCAAAGCACGCCGCTCTGATAACACTGACCTTAACATCGTCTTTTGAATCCTCAAAAAAGGTCTTTGTATACTGCTTGCCGGGCAAACTGATTGAGCCCTCGTATTTTTCGCTTTTCTTGGTAGGCTCACTGCCGTCAAATGTCACCCTTATACTTTTTGCAGCATTTTTCAGTATCTCAGGTACACTTATTTCAAGTTCAAATTCACCGCTGTAAAATCCGCCCATATCTGAGAAAACAGGGCTTTTACTAATTGCCGCCGCCTCTGTTTTTACTTTGTTTTTTGTGCCGACCCAATCGGAATCAGATGTCGAGCAGCCGCAAACGACACATAAAATCAAAAACACACTCAAAGAAATAATCGATGTTAATTTATAACGCATTTGTCATTCTCCGCTTTTAATCTCGTGTGAAAAAATCACTTACTGTTTTCATTAATTTACTTATTTCTATATGTTGCGGACAAATTTCCTCACACTTACGGCAACCGATACATTCCGTAGGGAAATTGCCAAAACGAGGCACAGTATCTGTATACTGTTCTTTTGCTTCAGCGTAGTTTTTCTTAACTATTGCCGTATTATATGCTTCAAAACTCTGCGGAATTGCAATTTTTTTAGGACAAATATTGCAATAAGCACAAGCTGTGCATGGCACTGTAGTGAATTTTTTAAATTCATTTTGTACTGCTTCAATGACTTTGTTGTCCTCTTCTGAAAGCATTCCCACTTCGGAACGCACCGCATACTCCAAATTCTGCTCTACTTGCTCTTGTGTGCTCATACCGCTCAAAACAGTACTTACTCCGGGCATGTTCCAAAGATAATCAAGAGACCACTCTACAGGCGTTTTTTTATTACCGAAAGCCTCTTTTACATTAGCAGGAACTTTTGCAAGATTGCCGCCTCTTAACGGCTCCATAATAATAACCCCGAGTCCTTTATCTGCAGCATATTCAAGACCTTTCAAACCCGCCTGAAATTCTGTATCAAGATAATTTAACTGAATTTGACAAAAATCCCATTCATCAAAAGAATCTATTATTTCTTTAAACAACTCGTAACTATCATGGAAAGAAAAGCCCAGATAACATATTTTTCCCGCATCACGAGCTTCTTTCATTTTTTCAAGTAATCCAAATTTTTTTACGGTTTCCCAGTTTTTTTCATTTAAACAATGAAGCAAATAACAATCAATCTGTTCTGTCTTTAAGCGTCTTAATTGTTCATTGAGTAAACGGTCAAAATCAGTATCTTTTTCAACAAGCCATACAGGGCATTTTGTTGCAAGATAAATTTTATCTCTGTAACCATCGGATAAAATTCTTCCTGTAAGAGATTCGTTTTTACCATCCATATACACATAGGCAGTGTCTATATAGTTCACACCGGCATCAATGGCATCTCTTACCATTTTTGTCGCAACCTTCTCGTCTGAAGGCAATCTCATCATTCCAAAACCAAGCGGTGACACTCTCAAACCGCTATTTCCCAAATCTCTGTAAACCATATATTTCCTCCAATATGTTATAAAGTCAAATTAATTTTTCAGAAGCGATGCAATACTGCCGTAAATTCTCTTAGCAGTATCAGGTTTATTCATTGTGTAAAGGTGTATACCGTTAACACCTTGAGAAATCAAATCTACAATTTGATCAACTGCATACGCGATTGCCGCATCTTTTAATGCTTCCGGATTATTTTCGTAACGAGCCATCATTTTGACAAATTTATTAGGCAAACTGGCTCCGCACATTGTAACCATTCTCTCTATTTGGTTTTTATTGAGTACCGGCATTATACCTGCCTCTATAGGCACATTTATACCGGCCAAATCGCAACGCTCCCTGAACCTGTAAAAATGATCATTATCAAAAAACAATTGTGAAATTAAATGATCACAGCCCGCATCAACTTTTCTTTTAAGATATTTAATATCAGTAATCAAATCATCGGATTCTGTATGACCTTCAGGATAGCAAGCTCCTGCAACATGAAAATCTCCGTTTGATTTTATGAAGCTAACCAACTCATCTGCATGATTAAAATCACCGACCGGCTCCACATCGGGGATGCCGTCACCTCTGAGAGCAAGTATATTATTTATCCCGTGTTTTTTAAAATCCGAGAGCATATTAAGAACATCTTCCTTTGAAAGATTAATTCCCGGTAAATGCGCCACACTTTCGATATTGTATTTTTGCTTAATTGTAGAAGCAATCTCTAATGTTGCCGCACAATTTTCGCTACCACCGGCGCCGTATGTTACACTGATAAAGTCAGGCTTAATCTCGGCAAGCTCATCAAGTGTTTTATATATTGTTTCTATAGGCATTGTTTTCTTAGGCGGAAATACCTCCAAAGAAAAAACTTGTTTATTTTCAAAAATAGTATCCAATTTCATTCGTACTCACCCCATTAATTATTTACCTTTAACTGTAGGTACACCATTTACATACTCCCATTCACCGGCGGTGTAAGCTGTTATTCCTTCGGGAACATCCTCCGAAAATTTATCACATTTTGAGAATATTGTTGCCTTAACATCTTCTTGTGCATATGGTAGGTAATTAATTGTCTCCGGTAAAACCATAACCTCTGCACCCTTACCAAAAATAAGTATAGTTCTGCTGATATCTGTTACATCAACGCCGTTTATTTTAGACGGAACATCTGCAAAAGCAACAGGCTTGTCAACATCCTCTGTACTTTCTACCCAATAAAACTTATATCCGTATCCATTTGTACTTTCAGATTCTTCATATATGAAAGCATACGATACTTTATCTTTTATATAGTAAACAGTATCAATTTCTTCTGGTTGCAATTTAGAAACCCATCCGGGAGCAAGGATTTTCTCTGTTTTATTAATATTCGAAAAAGTATATTCACAGGTTGCATCAACAGAAGCTTTTTCTTCCCCGCTCTTTTCTGAAAATGATGACTCATATCCAAACTTTGCGAGATAACCATCACTATCAATATAAAAAAACATAACTCCCGAAAAATCACTCATGCCATCAAAAACATGATATGTATCTCCGAGTATTTCAGATGCACTTTGTGTGGTTATTGCAAATTTTATAAACTGAAGTCCGTTTTCTTCGCCTTTTACAATACTGTTACTGCCCTCTAAAGCAACCTTCACTTTATCTATATTTATTTCAAAAACATTTAATCCCGTAACTTCTTGCAACACATCAATATCATCAGTAATATACAAATAGGGAGTCGTAAATTTATCATTTTCTTTGGTCGCTTTATAATATTTTTCACCAT
Source organism: Candidatus Egerieisoma sp. (assembly GCA_045125595.1). GTDB lineage: Bacteria > Bacillota > Clostridia > UBA1212 > UBA1255 > Egerieisoma. Next base: position 14,556 of record JBGVNN010000023.1, read on the forward strand.
CAAAGTAATAATGCGTTACGCTCGGCGTATCAGAATACTCAACCTTAGCATCTGCCGTGAAGTCCTTTGTACCCTTTCCGTATATTGAAATGGAGTGTTCTGATGACTCAACAGTAGAATGCTCAGCAAAAACAGCTTTACTGCTTGTTTTATACGAAACGTCGTAACCTGTTGCCGCCTCTGTTTTTTTGTATCCCGCCTCAACAAACGACCACGCGTCGGAGGCTGTTATGTTGCTCTTCGGAATTTCGGTGCTCTTATTGTCGCTGTTGCTGCAAGATGCAAAAATCACAATTGCAAGCATTAATATCAACAATATACCAAAAACAGTAATTTTTCTTGTAGATTTTGTATTCATAATAAACACTTCCCTATTGCTCACTTAGAAAAAATTATATCAATAAAAAAATACTGTGTCAATTTTAAATAAAAATAAAAACCCTTACCTTTGCAGCATTGCTGAAAAGGCAAAGATTTTTATTGTACAATCAGATTTTTTTCAATTTTTTATTTATTTTTAGAACAAACACCCGCAGACGGACAATTTTTACAGCCACAGCCACAAGATGTTTTGCCTTTCTTTTTATCTTTAATCAACTTTATTGTTAAAAAAGTCACTAACAAGGAAACAATAACCAACACTAAAATCGTTCCGCCGTATTTTTCTATTAAAGTCATCATAATTTACGCGCCTCCTTATGTGGTCTTACTATCATATATATCAATAGTGCTACCAAAACAAATGCTATACCTGCTAAAATCATATTTCCGTTTCCCGTAAAAAGCATGCCGAGTTGGTAAACTACAAAAGATACAACATAAGCAAATAATGTTTGATATGCGATTGCAAACAATGTCCATTTGGCTGAATTCATTTCTCTTTTTATCGCTCCCATTGCAGCAAAGCAAGGCGCACACAACAAGTTAAACAACATGAAAGAATAAGCTGCAATACTTGACATTCCTAAAAATCCTGTCGTACCCTCCGTAACACCAATTACAGCAACAACTTCTTCTTTAGCAACAAGTCCCATTATAGTCGCGACAGTGGCAGTAGAGCCCATCTTTCCGGAGCCAAAACCAAGTGGTACAAAAATCCACTTAACAGCATTTCCTATACTTTCAAGTATGCCGAAATAGTCGGCTGCCCAAATTAAAATTGTTGATAAAAGTATTACTGTGCCGGCTTTCTTTATAAAAGACCATCCACGTTCCCACATACTGCGCATAACATTGCTGAATGTCGGCATATGGTAAGCGGGCAATTCCATTACAAAAGGAGCACTGTCGCCTGCAAAAAGTTTTGTTTTTTTCAGCATTATTCCGGAAATAATCACAGCCGCAATACCTATAAAATATGCACTCGGAGCAACCCACCATGCACCGTCAAACAAAGCTGATGCAATAAGCGCAATTATTGGCAGCTTTGCTCCGCACGGTATAAAGGAGGTAGTTATTATTGTCATCTTCCTGTCTCTGTCATTTTCAATAGTTCTCGATGCCATGATACCCGGAACGCTGCAACCTGTACCTATCAGCATAGGTATAAATGATTTGCCCGATAAGCCGAATTTATGAAAAATCTTATCCATAACAAATGCGATTCTCGCCATATATCCGCACGATTCAAGAAATGCCAAGAAAATGAACAATACAAGCATTTGGGGCACAAATCCCAATACTGCTCCTACGCCGCCGACAATACCGTCTACAACGAGACTTATAACAGTTTCATTACAATTTATGGCTGTTAATCCATTTTCTACCAAAACAGGTATTCCCGGCACTTCTTTACCAAAAATTGTAAAACCATCTCCAAAAAGACCGTCATTTGTCCAATCAGTTACCCATGTACCTACAGTTGTTACTGATATAAAATAAACAGCAAACATAATGGCTGCAAATATTGGCAATGCCGCAAATCTGTTTGTCAAAATTCTGTCAATTTTATCAGATGTTGTCATTTTATCTTTATTTTTCCTGAAATAACAACCTTGCGTAATTAAATCAACATATAAATATCTTTCATTTGTGATAATACTCTCCGAATCATCATCCAGCTCTTTCTCTGTAGCTTGTATATCTTCTTCTATATGTTGTCTGATTTCCTCACTGAGATTCAATTCTTCTAAAACCTTACTGTCACGTTCAAAAATTTTAATAGAATACCAACGCTGTTTTTCCGCCGAAAGATTATGTACCGCAGCTTCTTCAATATGTGCCAAAACATGTTCTACTGCGCCGCTAAATCTATGTTGAGGTATTGTTTTTGCACCATTCGCAGCCTTTATTGCTAATTCTGCCGCTTCTGTTATGCCCGTACCTTTCAATGCGGAAATTTCTACTGCCTCGCATCCCAATTCTTTTGAGAGCTTATCTAATTTAATTTCATCTCCGTTTTTTTTCACAACATCTATCATATTTACTGCAACAACTACAGGTATTCCCAATTCTGTCAATTGAGTAGTTAAATACAGATTTCTTTCTATGTTCGTTCCATCAATTATATTTAATATTACGTCAGGACGCTCATTAATCAAATAATTTCTGGCAACAACTTCCTCCAAGGTATATGCCGACAGTGAATAAATGCCCGGAAGATCAACAATCAGAATATCATCATGTTGTTTTAATTTGCCTTCCTTTTTTTCTACCGTTACTCCCGGCCAATTTCCCACAAATTGATTAGAACCCGTCAAGGCATTAAACAGTGTGGTTTTACCGCTGTTTGGATTACCTGCAAGTGCAATTTTAACACTCATAAATTCTTCCTTTCTTTTTTGCATCATTAGTTAGTCATAACTAACTCTTTGCTTAAAAAAAATTGCTTATATTACCTCAATCATTTCAGCATCTGCTTTTCTTATTGAAAGTTCATAACCCCTTACTGTAACCTCAATAGGATCACCTAAAGGAGCCACTTTTTTTATTGTAATCTTAACGCCTTTTGTAATACCCATATCCATAATTCTGCGTTTAACGGCACCTTCTCCGTGCAATTTAACAACAGTAACAGCATCACCGATTTTAACATTTCGTAAAGTAGTCATAACAGATTCACCTCATAAACTATTCATTTTTTGTTCTTGAATCAAAAGTAGCGCAGTTAGGTATTCCTAACTGCGCTATATGTTAGCATAGACTAACCGTAAAGTCAATACTTTCCGTAAAATTTTGTTATTTTTAAAGTTTACTTATATCAGATTCTTTTATCAATTTAAATCCTGCGTTAACAAGCGCTTCTTCTGCCGCATCATTATTTTCTACTCTTAATACGACATATGCGTGCTTTTCTGTACGTGCCATAAATGCGTAAAGATATTCAAGATTTATGTTGTTTTTATCAAGTACAGCCAATGCTTCTGAGAGTTTACCGGGAGCATCACTGATTTTTACACCTACTACCTCGGTACTTTTAATAAGATAGCCTTCTTCATTGAGGATTTTTTCTGCTGTAACATCGTCATTAACAACAAGTCTGAGAATACCAAACTCAGGAGTCTCTGCTATAGATAAAGCTCTTATATTAATATTGTACTTAGAAAGTGTATCAGTTATTGAAACTACTGCTCCTTGTTTATTTTCAACAAAAACTGTCAATTGTTTAATTGCCATAATTAAAACCTCCGTTTCTTATCAAATAAGTTTTCTCTTATCAACAACACGAACTGCTTTACCTTCACTTCTTGCAATAGTTTTTGGTGCCACAATATGAACCGCAGGGTGAATTCCGAGCATTGATTGCATGGCATTTGCAAGAGATTTTTCCATTGAAAGTATTTCACTTACTTTATCGGTAAATTTCTCAGGTGTCATTTCTACATATACTTCAAATGTATCTGTGTTCTTTACACGGTCTACAACAATTTGGTAGTTAGGCTGATATCCTTCTTTAATAAGAACTGTTTCAATCTGACTCGGGAAAACATTTACGCCACGAATAATGAGCATATCGTCTGTTCTGCCCATGGGCTTTGCCATTTTTACAAGCGTACGTCCGCAAGAACATTTTTCTCTTGAGAGAACACATATATCTCTTGTACGATAACGAAGAAGCGGGAAAGCTTCTTTATCAAGAGCTGTGAAAACGAGCTCTCCTTTGCTTCCTTCGGGAAGAACTTCGCCTGTTTCAGGATCGATAATTTCCGCATAGAAGTGGTCTTCATTTACGTGCATGCCTGTTTGTTCTTCACACTCAAAAGCAACACCGGGGCCGCTTGTTTCCGTAAGACCATATATATCATATGCTTTAATACCGAGAATACCTTCAATACTGCGGCGCATCTCCTCCGTCCACGGTTCTGCTCCGAAAATACCTGCTTTAAGCGGAATGTCCTCAGGTTTATATCCTTGTTCTTTCAAAGTTTCGCCGATGTATGCGGCATATGAAGGTGTACAACAAATAATTGATGCATTGAGATCCATCATAAATTGAATTTGTCTTTCTGTGTTACCTGATGACATAGGAAGTGTAAGACAACCTACTTTATGAGAACCGCCATGAAGACCTGCTCCACCGGTGAAAAGTCCGTAACCGTACGCTACTTGGCATACGTCTTTTTTAGTGCCGCCTGCAGCAACAATTGCACGAGCACAGCAGTCTTCCCAAAGGTCAATATCATGCTGTGTATAAAAAGCAACTACACGTCTTCCTGTTGTACCGGATGTAGACTGAATACGTACGCACTCCTCAAGTGGCTTTGCTAAAAGTCCGTAAGGATATGCATCTCTCAAATCAGCTTTGGAAATAAACGGAAGTTTGTGTAAATCTTCGATTCCTTTAATATCCTCCGGTTTTACACCTTTCTCGTCCATAAGATTTTTGTAGTAAGGTACGTTTTCATAAACATGCTTTACTTGCTTAACAAGCTTTTCTGATTGAAGCTTTTTCATTTCTTCTCTTGGCATTGTTTCAATTTCTTTTTGATAGTAATTTTGTGCCATTTTTTCCACCCTTTCTTTTTTGAACCTCGGAGTGTGGATATATAAAAAAAGTCCTCCGCATTCCGATAAAGAATACAGAGGACGAGAAAATCGATAATCCCGTGGTACCACCTCAGTTCGCTGCTATTTCGCAACAGCAGCCTTGTCAGGTACTTACATACCTTAGTTCTATAACGGGAACTCCCGTTGCATCCTACTTAAGATTTCTCTTGTTCAGCGCACTGCTAACAGAATGAATTCAAAATGGTCATCAGCTTTGCCTCGCACCTACCGGCAACTCTCTCAAGAATCTTCCCAAGTTTACTTGTTTCTGGTCATCGCATTTATTTGTGTTCAAGGTTTGAACACTTTGCCATTTTATCTCATTAAAGTAAAAAAGTCAACAATTTTATTCGAATCAACCTTTAAGCTTTTTTCAAAAATAATATTTAAAATATCGCTCATCTTTTTATTGCAACATTTATCTTTTAACATACATTTTTCGCTACACTTCATATCACAATGCAATGTAAACTCCTCTATCGGATTTGTATTGTTTTTTATACACGCATACAATCTGTTCACTGATTCTTTGTTATGGAAATAGCAGAGCGTGTTTTTAATCTCTTCAGTGTCTGTTTCATTTAACAACAAAGAGATATATCTCTTAATGCACAACAAGAACTCGATATTTTCCGTAAAACCGGACTGCAACATCACATTAATATATTTTATGGTCTCATCGTATTTTTTCATTCCATAATAAATATAAGAAAGTGTTGCTGCCATAAAATAGCTTTCTTCTTCCTGTGTAAGATTTACATGAAGTCCTGATTCTCTGACAAAGCCTCTGTTGTGACGAACCAAACTCATAAGCAACCCTAACTTCTCACTAACAGATGCCTCAGAAGGATTTCTCAATGTTTTAACTGCTTTTTCATAATAATAAATTTCGTTTGTTTTCTGTGAAAACCTTTGACAAAAAACCTCGCTATATCCGGGGATTATTACTTGGTATGTATCAAAACCCAAACAGGAAGAATCTCTTATAAGGATATCATATCCCAAAGCGTTAAAATATTCTATACATTCTTTTAACCACTCTTTATTATTACTTCCCGCAAATCCCACTTTCTCATTATATTTATACGACGGCGTTCCTACAAAAAAAGTATGATTCTTTTCCGCCACCCCGTATAGCAATTCATTAAGCAAATTTTTTACATTAAAACCATTTTTAGAGAAACAAAAGTCTTCAATTTCAGATATATTTCTTATATTTCTACCCTGAAAGCTCTCTGTCAATGCACGCTCTAACGCAACTTCAAATATTGGATGTGCTCCGAAATGTGTGTGATACTTGCCTGTTTTACTGTCTACTATACACACGCTGACAACAGGAAATTTCCCTTCTAACGAACAATCTTTTACAGTAACTTTAAAACCATTATCTCTCAAATATAATATTACAGAATATGACTCCGCACACTTTTTTAAATCCTGTTCAGGAATGTCCGGCGGTGTCATATTATTAATTACAATTTGTGTTTCATTGTGACGTTCAACAATTTCGCTTATTGCTTGAACTATAGCTTCTTCGGTAGTATTACCTGCCGCACAACCATTTGAAGTATAAATATTTTTACATAATTTAGTAGGCAAAAATTCTTTAGTATTGCTGTTTATACAATAAAAAGGTGTTACAAAGGCATTTCCTTCTTTATCTGCATATTGCATTAAAATCTGCTCAGATTCAATCGTCTCTCCAGTAAAAAATTTCAACCTTGAAGCAAATAATTCGTACCATTTTTTATTTCTTTGAAAGAGCTCTTTTGCTGCAATTTTCTCACTGACAACATCACACGGCGAAACACTCGCATCTTTTTGCAAATCGATTTTTCCAATGAAACCTAACTGCAAGCGCTCCATCATTTCACCGTAACCGCTTGCCAAAGCCAAATCTTTTGTTAAGCCTTTACCATTTGTGCCAAAAGTTGTACCTTTAACAGTAACCCTCAAAGCGAAACAATACGGAATGCCCGTTTCCAGCCATTGCTCTTCTGTTTCGATATTATTTTCTTGTAAGATTGTTTTTATTTTTTCAACGGTATCAATGGGGTTTGCATCTTTTATTGTCATACAGCTACATCCTTTTGATTTTTATAAAATTTTATCAAAAGTATATATAAAAGTAAAGAAACATAATCAGAATATCATTTTTCTTTCAAATCATTCAACTCTTTCAAAACCTGTTGCATTTGTGCTTTTGACCAATGTAAATAGTTTCCCACCGTCTGTATCGTAAGATTTGCACCCATTTTAAGCGTTGCCATATTCATTTTTCTTTTGGTGTATTTTTCCACTATTTCCAATATACCAGGCAAGTGCATTATTTCTCTCACTTTTGTTTTTTCTGTATACACTACGAAAAGGCTCCTCTCGCCACTACTTTATGTATACATTCTATGCCTGATAATTCAATAAATGTTACTTAATGCAATTATTGTAAAAAGCAACAAAATTTTCTTTTAACTCTTTATCTTCAAAATCAGACATATGGCCTTTATCCTCAAAAAGCCCAAAAGCAAATCTGTCCGAATTTTTATATTCAGAGTAATATTCATCATATCCATATTTAATCGGTACGGTAGTATCGTCTTTACTGTGCACTACCATTATTTTTGTCTCTGTATTTTCAAACCCACCCATTGCAGTAACCTTGGCATACTTTCCGAATAATAAGCGTTCATAACCTTTGACATAAGGTAACAAAAAGTTAACTGCAGCTCCCGTATATTTTTCGCCCTGCAACTCAAGTAAGTCAGATGATTGATTAAAGCCTGCCACTGATATTACTCCTTTGATATCAGTGTGAAAATTGAGCACAGCGCAAACAGAGTACGCTCCCCAACTATGCCCAAATAACATAATAGGTAAATTTTGGTAATCCGACTGTTTTTTTACAAATCGTATTGCATAATCTATGTCTGCAACACCTTGTGGCAAGCCGCCAATTCCGTCGCCTTCGCTTTTACCGTTTCCCGTGGCATCATAAGCAAAAACTTTGTAACCGGCAGAAGTAAAAGAATCTGCTAATCCCATAAAAGTATTTTGTCCACCACAACCCATACCGTGTGCGATAATAATTACACCTTTGGATTCTAAATTGCTGTCTTTAAAATATTTATATCCTGCAAGTTTCTGACCTTCATCAGAAGTAAAACTGCATTCTTCTACTTTCAAACCTTCAAATGATTCAACAACATTATAATTTGCTTCATCAATTTCAAACCTTCTGTCAAAAATGATATTATATATGACTGCTGTAAGTATAGGCATGACAACAATTACCGTCACAAAAACGGCAATTAAAAAAGCCATTACTATTTTCTTGAGTCGTTCTTTCTTTATTGATTCCATGTTCATACTTATTTTAACCAAAATTTCCTCAAAAATAGATTATCTCTTTAATTAAACATATCACAATAAATTAATACTTGTCAATTACAAGATTAATTTTTGATTCGAGAGTTTCAAGCGAAAATCCCATTTAAAATATAAAAAACAGAACTCATCAAACTGATGAGTTCTGTCTGTAATTAATACTAACTATATTAAACAGTTCTTAGAGTAATACAGCAATAAGCTGTGATGCAAGTACTACAAGTACGAGCGCAACCGGATAAGTCGAAGCATAAGCAGCAGCAACATCATCCGTGCCGGCAACACCAATCAAAGTTCCCAAAGCTGGAGTACTTGTCATTCCGCCTGTGATCGAACCCAATGCATTAAGCATACTCATTTTGAGAAGCTTTCTTGCTACAAAATATCCTATAATCATAGGTATTAATGTCATCAAAGCACCACCGACAAAGCCATACACTAAAATCATAGCGCCGTCTGATGATTGTTTTATCTGGTCAACGAGCTCAACTCCACCCTCAACACCTGCACCAAGCAAGAAAAGCATAAGACCGAATTCACGGAATACTTTTAATGTCTTTTCAGGTACTTTTAAGCTTAATTTACCCATTCTGCCAAAGTGGCCTAATATAAGAGCCATTATCAAAGGACCGCCTGTATTACCTAAAGAGAAAGTAGCTGCTCCTTCAGCATAGCCTGAACCTGAAAGAGGAATTTTAATTGAACCTATAAGAATTCCCAATACAACAGCAAGGCCAAAAGCACCGAGACCGAATTCATCAAGATCAAAGAGTTTCTTTGTTTTCTTAGTTTCTTCAGAAGCAGCTTCTGTACCAACCTTCATAAGTTCTCTTTCTTTAGCCATATCTGCCTTTAAGAATTTAGGTATAAGTTGAACAAAAAGAACCACTCCGATAACGCCAAAGGGATATGCCACAGCATGACCTAATGCAACAAGTCCCAACTGATCGGGATTAGCAGAAGCCACAGCTTCCTGAGAAGCTGAAAATCCCGGTGTACTTGTCAATGCTCCTGACATAATTCCCGTGCCGTAAGCACTACCATAAATCAAAGAGAACAATGCACAAACAAGAGCACCTGAGCCTACAATCAAAACTCCTAAAAGAACATAAGATTTGGCATTCTTCTTAAGATTTTTAAAGAAGCTCGGACCGGCAATAAAACCTACAGCTGTAACAAAAAGTACAAGACCTATTGAGCTGAGCATTTTATATTTGCTAACTGCACCGGCACCAACACTTTCAATAAAAAACTTACCTACAATAGGCACATCTTTTAAAACCGGCAATGTAAATAAATAACCGAAAAGGAGCGCCATTAAAAATACGCCCGCTGTGCCCAAAGATACACCTTTAATTTTGATACTACCTAAAGCATAGCCGATAAAAGCAATCAACATTGCACCACAAAGAACAATTGTTGTGCTACCTACTGCGCCTAATGAAAATATCTTGTCAATAATATCCATTTGTTATATTATTCCTCTTTTCTTATTTAGCCTCATATTTAGGGTTACCGTGTGTATATCTCGGTAAAAGCTTAGGAGATACTTCATCTGTAACAATACCTGCTTCAGCAAGCTCTTTGTCAAACTTTTTAACATGATCAAGTGTCAATTTGCCAACTTCTGTTACAGTTTTAGCTTTAGCAGCGGCATGAACACCTGCATTACGTCCGAATACGATAATATCGAGAAGTGAGTTACCCATAAGTCTGTTTTCACCATGGATTCCTCCGACTGCCTCACCTGCAACAAACAAGTTCTCAACATCAGACATACCGTCAGCACCGATTTTTATACCACCGTTCTGATAGTGAAGTGTAGGATAAATAAGAATCGGTTTTTCTCTCATATCATAGCCGTACTTCATAAACATACGAAGCATAGCGGGGATTCTCTTCTCGATAGCACCTTTACCGTGAATCTCCTCGATCATAGGAGTATCGAGCCAGATACCGTAACCATCGGGAGTGGGCACACCTTTGCCTCTTTCTTTACATTCACGAATGATAGAAGCGGCAGATACGTCACGTGTCTCAAGAGGATGCATAAATGCTTCGCCCTCTACGTTAATAAGCATAGCGCCAAGTGAACGAACTTTTTCTGTAACGAGAGCACCGAAAATCTGTGCGGGGAAAGCAACGCCTGTAGGATGGTATTGTAATGTATATGCATACAAAAGCGGAGCGCCTACACGATAAGCAAGTACAAGACCGTCTGCTGTAGCACCGTAGTGGTTTGATGTCGGGAATCCTTGATAGTGAAGTCTTCCTGCACCGCCTGTCGCGATAACAACAGTTTTAGCTTTAGCAATAAGAATCTCATGAGTCTCCATATTCATAAGTACAGCACCTGCAGCCTTGCCATTCTCATCAAGAATAAGCTCGATTGCTGCTGTATAGTCTACAACAGGGATTTTTCTGTTGATAACTTCATCACGAAGAACACGCATAATTTCTGCACCTGAATAGTCTTTAGCTGCGTGCATTCTTTTTCTTGAAGTACCGCCACCATGTGTTGTAACCATTGTACCGTCTTCTTCTTTATCGAACATAACGCCCAATTCATTGAGCCATTTAACTGCGCCGGGGCCGTCTGTAACCAATTTATAAAGAAGCTCAGGAACATTTTTGAAGTGTCCGCCACCCAATGCATCAACGTAGTGAGTCATAGGTGAATCGTTTTCTTTATCTGCAGCTTGAATACCGCCTTCTGCCATCATAGTGTTAGCATCGCCGTGACGAAGCTTTGTAACTATCATAACATTAGCACCGTTTTCATGTGCCATAACAGCTGCAGAAGAACCTGCTCCGCCGCCACCGATAATAAGAACATCAACATCATAATCCGCATGAGTTAAATCTATCTCATCGGGATTGATACGGCTGTGTGCTTGCAATAAAGCAGCCAATTCTGTAGGTACTTGCTCACCTTTATTTGGTCCCATTGCAAGTGTTGCAAAGTTTTCTTTTTTATAATCCGGATGGAATTTTGCAAGTAAAGCTTCCTTTTCCTCTGCTGTCATTCTTCTGGGTTCAAAACCGATACGTGACGCACGGCTTGCTTCTACCTTCTTTATTGAATCCAGCATCTCCTGTGTATAAAATGCATCGCTCATTTTGCTTCCTCCTTATTTCTCTATATCTCTGTGATTGTACATGTCTTTAAGCTCATCAAGCGGCTTAGCCATAAGAGCTTTCATTGCCTCTTCAAAATCGCCGTTGTCGATTTCAGCAGTTCTCTTCTCGAGGTGTGCTGCCTTAGGTGCTATATACTTTCCTGTAAGTCTTCTTGCAAGAAGTGCTACCTGAGGATGTGAAATCTGAGCAGGACAACGAGAAGAACAGATGCCGCACATTACGCAGTCAAAAGACTCCTCTGCACACTTTGCATACTCGCCTCTTTGAGCATATGCTATGTATTGCATTGTATTAAGGCTCTGTGTACAGCTCTTTGTACAAGCATTACAACCGATACAACTGTAAATTTCAGGATAAAGTTGCATCATTATGCTCTCATCAGGTCTAACTTCATTAATATCATAAACTTGTTTAACAACCGGGAAGAAAGGAATTTGTGCTACATACATATTCTCTTCAACCTTTGTCTGACAAGCAAGACAAACCTTAAGCTCAGGATCGCCTTTAATTCTGTAAACTGAAGCACACGCTCCGCAGAAACCGTTACGGCATCCGCATCCGCGAACAAGCTGATATCCGGCATATTCCATAGCGTCCATAATTGTAAGTTCTGACGGTACGGAATACTTTTTGCCCATTATAAATACATTTACCATATTTTCCATATCTATTGCCTTCACTTTCTGTAAAAATAATTAATCTTAATACTCATTAGGAAGTTCATCCAATTGGTCACAACGAAATACCGGTCCGTCTTTACATACATATTTAGAACCTATATTGCAACGGCCACATTTACCGATACCACATTTCATACGAAGCTCCATAGTTGTATAAACTTGTGTCTTATCGTATCCCATCTCTTGTAATGATGCCAATGTAAACTTAATCATGATCGGAGGTCCGCAGAGAAGAGCCGTCTTATTTGTATCAAATTCAAGCTCCTTTACATACGCCGGCACGAAACCTACATGACCTTCCCAACCATCTTGAGGTCTGTCGATTGTAAGGTGAACATTAACGTTTTCTGCTTTCATCCAATCATTGCAAATCTGGTCATAATCAACCAAATCGTCTGCAGAACGAGAGCCGTAAACAATATCAATCTTTCCGTAATTAGCACGGTTAGCAAGACAGTAGTCAATTACAGAACGAAGCGGAGCAAGACCTATACCACCGGCAATAAAGAGAAGATCTTTACCTTTAAGTTCTTCTTCAACCGGGAAATTACGGCCGTAAGGTCCGCGGATTGTAACTGTTTGACCTACTTCCATTTGATGAAGCCAATCAGTAAGTTGACCACAACGTTTAATACTGAATTCCATGAATTCTTTATTTGTAGGCGAAGAAGTTATTGAGAACATCGCCTCACCTACTCCCGGGATTGACAGCATTGCACAC
>JBGVNN010000024.1:0-189286 GCA_045125595.1 Candidatus Egerieisoma sp.
TTTGATTATTGCCCGGATGATCTTGAAAGAGCACATAACCTGCAAACTGCAATAGTAAGTTTAAAAACTCGGTTTGGAAAGAATTCTGTGTTAAAAGGGATGAACTACGATAAGGCGGGCACTACAAGAGAACGCAATCAACAGATTGGAGGTCATAAAAGTGGATAGCAACGCAAGACCTAAAATGTCGATGGCAAACAGAGCAAAACAGTTTGCGCCGTTTGATGCATTAAAGGGTTTTCAAGAAGCATTGCGTAAAAAAGAGAAAATGCCTATTCCCAGAAAGGAATTAGCAGATGAAAAAGCAGAAGAAATAAATGAAAAACTAAAGCAACTTACAACAGGGAAATTAATAACTGTGGTGTATTACAATGATGGAGAATATATCCAGTTGACAGGAACAGTTGTAAAAATTGAAAAGAACAAAAGATATCTGCAAATGGCAGAAATAATAATACCAATTGATGACATTAGTGACATCATTGAATAAAATAAAATAATTAGACTTTAAATCGTGTAAGCGGAGTCATTAGTAATGAGCTTCCAAGCGCCGTACGAAGTCGAGATGTATATATATGTTTACAGTATAACTGTATTCATATGTACATCTTGATTCGACGGCGTTTTTTTATGCACGATAAAGCTTTGTACGGAGTTTGAAGTCCTTTCTTAAGTGTGATTCCGCTTGAGAAAGGACTTTTTTATGTACCTTAAGTGGAGCTGCAACATAGCTAAATATCCGTGATCTCCAAATTTTTCAAATTCATAAAAACGAAAAATTAACAAAGGAGATTACTAAGATGAGTATATACACAAATATTAAAAACAGAACATTTCTTGAAGCATTCAAAAATGATTGCAAAGTAATAAATTTAAAATATGAATATGAAGGAAATAACGACGAAATAATTTGGGCAATAGTTTCAGATTTATCAGATGAAGAACTAACACAACAATACAAAAGCTATATTTTGTTGTTTTCGCCATATTTGCATTTAACAAAAGAACAGTATCAAGCAATACGAGAGTACAACAGCAATGAACATAAACATTTTATGAGAATGGCTTGCCATGGAGATTGTTACACACCAGACGATGAAATCTTTCTCCTTTTTCATGAGGAATTGTTTGCGAGGGAAGAAATTGACTGGTCATGGTTACACAGCATTATAGACAAACTTGCTCCAGTGCAAAAACGAAGAATTGTTAAACGATTTTATCATCAAATGAATAATGTTGAGATTGCGAAAGAAGAAAAAGTTAGTTCGCAGGCAGTTGATCTGTCTATAAATACTGCGTTAAAGAAAATAGAAAAGTTAATTAAAAAAGATAAAAAAGAAAGAGGGATTATTATATGAAAAATAGAAGAGTAAAAAAAGGCGAAATTTATTATTACGATTTCGGAAATAGAGAAGGCACGGTACAAAGTGGAAAAAGACCAGTATTGATATTACAAACAAACGATTTTAATGACAATAGTGCAACAACTATGATTGCAGTTTTAACAAGTGCAGCGAAGAAAAGATATCTGCCATCGCACATTTATCTTGGAGAAGAGTACGGTCTTCCGGAAGCGTCGATGGTAATGCTGGAACAGACCGCAACAATAAATCAAAACGATTTGCAAGAATACATAGGAGTTATTAAAGATGAGAAGACGATGAATCAAATAACGAAAGGTTTGAAAAAAGCATTCGGGTTATGGGTTTATAACACAAAACGAAAAGCGGATGTTCGATGTTTGTGTTCAAGTTGCTTGTCAGATCTGATGCACTCTACGAATTCAATTATTCATAGGCTTGATCCGTTGGGAAAAGAAAAGGACAAGTGTGATAAATGCAATAGATTTGGGTATGATTATGTGATAACGGAGAGAAAAGCGACACACTGAAAGAATATCTAAATTTAAAGGGGCGGTAAAAAACAGCCCCTTTAAAATTGTCTTAACATCTCTAAAATATATATCCAAAAGAAATCAGGCAATTTTTCAAAATTACCAAACTGCTTCATTGTGGTATATTTTTGTGAGAAAAGATATGGTTTGTTACAAATGTCAACAATCATTGAAGACTATAGAAGAGGTACAAAAAGTTTTGAAAATAGTGCATTTTTCATTATAAAGTGATATTATATGATAGGGAGGCGATGATATGGCACTAATAAAATGTCCTGAATGCAAAAAGAAAATATCAGACCAATGCGGTAAATGTCCCAGTTGTGGATATCCCATTGAGATAAATAATCAAAATATCGAAACAAATGTATCTAACGAGAGTTCTTCTGATAATGTGATTAATAAAGAAATTGAAAGTTCTGCACCATTTAAGAAGGCTATTAACAAAAAACGCATAGGTATTATTTGCTCAGTTTTGTTAGTTTTAATAATACTTGGTGCTGTTGTTGGATATTTTGCATTGAGACCGAGAATGAATGCAATAAACAAATTCGAAAGACAGGTTTCTGTTGTTGAAGATAAAAATAAACAATTAGATTCAGCAATTAAATTGTCAGAAAATTTGCTTAAAGAAAATCATCCTATATTGAATAATAAGTTGATTTCAGAATTGGAAATGGCAATTTCTGATGCAAAAGCATCTAAGGAAACAAATTTTAAAATACCTGACAGTATCGAAGAAATAACTATGAGAACTGAAGAATTAAAAAAGATTGATTATTCGGTTGTCTTGTCAAAACTGACAGAAAAACATGAAAATTTTGTTATTGATTCACGTAGATATCAGCTTGTAGATAATCCTACAGAGGCATATGTCATTCAATGTTTAAAGAATATTCCTGAAATTGTTAATATTTCAGCGGTGACAGAAGATAACGATCCTAATGGTAACTTGAATAAGCCAGGAGGGTATACTGCCACGGTGTTCTTTGCTGTTGATTATATTGATTCAAAAGACGGAGAGACACTTATTGAACAAGGCACAGATGCTGGCGGTAGTATTGAGGTGTATGCTTGTGTAGAAGATGCTATCAAGCGTAGAGATTATCTTACAACTTTTGATGGAGGACTTTTTGCTACAGGCACACATACTGTAGTCGGAACTGTATTAGTTCGTACGTCAGATGAACAAACAGCCTCTCAGCAAAAGACTTTGGAATCTAAAGTTATCACTGCACTTACATATTTACCGGATATAGATAATTGCCCGCCAAAACAAAATGAAACAGAAAATGAAAAAACACCTTCGATATCTATACCAAGCGAAACGCAAGCACCCACATCTACATTAGAACCAAGTGTTACTCCTGGAAATGTAATTGAATCTCCTCTCAGTCGAAAAGAACAAGCAGTAATAATAGCACAAAATAATGCAGATGATATAACAACGCCAAATTTTATTAAAACTATTCTTATAGAGAACGGATTTTCGTCTGACGAGATTCAATATGCGGTTTATGGAGGACATATAAATTGGCAAGAATATATTGATCAATTTGTTTACAATCTAAAAATCGAAGCTAAAGAGATAGTGGTGACTAGTTGTACTAGATGTCATAGAAGGTTTTATGGAGCATACCAATCGTGCCCATATTGGAGTTGTTCAGAAAGAGTAAATTTGTCATATTTTAGCGATTGTTCTAAAACCGAAACAATTAGTAATTTATTGAGAGAAGGATTTTTACAAAAAGATATTGATATAGTGTTTCAACAATATGAATATGGTGAATTTATTGATGAGGTTGATTTTCGTGATTGTATTATAGTTGAAGGAATACTGTGTGACCACAATTGGAAACCGGCAACGTGTAAGAATCTTTCAACGTGTACATATTGTGGAGAAACAAGGGAAGGGTATGGTGAACATGAATACATCCAACATCAGTGTCGTTACTGTGGAAAAGAAGAACCTTGGACACCTCCTAAAATTAGTTGCACAGAATGGGTGTCCCTTAAAGAATTAGAGGAAAAGGCGGGATATTATATAACAACTCCAGAAAATTCGATTTTAATTGGAGATTTAAATGACAAACGTGTGAATTTTAATTTGATTGGTTTTCCTGGTGGTTATAATAGTGTTATATCAGAACTAAATTATAATGGGGTTATTGTACATTATAGATATGATCGTGACTCTAATAAGTTGTATGAAATGGTTAAACTGAACTATTTAGATTTAGTTTCTATTGGAGTATTGTCATAACTTGATCCGTTGGGAAAAGAAAAGGACAAGTGTGACAAATGTAATAGATTTGGGTATGATTATGTGATAACGGAGAGAAATGCAACACAATAAACAATTTTATTAAATAACAAGCCACCTCTAATAACATTTTTAGTAGGTGGCTTGTTGTTTTTTGTAATATGTTCAAATAAATAACTTTTAAATTTGGTAATCAGTATTATTATTTAGCCAATCCATCTATGATGCCATTGCAATAAGGATAGAAAGTATAAGACTAATTACAGTTAAAACAGTAAAAAAAACAATACAGTTTTTTATAGTCCTAATAAAATCTAATTTTTTGTATGTAAGATATTCAAGAATCTCCTGTTGAGACAAATCTGTTTCGTATACTGTATAAAATTCTGTAGTTGAAGCCATACCAAATTCATCTACGTAGGCATAAACACCGTTGGGAAGAATACCGCCTTCTTTTAAGATTTGTTGGTATTGTTTGTTTTCTGCCTTAGAACAGGGTATCTTTTGCATCACATCATATGCAAACTTGTAGGAATTTAATACATCCCTTAATTTGATTTTTTCCTTTGCCATTAGAAGCACCTCCGTTAAAATTAGACTTGTTTTATATTGTATAATATTATAGCACTTTTATATAGAACAAAAAATACTATTAGATTTTTAGCAAAAATTTTATTAAAGACAGCAAGTCTGTGAAGAAGGTTGTTATTATGTGTTATAATGATAATAATTAATAAGAAAAGAGTGATGTAGGTTGTGGAATTGACTAATAGTTATATTTTATTAGAAAAAGAAAATATAAAAGAAGAAATTATTAACAAAGACGATAAAAATAGTAATCAACAACACGCTATTGTTTTAAGCACAAATAAATATGAACCGGTAAAAGAGTTTCTTTCTGATTGCTTTGCTGATATTAGAACAATAAAAGATATTTCAAGTTTTAAAACGCTTTATGAATGTAGATTCAAACATTACAAGATTTCAAATACTCGATTAGTTGTTTATTGTGTTAGAGGAGACTATTATGTTGATATAACTGTATCAGGAAAAAGTGAAGAAAAAATCATTAATCAAATGGAACTTATACATACCACGCTTGAAATGTCAAAAGCTTCTGAAAAATATACGCTTATAACTTCATATGATTCGGTTTCAGAATACTATTGCAACAAGATGTACCCGTTAATCAATGAAGTTGAAAGAAAATTGAGAAAGCTTCTATATGTCATATATACATTGCGATACAGGAAAGATTATATTGATTATACATTTGTAGACAATATACTCGCTCCTCTTTCAAAAAAAGACATAATAGAAAAATTAAAAAAACAAAAAGACTCTGGAGACAAACGAAAATTAGAGCAAAGGTTTTTTGAAGAATTTGAATATCAACACTATAAGCATCTTTTGTTTTTCCCTAAATGGACTATAACTGATATTGCTAATAAAGAAGAGTTTTTGAAAACAAATCAAGATTTAACAAAGTTGAGTGATGAAAAACTCCGAGAATATTTTTTGGAATTTACACCTATGAGTGATTGGGATAAACATTTTTCAAACAAGGTTGATAAGGAAATATCTGGCATAGAACTAATATCAAAAGTACAAAAGCCACGAAATAAGGTTGCACACTATAAGACTGTTTCAAATGATGAGTATAACGCATTTATAGAGAATGTTCAGGTTTTGATAGAAGTCATAGACAATGCTGTTGCTTTAACAATATCAAAAGATTTTGTTGATGAAACAATGAAAAATTACACCAAAAGAATAAGAGAAATGCTTGAGCCATTAGAAAAAACGATGAGCAGTTATATGAACAACCTAGTTGAGAGTATGCTTCAGTCGACTCAAAGAGTTGCTCAAAAAATGAATGAATTATTCAATGAAGCGGAAGAGTTATAAAGTGAATAGATTTATTAAATATTTCTTCTGGACTTCTAAAAACTCTTGTAGTATCTTGTGGCTGTCCGGTGGTAAAGGACAAGGAAAACCGAATAAAACAGCAGTTTCAGCTGATACAGCAAATGATACAGATTTGATACAGAAACAGCTTAAACTACACGGACTATACGAATTACGGTTCGTTTAAATGTGCTAAAAGTTACGCAAAATACAGGGCACTAAATTATCTGGCGCGAATGGGAGTAATATCTACTAGCTAACAAGTGCCCGAAAACCCTTGGAAATAAAGGGCTTTCGGGCATTTATGCAATTTAGAAAAACGTCGCTGCAACACTTTTGCAACACGTAATGTTAAATTTGCAAAAAGGAATAGTTGCAAGTGGCTTTTAAGTAAATAAGAGGTATTGTATGGGAACTTGGAATACCAGTGTTACAGGAAATGATACTGCAAAAGATTTATATATTGAATACACTGCCGCCTTCTATAATTTTGATGTAGAAAAAGCGTTAAAGCGGATTGATAGCTATATCAGAAAAGAAATGTTTGATGAATCGGATGAAGAAGAATGGTGCAACTATATTTATTCACTTGCTGATTTTATGTGGAAGAAAGGCATATTGACAGATTCGATACGCAATAAAGCTATTGAAATGATTGATAGCGGATTCGGTTTGGAGTTGTGGCAAGAAGCCGGTCAAAAGACTTTTGATTCCCGAAAAAAGAAGCTTACCGAGTTCAAAGAAAAACTACTATCACCGCAGCCTCCAAAGAAGAAAATTAAGCCTAATGTGCACACAGAACGAATTTTTGATGATGGAGATATCATTGCTGTTCAGTTGCAGACATCTGGGAAGCCATATACAGAACAAGATTCAAAACCGATTTCTGAAGAAGATTTTCATAATTTTGACGGAAAATATGTCTTGATGCAATTGGTAAATTGCTATGCAAGTTGGACATCAAGCATAGTACCGGAGGTTAAGGATTATTGGGCTTGTTTCCGTTTGTTTGACGGTATTTATGACACCGTTCCAAATGATGTAGATTTGCTGTCGTTGAAAGACGCATTGATACATCAAGGACAAAAGATAAGTTCTATCTTTACTTGTGAGAGCAATATGTTTTATTTCAAGCGTAGAAATTACGAAGTGATATGTAATCGCAAAGATCTGCTCTCAGGTTTAGATACAAACTCCAATAATTCAATCTTCTGGGGAATAAACAAACCTTGGTCAAATCCCGATTCACAGATTGCAGCTGCTATGGGAAACCGAATTATATGCAAGGAGTTCTCGGGCACCGCCGAACAAGTTGAGCATATCTGCCGATATGCAAATCGTTATGGAAGATTTGATTACAGTTTGTCCCGAGAAGAAAACGAAGCAAGATATATCACGGAAGAAAATATCATTGCAGAAAGAATTAACAAAGTCATTTCAAGCGGCGGGAAACTGTATAGTATATCTTTGGGCAGAGAAATCGGAATCGTTACGGTACATAACGGACATATAGATAATTTATACATTGAGGGGCAGTATCAACGCAATGGATTTGGTACTAGTCTTTTTGAGTATGTGCTATCAATAGCCGGAAAACAAGCTTATATTGATGTTCCTATATTAAACAAAGAATTACTTCATATTTGCGATAAACTTGGGTTGGTAAAAAAAGAACAAACCGAGCATACTATTCGAATGGCGAAGCCGTAACCCCACAACCACATAACACCATTCCACCGGCAATTTTGCAACTTTTTCTGCAACAAAAATTTTGATAAATGAAATAGTGGGTGAAAAATCGGTGTAAAAATCGTCTTTTAGAATATAATATGGGGCATAAATAAGCCAAAGAAGATTCCCGAAAAAGAGTGGGAGTAGTCCCTATTGGCTTTGTGGTAAAAATTAATAAATAAATGTATTTAAATAAACCTCTCTATGTAAATATATGGAGAGGTTTTATTTTTGTATGGCTATACTAAATAAAATGTGGTATGCTGTATTTCGAATAAAATGAAAGATGGCAATAACTTGTGACAATCGAAGAAGTATTGGCGATTAAAGAAAAGAACTATAAATAATCGACACAAAGAAATATTGTTCAAGTATATGAATTAATCGGCGGAAAACAAATATTAAAAACACTTTAAAAATTGGCAGGTTGTTTATAAAAAAGAGGGAGTAATTTGAAAAAAGGTATCAAAAAGTTAATTATATTATTTTTTTTGCTTGTGTTTGTCGGAAATTTAAGCGCTTGTCGCTGGGGGTTGTACATGGATGACTTCATTAATGTTCGGTGGACATGCAGCGAAATAAATCTGCAGTTTACATATACTGCAGACAATCTCGAAAAAGCTACAGGAACGCTTATTAAAGACAATAAAATAATTGATATTGTTTGCATGTTTACCTTAAGTAAAAATATTATGATATACGACAAGTCAGAATATGATCTGACTACCGGTGATATTGTATGCCCGGCATTACTTATAGGACATTATAAGATTAAAGATGATGTTGCTACAGTCACTATTGTTGAAGACAATTTGTTTAATGGAGAATATTTAAATAAGGTAATTTATTTACAAAAGGCACCTTTATCTTGACTATATAGCTATTAAAGGTTTTGTTTTTATGTTCGTATAGTGTAATAAGATACGTATAGGAATAAAAAGGTAAAAGTAATGGATAGTTACATTTGCCAAAACTCAATATCAATACGAGGAGGCAATAATTATGGCAATAGATTTAAAGGAAATTTTTGCAGTTCGCACTGCGTACAACGAAGATATTAATCCGCAAAAGATTTATTTATCACTTGATGAAGCAAAAGCTTTTTGTGATAAAAAAGCGCAGTATGGTTATGTGGTGTATAACTTAGAAGACAAGCCTGTTTACCTGCCTTTTGGCACATTGATGGCATCAAAGATTCTCTACAATGCCAAAAAAGTTGCAGATTATGTAAACGCAAAAGGATATAAATACGGACATGCGCAAATCAATCCTGCTATTGACAGAGGTGCTACGGAAAAAATTGTTTCTTGTGACAGGTTTGTTGGTTGGGCTTTATTTGACACAGGTTTCTCATATAACCATTTGAGAAAACATGGATACACATTATACGGCCCTCAAAATTTAGAAAATTATCTAATATCAATGGGATTTACAAGAATTGATGATATTAATGAAGTTCGTGGCGGTGACGTAATGTTTGTTGGCGTTTCCGATTGGTTTAAATCATTGCCTGAAGATTGGAAAAGTTATCCCGATCACACTTTCATTTGCGCAGGTCCAAGCGCTGAAGGACGATTCTTCAGATATGATGGTGGATCAGACAAAAGACTTCAATCAATACAGCCCTTAGACGAACCCCTTGAATTGCCGAAGAAACCTTTCAGGTTTGCCTACAGAGCACCGGAAGAAATTCCAAATATTTAAGATGCGAAGCTTGTTTTTATTTGACAAAAATAGTAATATTACTTTTTAGAGAAAAGTAGGTGTTTGATTGAAAAATTTCAGTAAAATAATAATATTATTGTTAGTTACTTTATGGTGATGATTTTGAGTATGAACTTTTGTATATTTTGAAATATGGTACTTTGGATAACTTTTTTAGTATAAAATATGAAGATGAGTGTTATCAATATTTTCCAAATCAGTATAGGGCATACCTAAAAGCAAAAGATGAAGGTGTAAAAAAAGTTTATACTAAAAAAGAAATTGCAAAAATGATTAACACTTTTTACGGCAGAAAAATCGTTGAAGATTAAATTAAATCATATAACTTAGAATTTTACTGCAATAGATTGACTTGCAGGACATCAGAAAGGAAAGTGGAACAAATTGAAAAAAGGCATTAAAAAGTTAATTTTATTATTTTCTGTTTTTTCTTTAATACTATCTTGTTCGTGCACACAAAAAATGGATGATGATACAATGGCTGTTGCGGGTTATCTTAAATATTTTGACAATCCGGAGGAAGTTGTTTTCACCAAAATTGATAAATATGTTTTTGAAGATCGAATATTATACAATGTTGCATGGATAGATAATTCTGAAATAGAGAATGAATTAATAGATTTGTTATTAGATTATAACCCGGCAACAACTCTGGTCACGCTTTGTTTTTGGCGTGATATGAAATACAGTTCTAAAGCTGAAGTAAAAAAACTTTGGGACGAACGTGAAGAAAAAGCATTATCGCATGTTTCGTATAACGAGCAACAAATTTCCGACATTACTAAAAAAGCTGCTGAATATGCCAGACTTGCTTACAGTGAATATTTTGACTGACAAAGTGATTGGATTTTCAACAAAAATTACGAGAGGAGTATTGATATATGCAAGAAATAAGATGCCCCAACTGCGGAGAAGTGTTTCAGGTTGATGAAACCGGATATGAGCAAATTGCAAGACAAGTTCGTGATAAAGAATTTTCAAAAGAAATCGAACGAAGAGAAAGAGAATTAGAAATTAAGCAAGAAAAAGAACTCGAATTGATTCGTTTGCAAGAAGAAAAAGAACATACCGCAGACATTACAAAAAAAGAAGCAGAAATTTCAGCCAGAGATCAGCTGATTAATCAGTTGCAAGCAAAGCTGGCAGCAAGTGAAACAGAAAAGAAGCTTGCTGTTGCCGAAGCAGTTGAAAAGAAAAATAAAGAGCTATATCAAAAAACTTCGGAGATTGCAGACCTCAAGGGTGAACTCAAAAACAAAGAAACAGAGAGCCGTTTGAACGAAAAATCCCTAAAAGAGCAGTACGAAGACAGACTCAGACTTAAGGACGAACAAATAGAATATTATAAAGACTTTAAAGCTCGTCAATCCACCAAAATGATAGGAGAAAGCTTAGAGCAACACTGCCTTACGCAATTTAATTCAATCCGCATGACAGCATTTCCGAATGCTTACTTTGAAAAAGATAACGATGCCAGAACCGGTAGTAAAGGCGACTTTATCTATCGTGAACGAAGCGAGGACGGTACGGAGTTTATTTCCATTATGTTTGAAATGAAAAACGAAGCCGATATGACTGCTACTAAGCATAAAAATGAGGACTTTTTCAAAGAATTGGACAAGGACCGTAACGAAAAAGGTTGCGAATACGCAATACTTGTCTCTTTGCTTGAAATAGATAATGAATTATATAACAACGGTATTGTGGATGTCTCCTATAAATATCCAAAGATGTATGTTATTCGTCCGCAGTTTTTCATTCCGATGATTACATTATTGCGAAATGCCGCGCAAAATTCGTTGCAATATCGTCAGGAATTGCAAATCGTTCGCAACCAGCAAGTGGATATTCTTAATTTTGAAGAAAACATGAATGCCTTTAAAGAAGGATTTGCCCGTAATTATCGTTTGGCTAGCGAAAAGTTTGCAACAGCTATAGAAGAAATCGATAAAACTATAGACCATCTGCAAAAGACAAAAGCTGCGCTTCTTTCTTCTGAAAACAACCTGCGTCTTGCCAATAACAAAGCAGACGAATTAACCATAAAAAAACTTACAAGAAATGCACCTTCAGTTAAAGCTATGTTTGACGAGCTTAATAGGAAAGAAGAATAAAAATCATATATTTTATTTATTCTTAAAAGATTTCTGCAAGGAGAGCAACCATGTCTATGTTACACATCAAAAACCTAAATAAGAGCTTCGGCGACAAACATGTGTTAAAAGAACTCAACCTTTCCGTACCGGAGCATAGTATTTTCGGATTTATCGGCAAAAACGGTGCAGGCAAAACTACGACTATGAAAACCGTGCTCGGACTCCTAAAAGCAGACACGGGAGAAATTACGGTAAACAGCGAAAAAGTAGTTTACGGCCAGACCGCAACGAACAGATTTATCGGATATCTTCCTGATGTGCCTGAATTTTACAAATTTATGACTGCGGCAGAATATCTTTGCTTTTGCGGCGAGATTACCGGCATTGATAAAACGGAAAGGCAGCGCCGCTGCGAAGAACTTTTGGGGCTTGTGGGTCTCAGTGATGAAAAGCACCGTATTAAAGGCTTCTCGAGAGGAATGAAACAGAGATTAGGCATTGCGCAAGCGCTTTTTAACAGACCGAAACTTTTGATTTGCGACGAACCTACATCCGCGCTTGACCCGGTGGGCAGAAAAGAAATATTGGATATTCTTTTAAAAGCAAGAGAACAGACTACAGTGCTGTTTTCAACACATATACTTTCAGATGTAGAGCGTATTTGCACAGATGTGGCATTTCTTGACAACGGTACGGTGAGTGTTCAAGGCAAGCTTTCAGACATAAAAAATAAATATCGAAGAGACGAATATAAATTGGAAACAGAAAAAGACGCCGATGTGGGCAGTATTAAACAAGCGTTTCCAAACATAAAACAAATCGCCCATAATCAAATTGTATTTAGTGAAAAAGATTTTAAAATGTTTGACATATTAAAATATATAACCGATAACCGCATCGAGATTTTAAAACTGGAGCGAATAGAGCCTACATTGGAAACTCTGTTTATGGAGGTGGTTGAAAAATGAAAACTTTAATTGCCTTTATAAAAAAAGAAATAACAGAGCAGATTCGCTCGGTAAAATTAATAATAATTACGGCAGTATTTGTTTTCTTTGCCGTTATGAATACCACCATTGCCAAATTGACACCCATGCTCTATGAGCTGTTAGCTGATACGATGGCACAAAGCGGTATGACAGTAACGGAAGTTTCCGTCAGCGCAATGGATTCATGGATGCAATTTTTCAAAAATATCCCGATGGGATTGATTGTATTCGCTATACTCCAAAGCAACATTTTTACCAAAGAATACCGGTCGGGTACTTTGGTGTTATCGTTGACAAAAGGGCTCGAACGATACAAAGTTGTAATTTCAAAGGGCACCGTATTGGCTGTACTATGGACAATTCTCTATTTGTTGAACTTTGTTGTCACATATGCTTGTAATGCCATCTTTTGGGACAATTCGGTAGCGCAAAATTTGTTTTTCGCAGCAATGTGCTGGTGGCTGTTCGGCATTTGGGTTATATCGTTGTTGACAGTTTTTTCGACAGTTGTACGCTCCAATATAGCGGTACTTTGTAGCACCGGCGGTGTAGTGTTTGCTTTATATACTGTTGGTTTGTTGCCAAAATGCGGAAAGTTTTTGCCCACTTTTTTGGCAGACGGAAATTCTCTTATTTACGGAACGTCAGAAGTATATGATTATTTACCATCATTAATAATTGCGATAATTGTAAGTATAATAACATTTGTCATCAGTATACCTATTTTCAATAAAAAACAATTGTAAACAAAAAGTTTACAAAGTTTAAAAATGCTTGACGAAAGACAAAAAGGAATGTAGAATAGATACAGTATCAAAATAAAATACTGAAAGGAGATTATTATGAAAAAATCATTTCGCGTTATTGCGTTGTGTTTGGCTCTTATGACCATCACAATGCTGTTGCCTGTGCAATCATTGGCAAAGGCAACTGTTTCATCAAGCGTTAAATCAGTAGTTTTCAATGCTACATATTACGCTAACAGATATCCGGACCTTAAGGCAGCATTTGGCACAGATGCTACCAAGCTTTATAATCACTTCTTAGATTATGGTGTTAAAGAAGGTCGTCAGGCTAGTCCTATTTTTAATGTTAACTATTATTTAACAAAAAACTCAGACCTTAAGGCAGCTTTTGGTAGCGACCGTGAAAGAGCTATGAGTCACTTCTGCAGTAGTGGTATTAATGAAATCAGACACACAGCTGCTATTGTTGACCTCGGCACAAATATCAATGTTGTTATCAAAATGGCTTCATCCAGCAGAAATCTCAGCCAAAAAGGAGACAATGTAATCGTTGATACAGTAAACGATGCTAAACAGACATGGCTTCTTACACGTCAATCAGACGGTAGCTACAAAATAACAAACAATGCTACAGGTAAGGTTCTTGACGTTTATGCTGCATCACGCGCATCAGGAGCAAACGTTGATCTCTATGCAAGCAACGACACAAACGCTCAGCGTTGGTACATTTATGAGAATCAAAACGGTTCTTATACACTCCGTTCTAAATGTGGTACAACATGCGTACTTACAGCCAGCAGTACTTCTGCAGGTGCAAATGTTGAGATGAAAACTTTCTCAAGCAGTTCAAATCAACAGTTCAAAATTACAAAGTACACAGCTGCTACACCGGAGCCTGAGACACCGGTTGAGCCTGAGACACCCGTTGTACCTGAGACACCTTCAGAGGAGACAAAAACTCCTGTAAATCTCGGTTCAGATTTCCTTGCAACAATTACAGGTGTTGCTTCAGGAAAATATATAGGTATTACATCAGGTAACGCTGTTCTTAAACCTGTTTCAAAAGTAGCATCAAAAGTATGGCGCTTCAAATTAAACAGTGACGGTACATACTGTATTATGAATGAAAACAGCGGTAAATTACTTGACGTAACAGGAGCAAGCACAGCAGCAGGTACGTATGTTAATACAGCTGCTTCCAATTCTACAGATGCTCAAAAATGGTACATCTATAAAGACACAAAGGGATATATTCTTGTTTCAAAACTTTCTGAAAACTGCGTACTCACTCTTGAGAATACAAGTGCAGCAGAGAACACAAGATTACAAGTGAACAAATACACAGGTAATACAGCTACACAGCAATTTACTTTCAGTAAAATTGACAATTACCTTTCTTTTGTATCACCTACAGATATCGGAACAAACTTCAACGCAAGCATTTCTTATTCAGTAAAGAACCTTGCTGTTTCAGGTACTAACGTTCTTATATATGGTAAGTCACAAAACTCTGACCAAGTTTGGAGATTTGAACGTCAATCAGACAAAAGCTATATAATCGTTAATAACAATACTACTAATAAAGTTCTTGCTGTTGCAGGCGCTGCATCTGCAAACGGTACAAACGTACAGATTGAAAACAGAACAGGCGCTGCATCTCAACGTTGGTTCATCTATATCAAAGAGGGTAAATATGTATTGCGCTCTGCATTGTCATCAACAGCTGTGTTGGACGTATACAGTGGTTCAACTGCAGATTTGACAAATGTTCATATTTGGGCTAACAACGGTACAGATGCTCAGCTCTTTGCTATTACAAAAGGCAATATGACAGCAATGTCTTTCAATGTTTATTGTGCACAATTTAACACAACAAGAACAGACAGAGTTATTTCGATGATGAAGAGCTACACACCTGATACTATCGGTATCCAAGAGGCAACAACAGATTGGATGAATTTACTTAAGAGCAAACTCGGCGGTACTTACGCATTTGTTGGTTTGGGCCGTGACGGTGGTTCTAATGGTGAGCACAGTGCAATCATGTACAACAAGCACATCTTTAATCTTGTTGAAAGTGGTACAAAATGGCTCTCCAATACTCCTGATGTTGTTTCTAAATTCTCTGAATCATCTTACAGACGTATTTTCACATACGCTCTTCTTGAAAGAAAAGCAGATGGTGAGAAGATTCTCGTAGTTAACACACACATCGAGTATACAAACGATGCTATAAGAATTAAGCAATTGGGCGTTTTGCATAAATTCCTCGCTTCTTATAGTCAATACCCGACAATCATTACAGGTGACTTCAATACAGAGCCTACTTCATCTACATACAGCTACATGCTTTCACAAGGTTACGTAGATAGTGCAAAGGTTGCAAGTACTTCAAAGCAAGCAAATACATTTACTAACTTTGGTGCTGACAACAGAATTCTTGACTATCTTTTCGCTTCTAATGGTGACTTTAACATAAAGCATTACCAAGTATGTAATGAGAAGATAAACGGAAACTTCCCGTCTGACCATCACCCTGTATTTGTAAGATATTCACTCAAGTAATATCGAACATAAAAGTGTATAAAGAAACAAAAGAGCTATCGGATAAAATCCGGTAGCTCTTATTTTTATATAGAAGAAACATAAATTTGGCGGTTGACAAACAGGGAAAAAACATATATACTTGCCAAGAATAAACGCAATGATGCGGAGTAGTATGCAAAAAGGCTTTGCTTTCAGAGAGATGCCGGATGGTGCGAGGCATTGGGAGATTTTTGTTGAACTCACCGCGGAGCGGCTGACATGAAGACTGCAAGTAGTGACAGACGGGAGCTCCCGTGACAGAGTTAAGATGTGTTGGCATCTAAAGTGCATCCGAAGAAGGATGAAAAAGAGTGGTACCGCGGGAACATTGACTTATTAACGTTTTCGTCTCTTTAAAAGAAGCAAAGAGACGGGGACGTTTTTTTGTTGGTATATATTTTTTATCTACACCTTGAAAGGAGTTTTAAAATGAAAAAAATCAACATTGCAGACATTACGCTTAAAAAGCTTTCGGAGGATAGAGAAGTTACATTGCTTTTCAGAGAAAAATCAGCCATTGCTAATTGTGCTGATTCACTTGGCGCTGATGTTATTGAATTACCACCTGTTAAATCTCTTCGAGAAGATACTATCATATATAAAACAATTGCTCAAAATATTCAAAATGCGACACTTGCCATAGCGGTAGGTTTTAACAGTGAAAGTATTTCTTCTACATGGGAATGTGTAAAAGATGCCAAGAAACCGCGTTTACAGATAGAACTCCCTGTTTCAACAATTCAAATGGAATACACATATCATGTTAAGCAAGCAAAAATGCTTGAGAAAATCAGTGAACTCATAAAACAAGCAAAAACATTTTGCGACGATGTTGAATTTTCTGCACTTGATGCAACGAGAGCAGATGAGGACTTCCTTATTGCAGCTGTCAAAGAAGCAGAGGAAAGCGGAGCAACATTGGTTACGGTATGTGATAACGCAGGTACATTTACACCTGATCAAATTGCTTCGTTGGTTGAAAAAGTGAAGGGTGCTGTAAGTATTCCTGTTTTTGTTCAAGTTTCTGATCATATAAATATGGCTGTTGCTTCTGCTTTTGCGGCAATTTCCAAGGGTGCAGACGGTCTTAAATGTGCAATGATAGGCAAAGACGTATTGGTAACGGGTGAAATTTCCGACGCAATAAGTGCTTGCGGTGCACAAATTGATGCAGAAATTCAATTGAACAACACAAAAATTCATGCCAGCATTGGTGATATGCTTTCAAAAATTAATCATGAAGCATATGAAAAAGAACAAACTGTAAGTGATAAAACAAATATCTTGCTCGACTCTGATTCGACATTGTCACAAGTTGCTCAAGCAGCTAATTTGCTCGGTTATGAGCTTTCAGATGCAGACGTAGGCAAAGTTCACAAGGCTCTTAAGCAAGTTTGTATAAAAAAAGGAGCAGTTGGCGCTAAAGAATTCGAAGCCTTGATTGCAAGCTCGGCAATGCAAGCTCCTTCAACATATCATTTTGAAACATATACAACTACAAGCAGCAATGTATCAAGCTCAATGTCACAAGTTACATTAAAATGCAATGATGAAATTATGTGCGGAGTAAGTGCCGGAGACGGACCGATAGACTCAGCTTTCCGTGCAATCGAACAGTGCATCGGACATCATTACGAACTCGATGACTTCCAGGTTCAATCTGTAACAGAGGGTAAAGAAGCATTGGGTTCAGCGCTTGTAAGGCTTCGCAATAACGGCAAGCTCTACTCCGGAAACGGCACGTCTACAGATATTGTTGCGGCAAGCATACGTGCCTACATTAATGCTTTAAACAAAATAGTGTTTGAGGAGGCATAATATGAAAATTGTATTTTCAACCAAGAATGTAAGCAGAGCGTCATTTCTTGATACTTGCCGTTATGCCTATGACTACGGGTTTGAAGGTTTTGAAATATATGATGCAATTAAAGAGAGAAACTCGCATCATGACAGTATTTTGAGAAAAGACCGCATAGCTGATGCCAAAAGAAAACTTCACAACAGAAACCTTGCCGTTTCCGCTCTGCGTATGCCTGTTTCTATAGAAAAAGAAGAAATAAGCACAGATTTAATAATAAAATATGTAGATATAGCGGCTTCTTCGGGGATTTCGAATGTTATAATTCGAGTTGAAGAAAAGGTCAGCTTCGATATTTTAGAAGAAAAACTTTTAAAGCCAATAAAAAAAGCAGAAGAAACAGATGTTAATATTTTGTTTGAAACAGTAGGATTTCTTGCAAATACCGAAAATGTGATTGCTATTATTAATCACTTCGCATCTGCGGCTTTAGGTGCATCTTGGAATGTCAGAGGTACATATTTTGATGCAGGAGAAAGTGCAGAAGCTACAATAAAAACTCTGGGTGCATACATCAAATATGTACGCCTCGGAGATATGAAAGACGGCAAAACAGTATTGATAGGAGAAGGTGATCTTGAAGTAGAAAAACTCCTTAATTCGCTTTCTTCACTTAACTATGAGGGCTTTATTTGTGTAGCTTGGAACGAAGAAATCAGTGATGCAGATATCGTACTTACGCACTTCACAAATTATATTTCCGCTCTTAATCGTGAGAAAAAAACATTTGACCATGCTTATTATAACAGAGCAAAAACAGGTACTTTTGTATGGAAAAAGTACGATGTTATTGAAGCTACTTTCTCAGATGTGCTCGATACAATGGCAGAGACATATCCCGATCAATACGCATTTAAGTATCCAACATTGGACTATACAAGAACATATGAACAGTTCAGACGAGATGTGGACGAATGTGCCGCAGCGCTCATTTCATTGGGAGTAAAAGCAGGCGACCACGTTGCTGTTTGGGCGACAAATGTTCCGGAGTGGTTTATAACTTTCTGGGCAACCACGAAAATCGGCGCTGTCTTGGTAACAGTTAATACGGCTTATAAGATTCATGAAATTGAATATTTGTTAAAGCAGTCAGATACACATACTCTTGTTATGATAGAGTATTGTAAAGATATTAATTATAAAGAGATAATCGAGGAACTTTGCCCCGAACTTAAAACGTTAACACCGGGTAAACCTTTGTATTCAAAAAAATTACCGTTTTTGCGTAATGTTGTTACAGCAGGTTTTTCAATGGATGGATGTCTCACATGGGAACAAATGCTTTCTCGTTCACAACTTGTTCCGAGAGAAGAAGTTCGCAGACGCGCATCTTTGGTTAAACCTGATGATGTATGTAATATGCAATATACATCAGGTACAACAGGATTCCCGAAAGGCGTTATGTTGACACACCGCAATATTGTTAACAACGGTAAAACAATCGGAGACAGAATGGATTTGTCAACAGCAGACCGTATGATGATTCAAGTGCCTATGTTCCACTGCTTCGGTATGGTTCTTTCTATGACATCTATGATGACACATGGCGGAACGCTTTGTCCTATCCCTTATTTTTCTCCCAAATCTTCACTTTCTTGTGTGAATGATGAGAAAATTACATGTTTTAACGGTGTGCCTACTATGTTTATTGCAATGTTTAATCACCCTGATTTTGCAAAGACAGATTTTTCTTATATGAGAACGGGCATTATGGCAGGAGCAAACTGTCCCGCTGATCTTATGCGACGTGCTTCCGTAGAAATGAACATGAAAGAAATTATTTCCGTTTACGGACAGACAGAGGCATCACCCGGTTGTACAATGGGAGAAGTAAATGAAGACCTTGACCACAGAGTAGAAACTGTCGGCAGCGCTTTCCCCGGAGTTGAATGTAAAATAATCGACCCTGAGACAGGTGATGAACTTCCTGCAGGTGAAAGCGGTGAATTCGTTGCACGCGGTTTCAATATAATGAAGGGTTATTACAAAATGCCAGAGGCAACAGCTCAAGCGATTGACTCTGACGGATGGCTCCACTCGGGAGATATTTGCATGAAAACAGAGGACGGTTACTACAAAGTTACAGGTCGTCTCAAAGATATGATAATTCGCGGCGGTGAAAACCTCTACCCCAGAGAGATTGAGGAATTTTATTTAACAAACCCAAAAGTTCGTGACGTTCAAGTAGTAGGTGTACCGGACGAAAAATACGGAGAAGAATGTTGTGCTTGGATTATTTTGCATAAAGGCGAAACTGCTGATGAAACGGAAATGCGTGAATACGGTAATGCTTCGATTGCAAGACACAAAGTGCCAAAATACTTCATGTTTGTTGATGAATTCCCGATGAACGCTGCGGGTAAGATTTTAAAATATAAAATGAGAGAAGAATCCGCAGAGCGTTTGGGATTAAAGAAAAATTAATTCTTCTAACTTCACAGGGAGGTTTTGTTTTTGATATATAACAATATTTTAGAGGCTATCGGACACACTCCGATAATCAGATTAAATAAAATGACCGATGAAAATTCTGCGGAAATCCTCGTTAAATACGAAGGATTAAATGTAGGAGGTTCCATCAAGACGCGCACAGCATACAACATGATATGTGAAGCAGAAAAAGCCGGTTTAATAAACAAAGATACAATAATTGTTGAGCCGACCAGCGGCAATCAAGGCATAGGTCTTGCGCTTGTAGGTGCCGTAAAAGGATATAAAGTGAAGATTATAATGCCTGATTCCGTAAGCGAAGAGCGCAGAAAGCTTGTAAATAACTACGGTGCAGAAGTTATTCTCATACACGATGACGGAGATATAGGTAAATGTATAGCGGAATGTCTTGAGACAGCATTAAGAATGGAAAGAGAAGATCCAAATGTATATGTGCCGCAACAATTCACAAACCCTAACAATCCTTTTGTACATAAATATCACACTGCATTGGAAATTCTTGAGCAAGCAGAAGGCCCGATTGACGGATTTTGCTCGGGTGTAGGTACGGGCGGTACACTTTCCGGCATAGGAGAGGTATTGAAAAAACAATATCCTGATGTATTAATTTGGGCGGTAGAACCTGAAAATGCAGCGATACTTTCCGGTGGCAGCATCGGCACACACTTGCAAATGGGAATTGGCGACGGATTAATACCGGATAATTTAAATACGGAAATTTACAGCGATATTTGCATTATTACTGACGAGGAAGCTCTTGCTACGGCTAAAAAATTGGCTCGTGAAGAAGGTTTGATGTGCGGTATTTCCAGCGGAACGAATGTGGCAGC
Organism: Candidatus Egerieisoma sp.; assembly: GCA_045125595.1. GTDB lineage: Bacteria > Bacillota > Clostridia > UBA1212 > UBA1255 > Egerieisoma. The sequence goes on from JBGVNN010000024.1 coordinate 21,078, forward strand.
TGCCATTAAAATGGCGAAAAAATTAGGTAAAGGCAAACGTGTTGTTACAATTTTGCCTGATACAGGAGAAAGATACTTTAGTACAGAGTTGTTTAATAGTTAAAAAATGAAGGAGCGATTCTATGATTATTAATAAAATCACAGAAATAAATGATATTGTTAACTCTTTTATATGGGGACCATGGGGACTTGTTCTTCTTATTGTCACGGGTATTTTAATGACCTGTTGTACTAAGGTTTTCCAAATAACTCACATAAGACATTGGTTTAAGGAAACAATAGGAAGTCTTTTTAAGAAAAACAGTAGTTCCACTAAAAAAACAGACAAAAAATCCATATCACAATTCCAGGCGCTTTGTACTGCACTTGCGGCGACTGTTGGTACAGGCAACATTGCTGGTGTTGCTGCCGCAATAGTTGTGGGTGGTCCTGGTGCTGTTTTTTGGATGTGGGTAGCAGCGTTTTTTGGCATGATGACAAACTATTCTGAGAATGTACTCGGAATATACTACCGCCGACGCAACAGTAGCGGAGAGTGGTCAGGCGGCGCCATGTATTATCTGAAAGACGGACTTGGAAGAAAAAAAGGATTTAAAACAATATCATCAATTCTTGCGATACTTTTTGCCTGTTTTACTATCTTTGCTTCTTTTGGTATCGGTAATATGGGACAAGTTAATAAAATCACCCTTAATATTCAATCTTCATTTTTCTCCAATGTGGATTTAGGAACAGTGGGTGGTATTTCCGTTTTGGGTTTAATAATCGGAGGAGTTTTGGTTATACTTGGAGGACTTATTATTCTCGGAGGATTACAAAGAATAGCATCCTTTGCTGAAAAAGTTGTTCCTTTTATGGCAGGGGCATATATTCTTGGAGCTTTGGCTATTATGTTTATTAACATTGGAAATGTTGGCTCAATGTTTGGAGCAATATTTAAATTTGCTTTTACTGAAAGGGCGGCTTTCGGCGGTGTTCTCGGTACTGTTATTAAAGCAATGACACAGGGTTTTAAAAGAGGCGTTTTTTCTAACGAGGCAGGTCTTGGTTCTTCGGTTATAGTACACAGTTCATCTAATGTAAGAGAACCTGTGCGTCAAGGAATGTGGGGAATTTTTGAGGTTTTCTTTGATACATTTATTGTATGTACAATGACAGCAATAGTTGTACTTTCATCCGGATATATTGATTTGAAGACAGGAAATCCGACAGTTGCCAATTTAGATGATTCTACATTGGTTTCAAGAACTTTCGGAGATATTTTTGGTGCACCGGGGCAATGGTTTGTTGCAATTGCGTTGTTACTTTTCGCTTTTACAACAGTTCTTGGATGGTCGCAATATGGTTCAAAGGCAGTAGAGTATTTGTTTGGAACAAAAGCTGTTAAAGTATATAAAGTTGTTTTTGTACTTATGATTGTATCGGGAGCAATAATGACTTCTTCTTTGGCATGGGATATTTCAGATACATTTAATGGATTTATGATGGTACCTAACCTTATTGCTGTTGTATCTCTTTGTCCGTTAGTTATTAAAATAACAAAGAATTATATAAACAGAAAAATAAAGAAAAAAGACGAAACTCCTATGTTCTCATATGATGAAGAGCTTCAAAAAGAGGCTCAAGCGGCAGAGGCGGCAGAGCAAGAGGCATAATTATTGACATATTAAAATATGAAATGTTATAATTTTTGCTGTGTTTAAATAAAAATATTATTCAGCAGGTGAATTTTTATGGATAGACTCTTAACAGGACTCCAACCGAGCGGTTGCCTTACAATAGGTAACTACAGCGGAGGTATAAAACAAGTAATAAATTATCAGGACAATTATGAGACATTTTTGTTCGTGCCTGATATGCATGCCACAACGGTAACACAAGATCCCGATGAATTGAGAAAAAACATTAAAAGCGCAGTAGGTCTTTACTTGGCTTGCGGTGTAGATGTAAACAAACCTAATATGCATTTATATATTCAATCAGAGAATCTTTACCATGCAAATCTTTCGTGGATACTTGAGTGCCATTCTTATTACGGAGAAATGGCGAGAATGCATCAATTTAAAGAAAAGTCAAAGCTCCATGAGAATTTTACTTGTGGCCTTGTAACTTATCCTGTACTTATGGCAGCAGATATTTTGCTTTATGATGCGAAATATGTACCTACAGGCATCGATCAAAAACAACACGTTGAGCTTGCTCGTAATCTTGCAATACGTTTTAATAACAGATATAAGGATGAGTTTTTTGTTATACCTGAGCCGCTTATGCCGACTGTAGGTGCTAAAATTCGCGATTTGCAAGAACCTACGAAAAAAATGAGCAAATCCACAACAAACCCTAAGTCAGCAATTTTCCTTTTGGATACAGAGAAAGATATACGCAAAAAAATCATGAGTGCGCAGACTGACAGTGAAGCAAGAATTGCTTTCGATGAAGAAAACAAACCGGGAGTTTCAAACCTTCTTTCTATATACTCGGTTTTCAGCGGACTTTCTATTGAAGAATTAGTAGCTAAGTTTAGCGGTGGCGGATATGGTGACCTTAAAAAAGCTCTTGCTGAGGTTCTTGTAGAGAAACTTACAGGCATTCAGGATAACTATAATAAAATTATGCAATCAGGTATTATTGACGATGCTCTTGATGCGGGTCGCGATTATACAAATGCCATTGCTAAAGAAAAATATGAGAGAGTTCGTAAGGCTGTAGGTTACGGACGTTAATCAAAGATTAAATTTAAGATGAATTATTATTGCGGTGTATGGTCCTGCGTATGTGTTTGAAACATGTACGTGTGACGAATGCACCGCATAATTTTTTACTTGATACAAAGAGTCGGCATGTGGTACAATTATAGAGAATATATTATTTTTCAAAATAAAAGGAATGATTTTATTATTATGAAAAAGGCTTATTTATCTGTAATTTTAATTTTTACTTTAATACTTATGTGTTTATGTCTGGCTTCTTGCGGAGAGGTTGAGGGAATAGAAATAACACGTGATGTTACACCTACAGCAAGAACACAACCTGTATCTACGCCAACACCAACAACTGTTATTACTCCTACTGAGTATTTAGGTGATGAAAATGAAGTAGCTACATTTGATATTCAAGAAGACCCGACTACAGCTCCTGCTACGGGAGGAAGCACAAATCAAACCAGTCAAACTACAGCAGGAACTACAATAAATCCCACAAATGGACAACAAACATCAAATCCTACTTCCGTACCGACAACGACTCCGACTCAGACTAACGGAGCCACATCATCGGCTACAGCGAATGTTACGAACACTCCTACAGCACCGACAACAGAGAATCCAACAACAAGTCCTACAAGCACTCCTGCACAAACACCTTCAAAGAAGACTCCGATTCGTCTTCCTATTATTTGGTTTGACTGATGAGCAGTATTTTTTGTAAGACATACAAGTTTGCTCAAATTTCTGTTTTGGCTAAATATAATTATAAATATCTTGATAGTCAATGCAGGGACTACTTGACGGATGAAGAACCAAAAATAGAAATTGAGGTTACACAAGAAGATATTGAAAAAGAAAAAGTTACAATATCTAAAGAAGAAGGTACTTTTTCGGATGGTTATTTAGAATCATTGGCTTTTTATCGTAAATTATGTGCAAGACTTGCTATCGAAGATATTATTCTTTTTCATGGCGCTGCGGTTGAAGTAAATGGTAAAGCATATTTGTTTACTGCGCCGTCAGGGACGGGAAAGACTACTCATATATCTTTATGGGGTAAGATTCTCAAGGATAAGATGACAATAATTAACGGAGACAAACCTCTTTTAAAAGTGTCAGATAAAATTATTGTTTACGGTACACCGTGGGACGGCAAAGAAAAACAGAGTACAAATACTTTTGCTGAATTGGGAGGTATTTGTATAATTAAAAGAGGAATAGAAAATAAAATCAAACAAATTACAGCAAACGAAGCGTTGGGGACATTAATGTCACAGACTTATAGGCCTGTTCAAAAAGAAAATATGAAAAAAGTTCTTGAAAATGTATTGTTGCTTTCTTCAAAAGTACCTCTGTGGCAGTTGGAATGCAACATTTCCGAAGAGGCGGCTTGGACATCGTATAACGCAATGTGTAAGGAGGAGTTTATTTGAAACTTAAAGATGTAATTATCAGTGAAGCTAATGGAGAATATGTAGCAGTAAATATGGGTGGCTCGTTTAACGGCATGATAAAACTTAATGAAACTGCTGCTTTTATTGCTGAAGCAATGCAAGAAGATACAACTGTTGAAGAAATTGCAAAAAAGCTTTGTGCTGAGTACGAAATCGATGAGGCTACTGCTGTGCAAAGTATTGAGGCGGTAGTAGAAAAACTTCGCGAAATAGGATTTATTGAGGAATGAGAGAAGCTGTATCAATAAAACAAGCACTTGAAAAAAACGGTTTTGTAATTCATAAAATTAAGGGTGGCAGTATGCTTCCTTTGCTTGATGAAGAAACTGATTTGGTCAGGCTTGAGGCTGTTGCTTGTAAAGACAAATTGAAAAAATATGATGTGCCGCTTTTTGTGAATGAAAGTAATGGCATGTTGATTCTCCATAGAATTATTGATGTTAAAAAGAATCATTACATCACATATGGGGATAATTGCAAGCATTATGAAATTGTGCCTTTTGATACAGTTTTAGCTGTTGCTACAGGTTTTTATATAAAAGGAAAGTTTGTTTCCTGTAACGATCCGGAGTATTTGAAATATGTAGAAGAAAGATGTTCTTCTATAAAAAAACGCAAACTTTACCCGTTAAAAAGAAAACTTGCACCGGAGACAAAGGTGTTAGTTAAATTATTCGTTGAAGCAGTCAAAAATGACGGCGTATCAATGAATGTTGAAAATGAGATTTCCGCACAATTCAATTGGCAAAAATTATTTGCGGAGGCAAAACGCCACAATATTGGGGCGATGCTGTATCCTTATGCCAAAAAAGCCGGCTGTCCGGAGCCTTTAATATCTGCGTGGAGTCAAATCGCTGATAAAGCATTGAGAAAAGAGCTTTTGTTTAATGCAGAAAGAAGCGCAATTATAAGTGAATTTGAAAAAGCCGGCATAAAATACATACCGCTTAAAGGAATAATAATTAAAGATTATTATCCGAGAAAAGGTATGAGAGAATTTACGGATAACGATATGCTGTTAGAGGAAAAGTCGATCCCTGCAGCTACTCAAATAATGGAAAAAAGAGGATACAGAAGTAATATAAATGAAGATTACACTGATTGTCCTTTTTATAAAGAGCCTATATTTAATTTCGAGTTGCACAGAGCGCTTTTTGCAAAAAATGTGCCGATTGCCAAGTATTTCAAAGACCCGTGGAAAAAGGCTGTAAAAGATAACGATAGTAATTTTGGTTATCATATGACAAATGAGGATTTTTATATCCACGTTATTACACACTTTTATAAACATTATGCAATCAGCAGAGGTGCGGGACTGAAATTTTTTGCTGATTTCCATTATTTACAAATAGGTTTGATTGACAGCCAAAAAGTTGATATAAATTATATAAAAAGAGAGTTTTCGAAATTAGGCATATTAGAATTTTATGAAAAAACTGTTGAAATGACAGAACGTCTGTTTAAAGGAGACGAGACACTATTTACAAACGAAATGCTTCACTATGTTCTCTCGAGCGGAGCTTACGGCAATAAATCACAGGCAATTGCCAATAATATTAAAAACAATGGTAAATTTAAGTTTTGGTTTTCAAGACTTTTCCCAACGAAGGGATATATGGTAAAGGTTTTTCCTGTAATAAGAAAAGCCCCCGTGCTGTTGCCCTTTTTATGGATTGTGCGCCTCGTAAGAGCGCCGTTTACTAAATCGGGACGTGAAACATTTACACGGGAGCATAATATCTCAAAACATATTGATATATCTTCTGATAAAGATTAATTTAATCTACAAAAGCGATGCCGTCTTCGGTCTCCTCGATACGGAAAAGTCTGGGTCTCTCAAACGGTCTGCCGTTAGGTTGATGAAGTATAAGATAAAGTTGATCATCGAAACCGCGGAAAATCATACCGTGACCGCCATCTTTCTTATGCATTGGGTCTTCTTGTTGTTTCCAAGGACCTTTAAGAGTACCACTTTCGCTTACAGCATATGTTTGTACATATCCGAGTTTTGCAATAAAGCTTGACCAAAGCATTATCAACTTGCCGTTTTGTAAACGATGAAAGAATGGTCCGTCAGTAACATAGTGGCCATCTTCATCAGGGTTAAGAGAAAATACCCATTTTGCATCACTTGCAGGGAAAAGAAGCTCCGGTTCTCCTATTGTTTCACTTAAATCGTCGGAAAGACGTGTTGCACACATTGTGCCGTCTGCAATCTGTGTCCATTCGTGACAGAAAACAATCCAAGGTTTGTTTTCTTCGTCAACAAACATAGTACCGTCGAGACAAGACCATTCCGAAGGTGTTTGCGGGCCTTCACTGATAAGCTTGAAAGGACCCATGGGGCTGTCTGCACGCAAAATTTGTGAGGCACGATTGTGTGTTAAGCTACGGAAACTTGCGAACATATAATACGCACCTTTCCATTTGTGAACTTCCGGTGCAAAAAAGTCTCTGTCTGCCCAAAAACCTTCAGGGGTTGTAAAACATTCGTGGGGTTCGCTCCACTCAACAAGATCCTTACTGAGATATACATCAAGGCCTTCTCCCTGACGCGGTCCCAAAGGATGATTCGCTCTCGTACCATACAAATAATATGTACCATCCTCGGCAAAAACAAAAGGATCTCTTATATGAATTTCATTTAATTTCATTTGAAATACTCTCCTTATTTATGATATTGTAAATTTACACCATTACAATAGTGGAGTCAAGCAAAAAAATTTTATAACATTGCGATAAAAAACATTTTTGAAACATTAATAGATTGAAAGAAGGTAAACCGATGGCTTGGATTTTTACGATGAAAGAAGTACCAAAAAGGGCTGTAAAAAAACAGCCCTTTTTGTTTGTTATTTAGTTCACTGAGTTTTTTGCAAAAATTATTTCCAATATTGAGAGGGGTCTAAAGGCTCGTTATTTTCCGTAAGTTCAAAGTGAAGATGTGCACCCTGTGCCTTTTCGCAGAAAATATCGTCACCCAAAGTACCTATCACAGCACCTGCTTCAACTTTGTTGCCCGCAAGTAACCCGTCTGCCGTTTTGGCAAGTCCGCAATAAACAGTTGAGAATCGTCTGCCGCTGACATCGTGCTCCATTACGACAGTGAGTCCGTATCTCGGGTCTGACTTTACTGCGGAAATTTTTCCGGTCGCCGCTGCTTTCACGGGATTTCCGGAAGTACCTGCAATGTCAATGCCGGAATGTGTTCGCCATTCTTGTAAAGTGGAGTTGTATACAAGTTTTTTTGCAGCAAATTCAGATTGAATTTCGCCATCAACAGGCTTAATAATTGATATTTGACCCGGTTTTTGCTGATTTGAGCTTGGAGGATTATTGTTTTGAGAATCATCCACAGGTCTTGACGCGGAGGTGGATTGCGGTGGCTTAGTGTTGTCTGTTTTGTCGGGCGAATTTGTGGGAGAGACAGGTTTTGAAACCGATGTAGAATAAGAAATTACAGGTTCTTTAGGAGAATTGTTTCCCGTGTTTATTACGGAAATGCCTGCGACAATAACAGCTACAAGACAAACAAAAGCGATAATAATATACCCTTTGTTTTTTAAAAACTTAACAACAGTATCTTTCATGTATAAAGCTTCCTTTCAAAAGTAAATTGATTTGTGAATATTATTGCCGGGAAATCAAAAGAATATACATTTTTTCCTTGCAATAATTTCGCTAAAAAGGTATCATATATCTGTATGCGTGTATGTTTGCGCAGCGATAAGAACAATCACAAGCAAGGAGGCCTTGTAATTATGCAAAATAAATTAGAATCAATTAAGAAGGAGTTTGACGAGAGACTTTTAACTGTCACGGCACAGGACAAGCTCGAAGAGCTTAAAGTTGCGTACTTAGGCAAAAAAGGAGAACTTACTTCAATATTAAAAGGTATGGGACAACTCAGTCCCGAAGAGCGCCCCGTAGTAGGCCAGTTGGTAAATGCGGTAAGAGCTGATATGGAGCAAAAGATTTCCGAAAAGACAGAACAGCTTAAATCAGAAGCTATCGCAAAGAAGCTTGCTGAAGAGAAAGTGGACGTTACAATGCCGGGTAAAACAAAGAAGTCAGGCTCACTTCATCCTATAAATCAAATCAGCGACGAAATGAAAGACCTCTTTATCGGTATGGGTTATGAAATTGCCGACGGTCCCGAGGTTGAATTTGATTATTATAACTTTGAGGCACTTAACTTGCCCGAAGGCCACCCTGCAAGAGACACACAAGATACATTCTATATTACAGAGAAGATGCTTTTGAGAACACAAACTTCATCTGTACAGATTCGTGTAATGGAGAACAAAAAGCCTCCTATAAAAATTATTTGTCCCGGTAAAGTTTACAGAGCAGATAATGTTGACGCTACGCACTCTCCGATTTTCCACCAGATAGAAGGACTTGTTGTGGATAAAGGCGTTACAATGGGAGATCTTAAAGGTACATTGGAAATTTATGCAAAGCATATGTTTGGACCCGAGACAAAAATTCGTCTTCGCCCGCACCACTTCCCGTTCACAGAACCCAGCGCAGAGGTTGACGTATCCTGCTGGACTTGCGGCGGTAAGGGTTGCAGAATGTGTAAAGGCGAAGGCTGGATAGAGGTACTCGGTTGCGGAATGGTGCACCCTGATGTTTTGCGCCGCTGCGGAATAGACCCCGAAGTATACAGTGGTTTTGCATTCGGAATCGGTGTCGAGAGAACAGCTATGGCACGCTTTGGCGTGACAGATATGCGCCAATTCTTTGAAGGCGACACACGTTTCTTGTCACAGTTCTGATGTAAGAAAGGAGATATTAAAATGATAGCACCGTTAAAATGGCTTTTAAGCTATACAGACTTAAATATAAATTCAAATGAAGAAATACATGAGCTCGCAGATGAAATGACTCTTTCAGGTACTAAAGTAGAAGAAGTTGTTTCAAAAGGCGCAGATATCAGCCGTGTTGTTGTAGCAAAATGCTTGCAGGTAGAAAGACATGAAAATTCAGACCATTTGTTTGTTTGCCAGCTCGATATCGGAGCAGGAGAGCCTATACAAATCGTTACAGGCGCACAAAACATGAGAGTGGGCGCATACGTTCCGGCGGCACTTGACAATTCTACAATTTCAGAAGGCCGTACAATAAAAGCAGGCAAGTTAAGAGGCGTTCCGTCAAACGGTATGATGTGCTCATTCGAGGAAATCGGACTTGATTGCAATGATTATGAGAACGGAAATAATGACGGCATTATGATTTTGCAAGATTTAGGCGAGTTTAAGGATTGCACAGAGGAGTACTTTGAGAGCATTATCGGTAAGGATATTATTCCTGTATTGGGAGCCGACGAGACAGTTATAGACTTTGAAGTAACATCTAACAGAGCAGATTGTTTCAGCATTTTGGGACTTTCAAGAGAAGCTGCAATCACAATGCACGGCAAATTTACAAAGCCTGATGTTAAAGTTAAAGAAGAATGTGACGAGAAAGCTGCTGATTTGATTACAGTAGAAGTTCAGGCACCGGACCTTTGTCCTCGTTATGCGGCAAGAGTTGTTAAAGATGTTAAGATAGGACCTTCTCCTAAGTGGATGAAAGAGCGTTTGCAAGCAGCGGGCGTGCGTTCTATCAATAATATTGTTGATATAACAAACTATGTTATGCTTGAATACGGACAACCTATGCACGCATTTGATAAGCGTACAATAAGAGGAAATAAAATTATCGTTCGCAGAGCTGAAGACGGCGAAAAGATTACGACTCTTGATGAGCAAGAGCGCAATCTTGACAGTACAATGCTTGTTATCGCTGACGCTGAGGGCAGCACAGCAATTGCAGGTGTAATGGGTGGTCTTAATTCTGAAATTGAGTCCGATACAACAGAAATCGTATTTGAATCTGCGATTTTTGATGCGGTTACAGTTCGTAGAGGTGCTAAAAAAGTTGGCTTGAGAACAGAATCTTCTTCTCGTTTTGAAAAAGGTCTTGATACTGTTCTTTGCCTTGAGGCGCTTGACAGAGCAGCACAGCTTGTTGAAGAGCTCGGCGCAGGTAAAGTTTGCAAGGGCGTTATTGATGTAAGCACAGGCGAAAAAGTAATGCCCAAAATCAAATGCAGCGTTGAAGGTATAAACACATTTATCGGTATTTCCGCAACACAAGCTGAAATGGAGAAAATTCTCACAGAGCTTGAGTGTGAGCCTCATTTCGATGAGGGATATGTTATCCCTCCCAGCTTCAGAGGCGACTTGCTTTGCGATGCCGATATAGCAGAAGAAATCGCAAGATTCTACGGATATAACAAGATTGAGTCTCGTTTGCTTAACGGATGTGCTACAACATTGGGTAGCAGAAATCGCAAGCAAAAGATTCAGGACCGTATGAGAAAACAAATGACAGGAATGGGTTACAACGAGATGCTTACTTTCTCATTTATCAGCCCTTCTGTTTTCAATAAACTTAATCTTCCCGAGGATTGCAAGCTCCGTGATGCTGTAGTTATCGAGAATCCTTTGGGAGAGGATTACAGTGTTATGAGAACAACAATGATGCCTTCTTTCTTGGAGTCAATAGCAAACAACCATGCTCACAGAGTAGAAAGTGCCTCGTTGTTTGAAATTTCATATGTATATATTAAAACAGATAAATATCCCGATGAGCTTCCCGAACACAGAGAGATGATTACTTTCGGCGGATATGAAGCAGGCGGTAAAGCTGACTTCTTTGAGTTCAAGGGAGATGTTGAGGCTCTTCTTGAGACTCTTAAAATTACAAAATATGAATTCGAGCCTGAGAAAGAAATTACTTTCATGCATCCCGGCCGTACAGCAAGACTTTTTGTGGGCGGTAAAGATGCAGGTATATTTGGTCAGATTCATCCTGTTGTTGCCAAAAAGTGGGGATGTCCCGAAAACACAATGGTTGCAATGCTCAGAACAGACGTTCTTATTGCTAACGTTACAGATATTCCTAAGAATAAAGAGCTTCCCAAGTTCCCTGCAGTAACTCGTGATATAGCTGTTGTGCTTGATGCGGAAATTCCCGCAGGTCATGTAGAGAAACTTATTCGTCAACGTGGCGGTAAGGCTTTGGAAAAATGCACTTTGTTTGATTGCTACATCGGTTCACAAGTACCTGAGGGTAAAAAGAGCTTGGCATATGCATTGGCTTTCCGTGATGCAACAAAGACACTTACAGACGAAGATGTAAGCAAGTTTATGAAGAAGATTCTTAACGGACTTGAAATGCAATTTGGGGCAAGCCTCAGATAATATAATTAAAAAATATTTTAGGAGAATAACGCATGAGTATTTATGATTATTTGAAGGATAAGACTCACGAAGAGATTGTAAATGAAGGTTACAGATTGCCTGACTTGGATATGCAGATGGGAGATGTTTGGGTTCCCGGTGCATATGAGGGTACTCTTTTGCGCTCCAATGTGAGTACAAAGCTTCATACAATCATAAATTTTCTCACTGCGCTTGCTGTGAAGAAACAAGCATTGAAGCCTTCTGAAAAGCACAAGGCAAAGTTGGTGACGAGATTAAAAAAATATCCGGCAATTTCACTTGTTGACCCTGTTTGCTCTTATTGTTTTGCTTTTAAAATACCGCAAAATAAAGACAAAAAAGAGGCTTTGAGAGTATTGGCTCTTGATCTTGCAAAAAATTCAAATGACCGCGAACCCGTAAAAATGGGTTTGGCACTTCTGGGAATTGCAGGTAAAGAGGAAGATTTACACATTTTGGAAGCTTTGGGAAAACATGACGAATTTACTCTATATGCAGCAGGAGCTGCCGTGGGTATTTTAAAAAATAAAAAGAAAAATGATTTTCTTATTAAACTTGCCGAAAATGTTGAGGGTTGGGGTAAACTGTCAATACTTTATGAGCTTGATTACAGCGATGAAGCTGCTCGCCTTTGGGCAGTAAAAAAAGGTTGCCGCAACAGCATAGGACTTTCGTACGCGGCAAATGTTTGCGCAATTAAAGGCGGTATGGCAGAAATACTCAAGAAATTGAATGAGGGAGAATATTCACTCACAGAGGCTGAAGAGATTTATCACGGCGTATGCGATATTTTCACAGGCTTGTTATGGCCGGATGAGGGTCAAGACGGTATCAGAGAATATACAGAGGCTGTGTTTGCTCTCAGAGAGTTTAAAAAGATTACGGAAAATATGCCTGAATTATCATCTAAAGATGACAGAACAGCAAAAATTTTGGATTTCGGAGGACAATTTTTATGATTGAGATAAAAAATCTCACGAAGCGATATGGACAGATAAAAGCAGTAAATGACATATCTCTTACAATAAAAAAAGGCGAAATATTAGGATTCCTGGGACCTAACGGTGCGGGAAAGTCTACGACTATGAATATCCTTACGGGATATCTTGCGGCGACATCAGGTACAGTAACCATTGACGGCTTCGACATAATGGATTCTCCTCAAGAAGCTAAAAAATTAATAGGATATCTTCCTGAATTGCCCCCGCTCTATCAAGATATGACGGTTAATGAATACTTGAAATTCATTTCTGAACTTAAAAGCGTGCCTTTCAAACAACGCAAGCGCCAATTAGACGAGATTTTATATCTGGTTAAACTCGGTGACATGAAAGACCGTCTTATTAAAAACTTATCTAAAGGTTACAAACAAAGAGTCGGTGTAGCTCAAGCGCTTGTAGGTAATCCGCAGGTACTCGTTTTAGACGAGCCTACTGTAGGACTTGACCCCAAGCAAATAATAGAAATAAGAAAATTAATAGGTGCGTTAAAACATGAACACACCATTATCTTAAGTACACACATATTGCAAGAAGTTAACGCCGTTTGCAGCAGTGTTGCGGTAATTAATAAAGGTAAACTTGCGGCAACCGGCTCGGTTTCCGACTTTACAGCATCTGAAGGTACTGTAAACAAATTTATAATCAGCCTTGTGGGAGCAACTGCTAAAGCAGACGCACAAAAAGCCCTTGAAAGTGTTGATGGTGTAAGACGCGTTGACTTTATCAGAATGGACAAAGATGCATACATATTCAATGTAGAATCAGAAAGAAAAACAGATGTGCGCCGCGGAGTGTTTAATGCAGTTTCAAATGCAAATATGGCAATTATTGAGCTTAAACCGGTGGGCCGTACTCTTGAAGAGATATTCATTGATATAGTAAGCAATGAACAAAGCTCAGAAGAGCAATAAGCGGAGGTGTTATTATGTTGACTATTTATAAAAGAGAAATGGGATCGTATTTCCGCTCGCCCGTTGCGTATTGCATTATAGGCTTTTTTATGGCGATTGTAGGTTTGATGTTCTGGGTAAATTCCATTTTGCAAACATCGGCACAGTTTTCGAAAACATTAAGCTCTATTGGAGTTTATCTTACATTTATAATCCCGATTATTACAATGAGACTTTTATCGGATGAGAAGAAAAACGGCACAGAGGTGCTTTTGAGAACCTGCCCCGTACCAATGTGGAGAATTGTACTCGGTAAATATTTAGCAGCAGTATCACTCTTTTTTGTGATGACCGTGCTGACTTGCATATACCCTGTTTTGATTGCTTTTCTCGTAGAAGAAGGTGCGGTTGTAGGTTCAGCGCAAGACTTCGGCAGCTATATCGGTTTCTTTATGCTCGGCATGGCATATCTTGCAGTAAGCTTGTTTGTTTCTTCCTTTACGGAAAGTCAGTCGGTAGCCGCTGTTTCAGGTATAGTTGTACTTCTTATATTGTACTTTTTGCAGTCAATCGGAGCATCACTCGGCACAACATTCGGCGCAGCACTTCAATGGATTGCACCGCTTACAAGATATCAGGACTTTACAGTAGGTTCTTTTAACATAGCATCACTTATTTTCTATTTAACATTCTCAGCTATGTTTGTATTCTTGACATACGTAAACCTTGAAAGGAAAAGAGTAATATGAGTAAAGATAATAAAAAAGGTTCACTTAAAAAACGTATTAATTACGGCGTAGGCTACATTTTACTCATAGTAGCAATAGTTGTCGTATTTGTTGTGGTAAATATCATTCTCGAGCAACTTCCGATGTCTCTTGACTTCACAACAAACAAGCAATTCTCTATAACAGAAGAGACAGAGAAGCTCTTGGGCGAACTTAAAGAAGATGTAGAGATAATAGCTTTGTATGACAGAGTTAAGGGCGAAGCCGATGAAGAGAAAGCAGAGATAATCAGGATACTTGATATTTATGACAGAAATGATCATATAGATGTATCTTATGTTTCCTTGGATGTTAATCCTAATATAGTAAATGATTCGGTAGGAGCAGCAACAGCCGGCACATATTCCGAAGGAGACTATATAGTAAAAAGTGCGAAGAGAAACAAGCGTATAGCAGCAAATGAGATGTTTGACACAGAGATTGGCTATATAGGAAATATTTTGCCTCTCAGTTATAATGTCGGCAATAAAACGGAGCAAAGAGTAAGTACAGCTATAAAGTATGTTACACGAGATATAATACCTAATCTTTATGTATCCACAGGACTTCAGGAAACATCAAAGGATAAATACGGTATGATTTTTGAAAATATTGATAATATGAATATCAATATAAAAGAAATTGACTTATCCAAGATTGAAAAAATGCCTGAAGATGCCGGTGCTCTTGTTTTCTTGAGTCCTAAAAGAGACCTTTCTGAAAAAGAATTTGATATGCTCCATCAGTGGCTCTCTTTTGACGGAGGTATGGTTTTTGCAGCATTTGATTCTGATATGACAGGCGTTAAGATGACTCGCTTTAATGCACTTTTGTCTGAGCTTTACGGTATGGAAATTAAAAACGATATTGTTACGGACGACGAAAATTATCAAATTACTGCTGCCGCAAAGCCTTCTGTAATTACAGCTACAGAGTTAAAATACGGACCGTTGGCAGAAAATGCGCTCCCCAACACATATATATCTTTTGACTCCAGAAGTATCAATATGTTAAATACAACAGACTATTTTGAATCACATTCTTTGATTCAGACATCAAAAACAGGTAAGAGTACAGAATATGTTACAGGTGAGGAATTTACCGGTATTTCAACTTTGGCTGCTTGCGGAGAACATTTTGCAAACGGAAAACACTCGAGAGTTGTTGTGTTGGGTTCAAGTTTAGGATTACAAGATGCGTATATTAATAAATATGCAAATTCATCATCAGAGCTTTTATTCTTATACAGTATTGACTGGATGATGGGCGAAGACACCATGGAATCACTTGATATCGAAGCCAAAACATACAACACAACTACCGTTACGGTAGATAAGACACAAAACAAATGGATATTTGCATTCTCGGTAATTATTTATCCTTTGGCAATTGTCGGAGTAGGCGTTTTTGTGTGGTTTAGAAGACGTCATCTTTAATAATACTTTAAAAGTATAATTGAGAGGAAATTTTATGAAACAATATAAAACAACAATTATTTCTTTAATTGTAATAGCTGTGATGATTGCAGGCTTTTTTGTAGTATCATCCTTAATAAATAAGGATGATACATCCAATGCACCTGTGCCGACTGCGCAAGTGCAGGAAACAGAAAGGGTTTTTAACTTCAATTCAGTAAGCCAAGTACAAAAATATGAATGCAATATTGTTGATGACATTAAGTTAGAACGTGAAGGAGAGAAAAGCTGGGTATGTCCAACATATGCAGAAATTGACCTGTATACAACCGGCATTAATACAGCACTCAACTCCGTCAGATCTTGTATGGCAGCTGTTGTTTATGAAGGTGAAATAACAGAAGAAATCATAAAAAACTATGATATATCTCGCACCGAATATATAAAAATAACACTTAAAGACGGCACGACATATACTTTGCGTTTTGGTATGCAAAAACCGGGCACGGCAATGTATTTTGCAGTGGTTGAAGAAAGTAAAAAGGTTTATCTTATAAACAGCACATACAAAGAAGTTACTGTCTTAACAAAAGAAAATTTATTATACACAAAAATCTTTGATTTTAACGATAAAGGAAAAATCAAAGACATGGAAGTGTACAAAAAAGGACAGAAGTTTTTGTCTCTCAGCAGTACATTTACAGAGGAAAGTAAAACATGGACAATGAATTACCCACTTTCAAGACCGGGTGAAGATTCATATATAGGAGAGATTATTGATGCTGTATCGGCTTTGTATACGTCAGAGTACATTGAGGGTGATTGTAAAGACTTATCAAAATACGGACTCGATAATCCCGCATATGTTTTAAAACTTACTGATAATAAGGGTGAACAAACTCTTACATTGGGCAACAAAGTGCCCGAAGGCGGAGCTTATTATTGTATTTTCGGAGACGGAAATAATATATTTACGGTATCTATGGATTCTGTTGCTTTTACAGATGACTCGGTTATTAAATATATGAGCCCGTTTATTTTCACAAGAATGTATACAGAGCTTAAATCCATAAAAGCAGAAATTACATGTGCAAATATAAACGAAACTTTTGAAATGGGCTTCGATATAAAGGAAGACGGAGAACAACTCTATTTTAATAATCAGCCTGTTACTGATTCAGCAGCGATAAAGGCTTTCAGAAGGATCAATACAGCATTATATTCAATTGATATTGTCGGTCTTGATGAAGAACCTGCAGAAAAAGGCGAGCTTTTGATAAAAATAACATACACCATGTCAAAAGATGGCGAAGTTGTAGTTGTTGAAGGTTATCGCGCAGATGAAACCACAATGCATCTTTATGAAAACGGCAAATATTGCGGAGGTTATGACTATATAAGACAAATAACCGGTGACAATAACAGCTATGGCATTATGGGAACGCTTGAAAACTTCAAAACAATTTCAGGCATGAAATAATAAAAACAACATATTATTTAAGGAACGCTGATATAAAGAGCTGTTTCTTATCAAAAATTCATTTATACTCGGCGCCGTATATCTTTCTGCGATAATCGGCGCCGGTTTTGCAACAGGCAGAGAAATAATGACATATTTTGCCTGTTTTGGTTATTACGGAACGATAGGGCTTTTTCTTTCTTGTGCTGTCATAGCTTTTTGCGGTGCAAAGGCTCTCGTTGTAGTGCGTGAAAATGACATTAAAGACCCACATTCTTTCAACAAAACAATCGGAGGAAAATTCGGGGGCAAAGTCTTAACCGTATGCTGCGGATTGTTTTCATATTCTGCTTATATCATTGTACTCGCCGGGGTTAAGCAACTCTGCGGCGGAAGTATTGTTTCGGTGATTATTGCAAGTTTCTGTGCTTATTTTGTGCTTTGTCGCGGCTTCGGAACGCTTGTTGATATTTGCGGCATCTGTGCGCCGGTTCTTGCGGGGATAATAGCAATTATTGCGTTAGTTGGGGCTGTTTTCGGGGACAGACATATAAGCTCTCCTGAGGTTGATTATATGATGCCTTCTGCAATGATGGGAATGAAAATTCTGTTGTATGCAGGTTATAATGTCCTTACTTCAATATGTGTGCTCGGCAGGTGCAGAGAACTGCTCTCAACAAGAAAAAATGCAATATTAGGGGGAGTTTTAGGCGGCGTGATGCTTTTTGTATCGGGCGGAGCAGTGCTTTTGGGAATGGTATACGGTAAAATTCCTCCCGGAAAATACGAAATGCCCGTGGCGGAGCTTTTTGCGGATATACAAAAATTTCCGGGTGTATATTTTATGATAAACGCAGTGATTTTTACAGCGATGTTTTTGTCGGTAATATCAGGTTTAACAGGGACTTGTGTGTTTTTTACAGAATACATAGATGAGAAAAAACTTGGGCTGATTCTCGGACTGATAGCTATTCCTGCAACATATTTAAGTTTCGGCAAACTTATGGATGTTTTGTATCCAATCTTTGGTTTGGTAGGAATATTTTTAATTATTGTACTTGCGCTATGGGGGAATAAAAAGGTATAATACAAAGGATGACAAAAAGAGAGGACGGGGACGCTTTGCCATATACAAATGATAAAGACAAAAACGAGACAAAAGTAATAGAAAAAAAAGAAATTGAAAAACGCAGAGAAGTTTTGAACAAAAACAAAAAGCGCTTTATAATTATCGGATTGGCAGTAGCGGCAGTAATATTTCTTATAGTTTTCTTCGCTGCAGGAGGATATGAGAAAATATTAGACCTTTTTGGCATAGAAAGAGATGTGAAAGTGACACCGAAGGTACTTTCCGTAGAAGCAGAGATTAAAGGCACACCGGTACTTGCAGGAAAAGGCGGGGTGTCGATAGTATATGACGAGCAAGGAGTTACCGGCTACGGCGTTGACGGCAAATGGAAATGGCATGTTGAATGCTCCGTTAACAATCCCGGATTTACTGACTGTGGCGATTTTGCGGTTATTGCAGACATAGGTGGTACGGCAGCATATGCTTTTGATAAAAATGGTGCAGTTTGGAAATATGGCAGCGGCAATGTTATTAAATCAGTTTTTGGCAGAGGTAAATACGTTTGTATTGTACACGAGGAGAAAGAGTACCTTTCTGCTGCTACCGTATATGAATTTGAATCTAAAACATCGACTTTGAAAGAGCTTTTTACAAGAAAATTCGGTTCACACTATATACTCACCGGTGCGATAAGTAAAGATTGTAAACAAATGGTACTTTCGGGGGTATTTTCCGACAGTGGAGATGCAAGAGGCAGTGTGTCGTTTATAAGGCTTTCTGACGGAGAAATTTTCGCAAATGAAGATGTTAATAATAATATTTATGTAAGAATGTTTTATTCCGATAATAATACTGTTTTTGCTGCAAACAGCGATTCTGTACAAACTTTTTATAAATCTTTAAGTGTATCGACTGACGGAGATAAAAAAAGTGAACTCTGGAGCAGAAATAATATGCAAAGCAGTATAACAGATGTTGCGATGGTCGAGAATAAATATTGTTTGGTGGCTATCGGCAATGATAGTGCGGATAAAACTACTGTTAAGGCGTTTGATGCTTCAGGCAAGGAGAAATTAAGCTTTGAAGTTTCAGGAAATGTTATCGGTGTTGATTCTGTAGGAGATACTTTTATGGTATATACAAAGACGCATGTTTCTTTGTATAACAGTAAGGGTCTTTTTATCGGAACTGCTGAGGCTGGGTTTAAAATTGACTATGCTGTTTGTGCTGACAGTCGAAATGTTGCTGTTTGCGGAGAAGGCAAGTTGTTGACGGTGTCATTTAATTAAGGAGGTTTTGATTTATGATAGTAGACATTATTTTAATTGCAATTATGGCTATAGCTGTTTTTGTCGGATGGAAACGCGGATTGGTAATGTCGGTTTTTCTTCTTGGTGCAACAATCATTGCTATATTTGTTGCGAGTGTATTATCTCCGGTTGTTGCGACCGGATTGGAAAAATTAGGTGTAGCCGACGCAATGGCGCCTAAATTTTCGTCGATTGTAGAAGAAAATTTAATGGAAGAGTACAATGAAAATGGAGCTGTGGATGTAAATTCTGCAATAGAAAAATTGCCGTTACCTTCATTTTTAACAGAGAAGATTTCGTCAGGGGTCAACGATAAGGCAGAAGAATCCATTTCAAAAATCTCAGCAGATATAGGCGCGAAAGCCGCAACGTTGGCATGTGCAGTAATAGCTTTTATAATAATTTTTGTTCTTGTCATCATTGTGATGCAGGTACTGAAGATTGCACTGAAAATTGCGGTGAAATTACCACTTGTCAAACAGACAGATAAAATCGGTGGTATTTTGGTGGGATTTTTACAAGGAGCTTTATTTGTACTTGTGTTATTGCTCTTTGTGTCAACATTATCTTCGACAGAGTTCATGTCGGGTATTGTGAAAGAGATAGAAAATTCAACAATAACAGCCTTTTTGTATGAAAGTAATTTTATTGGAAAAATATTTTCGGCTTTAATGTAAAAAGGGGTTGACAAAACAAGAGCTAATGTGTTACATTAGTCAATGCGCTTTAGGCGATGGAGGTGTTAAGTAACATGAGAGTAAAAGTAACAATGGCTTGTACTGAGTGCAAACAACGTAATTACACAACAATGAAAAACAAAAAAAATAACCCTGACAGAATTGAAATGAGCAAATATTGTAAGTTCTGTAAGAAACACACAGCACACAGAGAAACAAAGTAATATTTCTGTGGATGTAGTTTCACATTCGGGTGTTAATAAATTAAGGATGTGTTTAAAATGGCTAAAGAGAAAAAAGAAAACAAACCTAATATTTTCAAAAGAATAGGTAGTGCAATTGCCGGATTTTTTAAAGGTATTGTAGCTGAGATTAAAAAAGTTACATGGCCTACAAAGAAACAAGTTGCACTTAACACGCTTTCTGTTTTGGCTTTTTGCTTGGTTATAGGAGCTATTATATGGCTCTCAGATTTCGGTCTGGATGCTTTGATGGGGTTAATCGCAAGATTAAGCTGATAAGGATACGATAAATCGGTAATAAAAGCTCAAAATGATTCGTGCAAAATATTTGAAAGGAGGACAATCATGTTTTTAGAGGATGTTTCGAGTGAGCCTTTGTGGTATGTAGTTCATACTTATTCAGGCTACGAAGACAAAGTTAAAAAAAGTCTTGAGACAGTTATAAAGAACAGAGGAATGCAAGATTATTTCTTTGATATTATTATTCCTATGTTAGAAGAAGTGGAGATTAAAGACGGACGCGAAAAGTCTGCTCTTAAAAAGATATTTCCCGGATATGTCCTCGTTAAGATGATTCTTACCGATGACACTTGGTATGTTGTGCGCAATATACGTGGTGTTACAAGCTTCGTCGGTTTTGGTAATAAACCTCAAAGCTTATCAGATGAAGAGGTTTGCGCTTTGGGCGTGGATCAGACAAAGACTGTGGATTACGAGATTGGAGATACTGTGCGTATTATTTCAGGTCCTTTGGAGAATTTCACAGGTGTGGTTGAAAACATTAATGTTGAAAAATCACAAGTTAAGGTACTCGTTTCCATGTTTGGACGCGAGATTTCAGCTGAATTGGAATATTCTCAAATTCAGAGAATATTTTAATTATAAATTAATTGTTTCTTAAATTTTTTGGGAGGTGGAAACATGGCTAAAAAAGTAGTAGCATTGGTAAAGTTGCAGATTCCGGCAGGAAAGGCTGCACCGACACCACCGGTTGGACCAGCATTGGGTCAGCATGGCCTTAATATCATGGGTTTCTGTAAAGAATTCAATGAAAGAACAAAGAATGATATGGGATTAATTATTCCTGTTGTCATCACTGTTTACGCCGATAAGACGTTTTCATTCATTACAAAGACTCCTCCTGCAGCAGTTCTTTTAAAGAAAGCTTGCAAGATTGAGACCGGCTCAGGTAAACCTAACCGTGACAAAGTTGCAAAGATCGCTAAAGCAGATCTTTTGAAGATTGCAGAGCAGAAAATGGCTGACATGAACGCAGGTTCAGTTGAAGCAGCTGCAAGCATGCTGGCAGGTACAGCAAGAAGCATGGGTATAGTTGTTGAAGGCTAATCCCACGGATTTTTTGTAAAGGAGAGTGAACAACGTGTTCAGAGGTAAAAAATATCAAGACAGCGCTAAACTTGTAGACAGCGCAAAACTTTATGATCCTTCCGAAGCTCTTGATCTTGTAGTGCAGACTGCAAAAGCTAAATTTGATGAAACTGTAGAAGTTCATATCAGACTTGGTGTTGACTCAAGACATGCGGATCAGCAAGTTAGAGGTGCCGTAGTTCTTCCTAACGGTACAGGTAAGACAAAGAAAGTTCTTGTTTTTGCTAAAGGTGATAAAGCTGCTGAGGCAGAGGCTGCAGGTGCAGATTTTGTTGGTGCAGAAGATCTTGTTGCAAAGATTCAAGGAGAGAATTGGTTTGGATTTGACGTAGTAGTAGCTACACCTGACATGATGGGTCTTGTAGGTCGTCTCGGTAAAGTACTCGGACCTAAAGGATTAATGCCTAACCCTAAAGCAGGTACTGTTTCAATGGATGTTAAAAAAGCAATTGAGGAATTGAAAGCCGGTAAAATTGAGTACCGTTTGGACAAGACCAACATTATTCACTGCCCCTTGGGTAAAGCATCTTTTGGCGCAGAGAAGTTGATGGAAAACTACACTACACTTTATGATGCAGTATTAAAGGCTAAACCTGCTGCAGCAAAAGGCCAATACATGAAGAGCATTGTTATTTCTACAACAATGGGCCCCGGCATCAAAATCAATCCTGCAAAGGGTTAATTAGATTCGGTTTAAAACAATAAAAACAGAATAATTTCGCCGAAGACAGCAGGCATCGTTAGTACGTATAAGTCCGGCCGAGGTTAACTGATTTTATAATCACAACCCTTTTGTGTCTTTGGCATGAAAGGGTTTTCTGATTTTTATACAATGATGGGACAATTTTACAAGGAGGTGTTTGTAAGGATGCCAAGCGAGAAAATTTTAAAAGAGAAAGAAGCAGTTGTTGCTTCAATAGTAGAAGATATCAAAGATGCGGCTACTGTAGTTTTCGTTGATGCGAGAGGTTTAACAGTAGATAAAGATACTGAGCTCAGAGCAGCTCTTCGTAAAGCTGATGTTAGCTATAAAGTTCGTAAAAACACATTAACAACAAAAGCAGTTGCTCAGTTGGGTCTTGAAGGTGTTGAAGAGTTTCTTAAAGGACCTACAGCTATCGCAGCTTGCCCTACTTTGACAGATGCAGCTAAAATCATCAATGACTTTGCTAAAGAGAACAAAGCAGTTGAGATTAAAGGCGGTATAATGGAAGGTAAGGCTATTTCAGCAGAAACTGTTAAGGAACTCGCAAGTTTGCCTTCAAAAGAAGTTCTTATCGCAAGACTCTTGGGCAGCTTGAACGGACCTATTACAGGACTTACTATTGCGCTTAATGAATACGCTAAAAAGCTTGAAGCCTGAGTTAAGCTAAAAAACAGGCAACAAATTATTAAATTAAAATATTAATTGGAGGAAATTTAAAATGGCTAGTGAAAAAATACAAAAATTTATTGACGATGTTAAAGCTTTAACAGTAATCGAACTTAACGAGCTCGTTAAAGCTATGGAAGAAGAGTTTGGTGTATCTGCATCTGCTGCTGTAGCAGTTGTTGCAGGTCCTGCAGCAGGCGGAGATGCTCCTGCAGCTGCTGAGCAAACAGAGTTCGACGTTATCCTTAAGAGCGCAGGCCCCAACAAGATGAACGTTATCAAAGTTGTTAAAGAAATTACAGGCGCTTCACTTATGGAAGCTAAGAAAATCGTTGACGAAGCTCCGAAGCCTCTCAAAGAGAAAGTTAGCAAAGACGATGCAGCTGCTATCGAAGCTAAACTTAAAGAAGCTGGAGCAGAAGTTGAGGTTAAGTAATTTATTTACTTAAATTGTACCATCAATAATAAAACCGGATTTTCGCGTTATGCGTAAATCCGGTTTTCTGTTTTTAATAGTATATTTAGTCCATTATCTTCGGTATCATAGATTCCAAAGGGCTCTGGGTAGCGTCAGCAGTTGGATTTGCTGTCATTGTGGAAATAGGAGCTGTTGTAGATGGTGAAGAAGTTGTATGATTTGGATTGTCACCTACGTCTCCGTCTTTTTTTGTACAACCACAAAGGAAAAGAGCCATACATATAACAGCGATTGTTATTATGCTCAAAATAATTTTTTTTGTGTTCATAGTAAACCTCCGAAAGTTTTATATTAGAGAAATATCTCTTATTGATAATATTTGTTAAAAAAAGAATTTTATACAAAAATGTTGATTTTATGCTTGCATATTGAAGAAAAATAAGAGATAATATATAAGAAATCAAATTTATGGAGGTTTTTGTAATGGCTTTTTGTGAGAAATGCGGCAAAGAGATTTCTAATGGTTCAGTTTGCACAGAATGCGCTTCAAAGGCAAATTCAAACACTGAGAAATCATTTTTTCAAACTATTTTAGATACTAAGGATACTACAGCAGACTTTAGCAAAGAGGAAATTGAGAAAAATAAAGTAGTATGTGGTTTAGCATATATTCCGATTCTTTTCTGGCTTCCTTTGGTTGCCGGTACAAAGGGATCAAAATATTGTAAATTCCATTCAAATAATGGACTTTTACTCTTAATACTTGATGTTGTACTCGGTATAGTAAGCAGCTTGTTAGGTCTTATTCCTTTTGTTGGCGCTGTTTTGGGTTCTGTACTCGGTTTACTTACAGTAGGATATATAGTATTCGGTATGGTATTTACTTTCCAAGGTAAAGTTAAAGAGCTTCCTTTTATCGGAGGAATCAAGATTATTTCTTAATAATCAACTGAATTAGAATAGTTCAAACGGAGCTGATCTGCGATTAAAGCGATCAGCTCTTTTGCATTTAAAGAATAATTGGCGGCATCTACACTATATCCTAAAATGGTATTCAATATATAATCTTTAGTGCAAATTTCATTAATGTAGTTAACACTCTTCAAAATAGCCCTTTCTACTTGTCGCGAATTTGAATTGTACTCTTTAGCGACTTTTTCATATAATCGACAAGAAACATCAGGTAGTTTAGTCTCTCTCTTTGCAATATGTATAATTGCGCTTTTCAAAAAATAATAACCTGAAAAGTGTACAGGTAACTTAAGTTTGTGAAGAAGTTCATCTACTTTTTGAGTATAAAATAAATCGATGTTCTTTTTATCTTGAGAGAAAAAGCCTCGACCACTTATGACGCGAAGCGTACTGCGAAGAATATCAGGATTATCAAGATTCTCCATAAATAAGTCGGCTCCGTTTTTTATAGAATCGGATATAAGAGTTTCTCCTTCTTTAGAAGAAGCAGTAGCTATTACTTTCACGGAATGATTCTTTGCGTTACAAATTTCTTTTATTTTATTATTAACATTGTCATCTTTTCCCGATAAATCATAAATGAGGATATCAGGAGATAATAACGAACATAATTCCACGATATTTGTAGTATTTCGAGAAGAAGCGACCACAGAAGCATTGTTTAACTGAGCGATGTTTCCGGCAACTTTTTTCAAATAATCATTATTTTCAATTACAGTTATTATGCGTAAAGCATTTTCTTGAATCAAGAGAAACCTCCCTAATAGAAATCACTACCATATACTAACATAAAGTACGAAAAAAGTCAAACATTACATCGAAATTTACAGAATATGGTAAAAGAATAACGCACAAAAAATATTTCCCGGGAAATAATGTGGTTTTTTGACATAAGAGTATGTTATGTGTTAGAATGCGCCCACTCGGTAATACAAAGAAAAGTCGCAGCACGCCGATATTATTCACAAAAGAAAACATATACAAATGAGAAAGGTGATTGCTGTGAGAAAAGATTCTTATTCAGTTTTAATTGTTGATGCAGACTGTGAGTTTGCTGATACATTAGGTTTGCGAGTTATAGAACGCAATAATTTGTCGTTATGTGGCAAAGTATACAGCGGAGATGCTGTTTTGCCCGTAGTTAAAGAAAAAATGCCGGACATTATTATAATGGATTTAACTTTACCGGCGCTTGATGGTATAAGTGTTATACGAATGCTTCAAAAAGATTTAAAGTACAAACCGGTTATTATCATTACGTCGGCATATTCAAATGATATGCAAAGATATTTGATAAACGATATTCCTAACGCATATTTCGTCAGGAAACCAATTTCTTGTGAGCATCTTCTCGACAGAGCCGGTGATTTGGTAAAAGCAGCGACAGGCCTTTACGCAAAAGCAGCAGGAGAGAATATTGATGCTGAGAGAGCTTTTTATAGGATTTTAAAATACAATAACGAAGATTCTACTTTTAAAAGAGTTACAAATTTATTGCATGACTTGGGAGTTCCGGCACATCTGACCGGGTATGTATATCTAAGAGAAGCCGTTTGTATGGTAATAGATAATCCGATGTTGATTAACCACATGACAAAAACTGTTTATCCGAGTTTGGCAGACAGACATGGTAAAACAACTGCAAGTGTTGAAAAAGCAATAAGAACAGCAGTTGAAGTATCATGGAACAGAGGTAAAGTAGAGATATTAGAAGAAATATTCGGCTTTACGGTAAATATGCAAAAAGGAAAGCCCACCAACACAGAGTATATTGCTATGCTGGCGGACCGTTATAATGTCTGGATGAAATAATATTTATAAAAATATATCAGAAAAGTGCTGAGCCTGTTGTTCTTGGGAAAGGAAGGACATCACGAATGTTCGGAATTCCTGTAGCGTACATAATGAGACGCTCAAAACCGAGTCCGAAACCTGCGTGCTTTGTGCCACCAAAACGGCGAAGGTCAAGATACCATTCATAACCTTCTTTTTCAAGACCCAGCTCAGCAATTCTGTTTTCAAGAATATCAATACGTTCTTCACGCTGGCTACCACCGATAATTTCACCGATGCCGGGAACAAGAAGGTCCATAGCAGCAACAGTCTTACCATCGTCATTAAGACGCATATAGAAAGCTTTGATTTCCTTGGGATAATCTGTAACAAATACAGGTTTCTTGAAAATTTTCTCTGTAAGACAGCGCTCGTGCTCTGTTTGCAAATCGCAGCCCCAGAATACTTTATATTCAAACTGATCATTGTAAGGCTCAAGTAATTTAATTGCCTCTGTGTATGTTACATGACCGAAATCAGAGGAAGCAACGAATTTAAGTCTTTCAATAAGCTCTTTATCATAGAATTGATTGAGGAACTCAAGATCTGCAGGGCATGACTCTAAAATATAATTGAGAACATATTTAATCATTTCCTCAGCAAGCTTCATGTCGTCTGCAAGATCCGCAAAAGCAATCTCGGGTTCAATCATCCAAAACTCTGCTGCATGACGAGCTGTATACGATTGTTCCGCACGGAAAGTTGGTCCAAAAGTATAAATTTTGCCGAAAGCCATTGCCATAGCCTCTCCCTGAAGCTGACCTGATACTGTAAGGTACGCACTCTTTCCGAAGAAGTCTTGTGAATAATCAACGGCGCCATCTTTCATAGGCGGATTGTCCACATCCAAAGTTGTTACGCGGAACATTTCTCCGGCACCCTCGCAGTCACTGCAAGAAATGAGCGGTGTATGTGCATAAACAAATCCGTTTGAATTAAAGAATTGATGAATTGCAAAAGCAGCGGCCGAACGAATACGAAAGGCTGCGCTGAAAGTATTTGCACGCGGACGCAAATGCGCAATTGTTCTCAAATATTCCATTGAGTGACGCTTTTTCTGAAGCGGATACTCAGGTGAAGAAGAACCTTCAACAAAAATTTCTTCTGCTTTAATCTCAAAAGGCTGCTTTGCCTCAGGAGTGAGTACTAATGTACCTGTAACCACAAGAGCAGTACCTACGTTTTGTTTTGCGATTTCCGTAAAATTATTTATAGCTTGTTCTTCAAAAACAATTTGTATTCCTTTAAAATAACTACCGTCATTTAAGTCAATAAAACCAAGCGCCTTTGAGTCGCGAATAGTACGCACCCAACCGCACACAGTTATTTTCTTATCTGCAAAGTCATTCGGTGAACTGTAAATCTTGGCAATTTCTATTCTTTGCATATTACCATTCCTTTCAAATAATTCAAAAGTCATTAATATAAAATTGTGCTTTAATGCACCTTCCTCTTATAATAACACAATATTGATTTAATATCAATTATTAGAAAAGGTCGTTTTTTGCCGTGTGCGGAAAGTGGTCGCTCGCCGTGGGCTTGAGTGCAGAAACTTAACTCGTCTACATGTTGATGCTTGGATTTTCTCCCACAAAAGGCCGGATTTGTTAGAGAAAAAGTCTCTCAAAGTCGCTTGAAACGGCTTTGAAGTGCCTTGAAGCAGCGTTTTCTCACAAATAACGCCCATTTTGGGGAGAAAGTTTTCTTTTTACTCCCACAAAAACGCATTTCTTGTGAATAAAAATCGTTGACAAAATTTCGGGGGGGGGATAGCGATGCTATCGCTATAAAAATAAACAAAGGAGAGATTTGATTTTATGAAATCTATATCCAAAATACTTATCTTAATTCTTGTATCTATGATGTTATTAACATCTTGTGAAACTGATGACAAGAAAGAAGAAAATAAAGCAACAGCGCCGGCAACTGCAACTGTTACAGCAACGGCAGATAGCACCGAAACTTGTGGCGAGCGACCACTTTCCGTAGTAATAAAACGAGAAAACGTCACCAAAACGTCATACTTTTATGTTATAATTATAAAAAATAAAAGTTTGATGGAGAGATTGGAATGTCTAAGATATTGATAGCTGACGATAATAAACAGATAACATCCGTACTTACGGAGTATGCGAAAAAAGAAGGGTACACGGTAGAAGTTGCAACGGATGGCGTTGAAGCAATGGAGAAATATAAAAGCTTTGAGCCCGATTTGATTTTGCTTGATGTTATGATGCCGAGAATGGATGGGTTTGAAGTTTGCAGAGATATAAGAAGGGAATCCAATGTGCCTATTATAATGGTTACGGCAAGAGGCGAAGATTTTGAAAAAATTATGGGTCTTGATATAGGCGCAGACGATTACATAGTAAAGCCGTTTTCGTGCGGGGAAGTTATGGCAAGAGTAAGAGCTATACTTCGAAGAATCAATATAAGCAAAGAAAATGATAAAATATTCAAATGCGGCAATCTCACAATTAATCTTGAAAATTATGTTGTTGAGATAGATAACATTCCGCTCAGACTTACAAAAAAAGAAATAGAAATACTGTGGACACTTTCAAATAATTCAAATAAGGTGTTTTCAAGAGATTCGCTTTTGGATAAATTGTGGGGATATGATTTTTATGGAGACAGCAGAACAGTTGATTCGCATATAAAGAGACTTCGTGCAAAATTGGACGAACACCCGCATCAAGGATGGGAAATTGAGACAATTTGGGGAGTAGGCTACAAGTTTGCCATTAAATAATATGAAAAATAATAAAAAAAAGAAATTAAAATTTAAAATATCAGCCAAGCTCACACTTTGCTTTACGGCGGCGATTTTGCTTTTTGCTATTGTGATAAGTTCTGCGTTTACCGTGCTGTTTAACGATTATACTGAGTCACTTTATCATGATAAAATGACGGAAACGGCACGCTCTGTTTCGGCTGCGGTGACAAGCGCGATTTATGACGGCAGAACAGGCGCTAAATGGGAAGCTTTTACAAACAATGAACCGCCTGAATTTCCGGGAAATAAAGGGCCGAGCGGGTCAGTTTATCTCGACGGACCACGCCTTATTCGTTTCGTTAAAGAAATTACAGATGCAGATGTGTGGCTTATTGATTCAAAGTATACAATTCTTACTACATCACAAGACTCGCAAACAGAATACAGCTCGAGATTTGCTTTTAAAGATTTGCCCATGGATTCAAAAGCATTTATTTATAAGGTTTGCGAAGGTAGAGGAAATGAAATATATGACGACCGCTTTTCAAAGACATTGGGCGATGAGTATTTGACAATGGGAGTACCTTTGTATACACAAAAAGGTGAAGTGACGGGCGCCGTACTTTTGCATACGCCTAAAAGTGAATTGTCAGAAGCATTTGACAACGGTATCTTTATATTGTTTATCAGTACAATATTAGCTTTTGCAATAGGCATATTAATTTCAATAATTATTTCAAGAACTATTGCAAAGCCGCTTAAAAAGATAAATAAGACAGCATTGCAAATTTCCGAAGGAAACTATGCAGCGAAAACAGACGTAAAAGGTACAGACGAAATAGGTGAACTCGCCCAAACGATGGACGAAATGGGCGATAAGCTGCGTCAAGCAGAAATTGAAAGCGAAAAGCTTCAAAAAATGCGACAAGACTTTGTGGCAAATATTTCGCACGAATTGAGAACGCCCGTTACAGTAATCAGGGGCTCGCTTGAAGCGATTTGCGACAAAGTGGTGACTGAACCTGAAATGGTTGAAGAATACCACCGTCAGCTGTTGGGAGAAAGTATTTATATGCAAAGATTGGTAAATGATTTGCTTGACCTTTCGAGACTTCAAAATCCTGATTTCAGCATAAATATTACGGAGTTTAATCTGTGTGATTGCATTAGTGATGCGGTTAGAAGCGGCAGAAGAATTGCGGTAGATAAAAATATAAATATTGAATTTTCAAACGATGAGAATGTTTACATGATTAAAGGAGATTATGACAGAATTCGCCAAATGCTTCTGATTATTATTGATAACGCCATTAAATTTACGGATAATCCTGAAAATGCCGTTGGCATTGAGTTGAAAGAAAATACGGTTAGCGTGACAAACATTGGTGTAGGTATCAATAAAGAAGATTTACCTATGGTTTTTGAAAGATTTTATAAATCGCGCTCTGAAAAAAATAAAAACGGTACGGGGCTTGGTCTTGCCATAGCAAAGCAAATTGCGACAAGACACGATATTGATGTATCAGTCACCAGCGTGGAGGGTGGAGAGACAACATTTAGATTTGTATTTCCGCCCAAAATGTGATATTGTAAATACTAATATTTCGCATTTTGAAATGGCGGTATTTTATGTTTGACAGACAATGGATTTTTAATATAAAACAGCATAACGAGTATATTGATTCTTGCCAAAACAAAAGTAAAAAAATGACTTTTGTTGATGAAATTATGCATAAAAGAGGCATATTCGGTAAAACAGGAGGTGTTGAGACACTTTCTGACCCATACATATTGCCGGACATGGCAGGTGCTGTCGACAGAATTTTAAATGCAGTCGAAGAAGGCGAATTGATTGCTGTTTTCGGCGATTATGATGCTGACGGTGTGACTGCAGCTGCTGTTTTGTGCCATTTTTTGCAAAAGGTAATGTCAGCAGAGGTTATTCCGTATATTCCCGACAGAATTTCAGAGGGTTACGGCATGTCAGCAGAGGCCATCGACAAACTTTCCGAAGAAGGAGTAACTCTTATAGTAACAGTGGATAACGGCATAGTAGCGTTCGAGCAAATTGAGTACGCTATAAGCCTCGGCATGGATGTTGTTGTCACAGACCATCATAAATGTGCGGAACGTTTGCCGGAGTGCTCGGCTGTTGTGGATCCTTGTATTTTAAAAGAAGATACACCTCTCAGCCAACTTTGCGGCGCAGGCGTGGCTTTTACGCTAATAAGGGCGCTTGCTGAAGAAATCGGAGCGAATGAAGAGATAGCACGATATATTCCGATTGTTATGATAGGCACTTTGGGTGATGTTGTGCCGCTTGTGGGAGATAACAGGGTTATTGTAAAATACGGCTTGGAGCATATACACGATTTTAATTGGGTAGGTCTTGAAAAGTTGCTTAATATCATAAACGAAGGTAAAACTTCCCAACCGAGTATATCTTCTATGTTTATATCTTTTCAGCTTGTGCCTAAATTGAATGCGGCAGGCAGGCTCGGAAATGCGATGCGTGCTTTTGAACTTCTTGTTTGTGATGATGACAGCGAAGCAGAACAGCTTGCCAGAGAGCTTATGAATGAAAATGCCAAAAGACAAGAAACTGAGGCGGAAATTGCAGAAAAAGCAATGCAAGAAGAAAATCTTAAAACGACCGATGCAGATGCGGTTGTAGTGGCTTTGGGAGAAGATTGGCATCATGGTGTTATAGGTATTGTGGCATCAAGGCTTACAGATAAATATAAAAAAACATCATTTGTTTTGACAGTAGACAATAATGATGAAGGCAGAAATGATGTGGCAAAAGGTTCTGCGAGGGCTGTTAAGGGATTTGATTTACATAAGGCGCTCACAGGGTGCGCTCATTTGCTTGAAAAATTCGGCGGACATGAAATGGCGGCAGGACTTACAATAAAGGTTGAGAATATACCGAAGTTTATTGAGTATATGAATGATTATGCAAGAGATAATCTGGTATGTCATTTGCCCGCAAATATTGAAATAGACGCTGTGGTTATGCCTGAAGAAATAACATTAGAAGAAGTTGAACGTCTTTCTGATTTAGAGCCGCACGGCACGGGAAATCCGGCACCGATGCTATGTGTGAGAAATTTGCAACCGATAAGATGTGCTAAAGTGGGAGAAAGCGGTAAACATTTGAAAATGACTTTTTGTACCGAAGATGCAACCGGCAGGAGATTGACTTTTGAAGGTATTGCTTTTTCGCAAGGTACATATGAAGATATGATAAAAAGTATCGGTAAAAAGTGTAGTGTTGTATGCAAGGCAGAGATAAATGTTTGGCAAGGAAGAAAAAGTATTTCTTTGCTGATTTCTGATATACATGATGCTGATTATAATATTGATAACAATATAAAATGTGTGTATAATAGCGATTACATTACGGACAGAGGATTTTTACTTGATAGAAATACTTTGGCCGCCATGTATAAGCATTTTATTTCATACGGAGAGTCTTTTAAGTTTAACGATTTATATCGTATCAGAGAAAGCATGAGACGCATGGGTATACTCTGTACTTGGTATGAGATACGTTGCGGTTTAGATGTTTTTATTGAACTTGGTTTGATAAAAAGAAAAGATAAGCAAACTTTCTTTATTGTAAAAAATGCAGAGAAAGTTAATTTGTCACAATCTTGTATTTATAACATGGCGCAAGCGGAGGTGTAATCGTTATGGAATATGTGGCCCAATTTGAAGAATTAAGAAAATATTTGTATGAAAAGCATCCGGGCGCAGATCTTTCTGTTCTTGAGAAGGCATTCAAACTTGCAGATGAAAAGCATGTTGCGCAAAAGAGAAAATCAGGAGAGCCGTTTATTATACATCCGGTTGCTGTTGCTACAATGCTTGCCGAAATGGATATGGATATGCCGTCGATTGTTGCCGGTATGCTTCATGATGTAATAGAAGATACATCTGTTACAACTGAGGAAATGCGAGAAATTTTCGGAGAGGAGATAACTTATCTCGTTGACGGAGTAACAAAGCTCAAAAGAATACCGACATCAACCAAAGAAGAACTGCAAGCAGAAAACTTGCGTAAAATGTTCTTGTCCATGGCATCTGATATACGAGTTATCGTAATCAAATTGGTAGACAGATTGCACAATATGAGAACGCTTCAGTATATGAATACAGATTCTCAAATCACAAAAGCAAGAGAAACATTGGAAATATATACTCCTTTGGCTCACCGCCTTGGTATGACAAAGATTAAATGGGAGCTTGAGGACTTGTGCTTTAAGTACTTAGAACCTGAGTATTATAATAACTTAGTGGCACAAATTACACAAAGAAGAGATCAACAAGAAGCATATATAAAGAAAGTTCTTGATGCGATTCGCACAAGACTTGACGATGCACAGATTAAGGCTTTCCTTGACGGCAGACCGAAGCATTTTTACAGTATTCACAAAAAAATGATAGCTCAAAACAAATCGCTTAGCCAAATTTATGACTTATTGGCTATAAGAGTTATTGTTGACACTGTGCAAGAATGCTACACGGTACTTGGTATAATACATGAAATGTATACTCCTATGCCGGGCAGATTTAAAGATTATATTGCTATGCCAAAGCCGAATATGTATCAGTCTTTGCACACTACGCTCATAGGTCCTGACGGACAGCCGTTTGAGGCGCAGATTCGTACTTGGGAAATGCACAAGACGGCGGAAATTGGTATCGCGGCTCATTGGAAGTATAAAGAAAAAGGAAACAGCAAAAGCTCGCAAGATAAAAATTCGGAATATGAAGGCAAGCTTGAGTGGGTGCGTAATCTTCTTGATAACCAAAAAGAAATCGAGGACCCCGATGAATTTGCGCAGACATTTAAAATGGACCTCTTTACAGACGAGGTATTTGTGTTTACGCCAAAAGGCGATGTTAAATGTTTACCTAAGGGCTCAACTCCTATTGACTTTGCGTATGCAATTCACAGTGCGGTAGGCAACAAAATGATTGGAGCAAGGGTAAACGGCGAGATTAAGCCGCTTAACCACAAGCTTCGCACAGGTGATTTTGTTGAAATTATCACATCACAATCACAAAATCATGGTCCAAGCAGAGATTGGCTCAATGTAGTAAAAAGCTCAGAAGCCAAAAGTAAAATTCGTCAATGGTTTAAAAAAGAGTGTCGTGACGAAAATATAGAGCGCGGTCGAGAGATTATTGACAGAGAGCTTAAAAAGCAAGGATATAAATATGAACAACTCATCAAAAATGAGTGGTTAGAACCTATTTTGAGAAAATACAGATTCTCTTCTTATGAAGATTTGCTTAATGTTATAGGTTTTGGCGAGATAAGCGCTCAAAAGATTATAAACATTCTCAAAGAAGAATATAATAAATCCGTAAGCGGCAGCAAAGAAGAAGAGCTCCTTGCTAAATTAGAGAATAATAAGAATAAAAAAGAAAAACAAAAGCAGACATCAGACCACGGTATTATTGTTAAAGGCATTGATAACTGTCTTGTGAGACTCTCAAGATGTTGTAATCCGGTACCGGGAGACTCAATTGTAGGATATGTTACGAGAGGGCGAGGCGTTTCCGTACACAGAACGGACTGCCCTAATATTGTAGCAATGAATGAAATCGAAAACAGAGTAATTGATGTTCGCTGGGCAGAAAAGAGCAAAAGCACATATATTGTTGATATTTCCATACAAGCTGTGGACAACAGCTCGTTGCTCCTTCAAATTGCAAAGCTTATTGCAGATATGAAGCTCCCAATGAAGGCAATAAATGCCAGAACTACCAGAGATAACTATGAGCTCATCGACCTTACAATAGAGATTACTGACAGAAGCGAATTGGATAAACTCATCAAGAAGATTAACTCTCTTGAGAATGTATTTGATGTAAGCAGAACGGTAAAATAAGCGTTTTTATAGATTTAAGGTGTTTTTATGATAAAATTCAAACGATTTACACAAGGCTTGTTAGGCTCAAACACATATGTAGTGTGGGATGATGCCACGCTTGAGGCGGCAGTAATTGATGCAGGCAATGACACGGCGCTTATAAAGAGCGTTACGGACACAGAGAAATTAAAATTGAAATATATTATTCTCACACACGCACATTATGACCATATACATTTTTTGCCTGAATATAAAGAAACTTTCCAATCAGCAAAAGTCGTAATTCATGAGCTTGATGATGAAATGTTGCCGAATCCTCGCCTAAATGCCTCTGTTCTTTTTGGTCCCGCCCATGTTTATGACAGAGCAGATATTGCCGTAAAAGACGAAGACGTGCTTAATCTCGGCAATGAAACCTTGAAAATTGTCCACACACCGGGTCATACACCGGGAGGTATATGCATACTCGCAGGCGATATGCTCTTTTCGGGTGATACGCTATTTTATGCAGGCTTTGGCAGAACAGATTTAGGTGCGGGCGATGTCAAATTGATGGCATCATCAATAGAAAAGTTGTATTCTCTTGACGGAAATATTACTGTCTACCCCGGCCACGGCACAAAAACAACAATTGCAAAAGAAAGAGATACTAATCCTTATCTTTATTTTTAAAATATTTGATTATCAAAGTGAGTGCTATGTCAGACACAAATAATTTTTCAGAGAATAAAATTTATATGGGCTTTCCAAACGATTTGCCGCCCCATTACGCATATGAGGCAGTGCAGATTTTTAATGACTGTGGCGCTTTTCCGGAGTTTGTGCCGTTTTCCGCTACGGAAAGTGGAGCACATAGCGGCATTTGGCTGCAAAAAGGTGAAAAGAGATATGACATTCCGTATTTTGGTGAAAAAGACGAGAAGCTTGAGCATAAGTTGCAAAAACGCGAGATGTACAAAATTATGCAGAATTTTACAGGCTACAGTTCGCCGTGGGGATGCATGACAGGTGTGCGTCCTGCCAAAATTGTAAATGGTTTGTTTGCCGCCGGTATGTCGTATGACGAAGCCGTTGCGGAGCTTGAAAATTTTTATATGGTACAGCACGAAAAAGCCGTGCTTGCCGCGACTACTGCGTGTAATCAAGATGTTTTTTTGAAAAATCAAGAGGAAAATCCGCAAAATATAGCAATTTATGTGGGAATACCTTTTTGTCCCACAAGATGTTTGTATTGCTCTTTTACATCACATCCTATAAGTAAATATGTTAAAATTGTTGACCAATATTTGGAGCTTTTGGAAGAAGAACTGCGCACCGTAGTACCACTTTTGGTAGAAAAAGGATATAAAATTGAGACGTTTTATATAGGTGGAGGCACACCGACATCACTTTCTGAGACTGCCTTTGAGAAATTTATGGGATTTGTTACAGATGTTGTAAATCCTGCAGAATTAAAGGAATTTTCACTTGAAGCCGGCAGACCTGACAGCATTACGCCCAAGAAACTTGAAATTGCAAAGAGAATGGGAGTTACAAGAATAAGTGTTAATCCTCAAACAATGAACAATGCGACATTAGAACTTATCGGCCGCCGTCATACTGCGGAGGATATTGAAAGGGCGTATGCTATGGCTCGTGACGCCGGGTTTGATAATATAAATATGGATATTATTGCAGGACTTCCCGGAGAGGAAATAAGCCATTTTGAATATACTTTAGATAAAATTTCCCAAATGAAGCCTGACGGTCTAACAGTTCACACTTTGAGCGTTAAACGTGCGGCGGACTTAAAACAAGATGCTAAAGCAGAAATGTTAAGACATGACATTACAGGAAAAATGCTTTTGGAATCGCAAAAAACAGCCGCTGAAATGGGAATGCATCCTTTTTATATGTACAGGCAAAAAAATATGCTTGGAAATCACGAAAATGTTTCATATTGCCGCCCCGGTTGTGAGAGTCCGTACAACATACATATAATGGAAGAAGATCAAAGCATTTTTGCTTTTGGTGCCGGCGGCGTTACCAAGATATGCCAAAATAGGGAAATAGTTCGCTCGTTTAATGTAAAAAGTGTAGAAGATTACATGAGACGATCAAAAGAAATGGCAGAACGCAAATTAAATCTTATTTGAATCAGAAAATATACCGCTCACAAGCTCGCATGCTTCATCAAGTGTGCGAGCTTTAAATATGCGATCGCGCATTGCCGCTGCACCTTTGACACCTTTAGTGTACCAAGCAAGGTGCTTGCGCATTTCCGTAATGCCGTGCTGCTCGCCTTTGAAACGAACAGCATATTCAATGTGGGAATTTATTGTATTAATTATATCCTCAGTGGTAGGAGAGTAAGGATTTTCCGCAGGAGTAAGAAGTTGTCTGAAAAACCACGGTCTGCCAAGAGCGCCACGACCAATCATAATGCCGTCGCAACCGGTAGTTTTAAACATTTTAAGAGCAGACTCTGCGGAAATTATATCGCCGTTGCCTATCACAGGAATTTTAAGAGCTGCTTTTACCCTTGCGATGGCCTCTGTATCGCAAACACCCGAATAATATTCATCACGAAACCTACCGTGCACCGTAACAGCAGCTGCCCCGCCTGACTCAGCGGCCAAGGCAGCCTCTACGCAGAGTTCGCGGCCTATTTCGTAGCCTTTTCTGATTTTGACGGTGACAGGTAAACCGCACGCTTCTGATACAGCACTGACAATTTTTTCTATAAGAGGGGGATTTTTTAAAAGCGCACTTCCTTCGCCGTTTGATGTGACTTTTTGCATAGGACAGCCCATATTAATGTCTATTGCTTTTACTCCTCTGTCACGGAAAGTCTGTGCGCACTCTGCCATTATTTCAGGCTCAGAACCGAAAATTTGTACGCTTAAAGGTGCTTCTTTTGGGTCTGAATCTGCAAGGGCAATGCTGTTGTTGCCTTTGTAATGAACGCCTTTGGCGCTGATCATTTCTGAAAAAACGAGACCGGGAGAATAGGGTGAACAAGGAGAAGCTTTGCACATAATACGAAACGGCAAGTCTGTTACACCTGCAAGAGGTGCAAGCCAAACATTATTATCTACCGTAAGACTTGTTTCCTTGCCTTGAAGAGTAATTGGATGCACATGTTGCTGAAATTCTTTGAGAATCAACGGATTCTCTGAATTTGTATGATTTTTTATTTCTCCGC
The DNA here is from genome assembly GCA_045125595.1 of Candidatus Egerieisoma sp. Classification (GTDB taxonomy): domain Bacteria; phylum Bacillota; class Clostridia; order UBA1212; family UBA1255; genus Egerieisoma. The sequence goes on from JBGVNN010000024.1 coordinate 59,110, forward strand.
TTCTTTCAAAATTCATTATAAACCCTCTCGTAAAGTAATGCGTTTGTCCCCAAAATCGCCGATTTTTCGTACAAACTGTCGACGCACGGAAACGTTTGTCCCCAAAATCGTTGATTTTTCGTACAAACTGTCGACGCACGGAAACGTTTGTCCCTAAAATCGTTGATTTTTCGTACAAACTGTCGACGCACGGCTGCGTTTGTCCCCAAAACCGCTGATTTTTCGTACAAAGTGTCGACGTATGGCTGCGTTTGTCCCCAAAACCGCCGATTTTTCGTACAAACTTTCGACGCACGGAAACGTTCGTCCCCAAAACCGTTGGTTTTTCGTACGAACTCGGAATGTGTTCTAAAATAAAAAGTCTCGCAATTTCTCACGAAACTACGAGACAGTTTAATCAATTAATCTGACAAAGTCAATCAATTAATTTTCTTTTTTCTTAGCTACTACTGTGCAAGCTGAAAGAGCTGAGAAAGCAAGAACTGCAAGGCTGATTACGTCGCCTGAAGGGGGGTTCTGCTCATTATCGTCACCTGCATCATCGTTGCCTGCATCATCGTTACCTGCATCATCGCTTGAACCTTCAACGAAAGAGTAACCACCGGGAATAGTTTCCATTTTGAAACCTTCGCCTGCAACGAAAGCTGTGTCAGTTGTAGTGTAAGTTGTGTTGTCGCTGCCGATGGTGAGTTCGCCGTTAACGATAGCACCGTTTACAGTAATGAAGCTGTCGTTGTTAACTTTCATACCGTTAGGTGCAGAATAATCGCCGCCGTTAACTGTCATTGTGCCACCTTTGTTTTGGATAGCTGAGCTGAGAGCAGAAATTGTGCAGTTGTTGATAACAATCTCGCCGCCTTTAGCGAAGATACCGTCGCAACCACCTGCGTTACCTGCGATTGTTATCTCAGTAGTTGTGAGCTTACCGCTTTCAATAATGATAACGTCGTTGTCATCTGATGTCATGAGACCGTATTTGTTTGAGTCTGAATCAGTAATAGTAACGTCAGCACCTTGGATTTTAAGAGTGCCTTTCCACTCATAACCAGCAAGGTCAATTTTGTATGTACCTTCTGAAAGAACAACCTCGCCTGTGATATCGTCAGCGAGTGTGTAATCGCCTGCAGCACCGAAATCTTCTGCAGCTGAAACCTCTGTTGCTGCAAAAGCTGTCATTGTGCCTAAAAGCATCATTGATGCAACTATAGTAGCAATCAAAGCAATTCTGAAAAATGATTTTTTCATGTGAATAACCTCCTATAATAAAGTATATTTAGGTAAGTTTATCATATGAAGCCGATTTGTCAATAAAAAATTTGACGAAAAAAGTCGAAACGAGACGAACGAAAGTTCTTGATTTATGAAGTAAAAGAGAATATAGTGTTAAAAACAAAGAAGGGAGGTGTTTTCATAGATGAGAAACATTTGATTGAAATAGTTAACAAAAAGCTTTCGCAACGCATGGATATGACCCGCGAATACAGCGATGCGGAGCTGAAAAATTTAATTGGCATATGTATTGAAAACATTATGGTTAAGATACCCGGAGTGAATATTAATGCAAAGAGTTTACTTACTGAGGTATTTAACAGCAGACGCCGTATGGGACTTATACAACCATTTATTGAAAATCCTGCGGTGAATGAAATAATGATAAACGGTACAGATAATATTTTTATAGAAGTAGATGGCGTGACGAAGGATTCAGGTTTGCGCTATGACAATAAAGAAGAACTTTTTCATAATATACAGGCTATGCTTTCGCAAAGTAACCGTTCGGTAAGTGAAAGTAATCCGATCGTTGATGCAGTATTGCAGGGAGGTTCCAGGATAAATGTAGTTTTAAATCCGGTAGCAATCAACGGGCCTATAGTAACAATCAGAAAATTTACAAAGCAACAATACACAATAGAAGACTTCATAAAAAATGATACACTGACAGAAGAAATGGCAGGTTATATTAAACATGCAGTTTTTCGAGGTAAAAGTATTATTATTTCAGGCAGTACATCATCGGGAAAGACTACTTTTATGAATATGATAGCAGGATTTATACCGGACGATAAAAGGATAATCACTATAGAAGATTCTGCTGAGTTAAACATAAAAAGTAAAAATGTAGTGCGTTTAGAAACGAGAAATGCCAATACGGAGGGAAATGGAGAAATAAAAATGAGAGCATTAATTAAGGCGGCTCTCAGAATGAGACCGGACAGATTATTGATAGGAGAAGTGAGAGATGAAAGTGCTCTCGAATTGTTGACAGCGATGTGTACCGGCCATAGTGGCTCAATGTCTACTATACATGCAAATTCTGCCGAAGATACCCTTGTGAGACTTGAGACGATGGCTTTGTGGGAAGGACACGTACATTCGGAAGCGATAAAAAGAATGATTGTTTCCGGAGTGGATGTTGTTGTCTTTCTTGAAAGAAACGAAAAGGGGAGACGAGTTAAAGAAATTGCGGAGGTATGCAAAAATGAAAAAGAAAAAATATGTCTTAAAAAAATATTTTAACCTTAACAGTAAGTTGGTTTGCTTTATGTGTTTTTATATTGCATTAGCTGTATTTGTTTTTATGGTTGTTTTTGAAAAGTGGACAATAAGCATATCTCTTGCTTTGTGCGGATTGCCTCTTTTTGTAAAAAAAACTAAATTATGGTTAAAAAAGAAACGACAAGAAGCAACAGAAGCAGAATTTTATGTGTTGTTGACTCAACTTTCAATGGCAATGTCATCAGGAATGTCGTTGGAAAATGCCATAAGAGAAGCTGTTGTTGCAGGTAAAAAAGAATACAAGATATTAAGAGCGGAGTTAGAAGGTATGTACCGCCTGCTCCAAAACAATTATTCTCCTGAGTATGTATTTGGCGTTTTAGCTAAAAAGACGGAGAATCAAGAAATTAAAACTTTTTCGGAAATTCTTTCTGTGGGCATGCCGGCCGGGATTAATATGGCGGGGTTAATGAGGTGGCTTACATCTGCTTACAGAATGAAAATTGATACAGAAAGTGAAATTTCGAGGATTCTCAATGCGCCGAAATATAACAATCGTATTATATTAGCGATGCCTGTAGTATGTATTGTGCTGTTCAAGCAAATTGCACCTTCATATATGCAACCGCTGTATGCTGGAGCAGGAAGAATAATAATGGTATTTGTAGTTTTTGTTATTGCTTTGGCTTGGTGGCTGGGAGAAAAAATAAGCAAAATTGATTATTAAAAAGATTTAAAGGAGAAAAATGAAAAAAACTTATATATTTTTATTGTGCGGAGCGTTCTTTTTTGTTGTTTCTTTGGTAATGCAAGAGAATATAGTTTTTTGCTTTATAATGGGATTTACAGCCACAACGCTTAGTTTTGCATTGAATAAAGTTATTGTACAAAAAAAGACAAAGCAGATAAATCAAAGCTATGAAATGGATTTACCTGATCTCATGGTACATATAGCTATGTTTGCTGAGGCAGGCATGGGAATACAAGATGCTGTAGAAAGAGCAGTACTTTCCGGAGAAAAAAGAAAGAAACTTTATGCAGACCTTTTTATGGTATTTGAAAACATAAGAAAAGGATACACAAAAGACTTCATAACTGGCTTGGAAGAATTGGCGGATTTAAGAAAATCACCTGTTTTAAGTAACTTTTGTATAACTGTAGTGCAAAATATGCGTAAAGGCAGCGGTGAATTAAGTGCGCTTTTTATGTCGCAAGCACAGCTTCAGCGTAATGAAAGGAGAAGACTTGCAGGAAAGATGGCTGATGAAGCAGCAACTTTGTTGATTATCCCATCTACACTTGTATTGATTGCTTTGATTGTTTTGTTGCTTGCGCCTGCTGTCTTGGAGATGTTTAAGGGTATGAAATAAAGGGAGGTTTTATGATAGGTATAAAAATGTATATCAAATTAAAATATTGTTTTGAAAAATTGTTTAAAGATGAATCGGGTATGGGTACCATAGAGGTAATTATTATTATTGCTGTGTTGGTTTCTTTGGCTCTTGTATTCAGGAATTTTATAATGGATATGGCAGGTATGGTTTTTGATAAGATTAAAGCAAAAACAGATGCAACGATTAATTCTTTATAGGCTTTTTGTATGAGGGTTAAAAGATGAGAATTAATAAAGAAAGAACAGGAGTGGGAGTTTCTTTTAAGACAAAATACTCACAGCAAGAATTAAAAGATAAAATGAATACAGTGTCTGAATACTTAACGGGAGTTTTTGTGCCGTCAGATGTGAGTTGGGAGGGGGTGAACTATTCTTTTTATATTACTCACAGGCAATCGTTAAGAGAATATATAAATGAAAACGGGATTACAAATAACGATTTTTTTCTTTTTATAAACAGCCTGATATCTTTGTTGGAAAAAGCAGAGGAATATAATATTGATCTTCATGAATTCGTATTTGATTATGAATGTGTTTTTGTTGGTGATTCTCTGGCTGAAACGGAGTTTATATACGCACCTGATGCTGAAGCGTATAAAGATGATTATGTTGTGCATAATAAGTGTAGTGATATGGCATCTATTGTTTCTCTCCACATCGATATGCATGGGTCGAATTTTAATAAACCTGAAGAAAATATTTCCGAAATATTGCGCATATTATATGAGTGGGAAAATAAACCTTTGTCAAAGAAAGTGCCTTTTCCGAAAGAAGAATTGATGTCTTTGATAGCAAAGTCCAAAATGTTTTTTGATGTAGGAGAATACTTAAAAGAAAAACTTCAAAGAGCATATGATGTTTTTTTGAAAGTTTTTAATTCAAAAGGAGAACTTTACATGAAATTAAACGGGGTAATGATGTTAAAGGGAGTAAAATATATATGCGAAAGTGAAAAAGATAGTGAAATAAACATAGGTCGAGATGATGAATGGGCAGATTTAGCTGTTGGCATGATGTTTATCAGTCGTAAACACGCGACAATCTACAGAGAAAACGGGGTGTGGTATATAAAAGATTTAAATTCAAAAAACGGTACATTTGTAAATGGCGCAAGGATTGTCGCCGACAGACCTTTTTCGCTGAATGACGGATATGAAATTTCGCTTGGCTTGTCTGAGTCAAAATTGATTTTCTGCTTGCCCTAAAAAAAAGCTTATGGTAATATTTAGCAGAATATAATATGTGTAATTAGGGGGCTTTTAAATGGGCTTTTTTAAACAAAATATAGCAATAGATTTAGGTACGGCAACAGTTCTTGTCAGCGTTGGTGATAAGGGTGTTGTTATAAAAGAGCCATCTATTGTAGCAGTTAAAGAAGGTACAAATGAGGTTATTGCTATTGGAGAAGAAGCCAGACTCATGATGGGAAGAACGCCTTTCGATATTAAAACTGTTCGTCCCGTACAAAACGGCGTTATTTCAAGTTACACTATTACCAGAAAAATGATAGCGTATTATCTTAATAAAGCTATTACAAATCCGATTGCAAGAAAATTCAAACCGGATGTTCTTGTTTGTATCCCCAGCAATACAACGAATGTTGAAAAAAGAGCCGTTTATCAAGCAGCAATGAGTGCCGGAGCGGGTCGTGTTTTCTTGGTAGAGGAGCCTTTGGCTGCTGCTGTCGGTGCAGGTTTGGACATATCGAGACCTACGGGTAATATGATAATAGATATCGGTGGAGGTACTACGGATATTGCCGTGATTTCCTACGAAGGTATCGTAAACAGTAAAAGTGTTAGAGTTGCAGGAGAATCTTTTGATGACACAATAAAAAGTTATCTTAAAAAGAAACATAATCTTATGATTGGCGACAGTACAGCAGAGGAAATTAAAATCGAAGTCGGCTGTCTCTATCACGGAGCAAAGAAAAGTTCTATAGAAATCAGAGGAAGTGACCTTATTACAGGTCTTCCGAGTGAAAGAATAATTACTTCAGAGGAAATTCTTGAGCCGCTTATAGATACAGCAGTACCGATTCTTGACGGTATTCACGCAGTTCTTGAGGAAACTCCTCCGGAGCTTGCGGCTGATATTTATTGTAAGGGCATAGTTATGACAGGAGGCGGCGCACAGATTGCCGGCTTTGACGAACTCATTCGCAAAAGTACAGGTGTAGATGTAATGCTCGCTGAAAATCCACAGTATTGCGTTGTTCAAGGTTGTGTAAGTATCTTGAATGACATGGATAACGATAAAAAACGCAGATATGCCATAACGAGATAAGAAAAATCTTTATTTAATAATTTCAGGTATTATTTTATTAACATCGCCGGCGCCTATCGTTATTACGATATCGCCGCGATTTGCTTTTTGGCGCATAAGTGAAGCAATTTCACTAAAATCAGATAAATGAATTGCATTGATGCCGTTCTTGACAAATAATTCGGCTATTGATTTGCCGGAAATTGTACCGGGATCTTTTTCTCTCGCAGAAAAAATGTCAGTTACAACAACATAGTCGGCCTTTTTAAAAGCTTCTGTAAATTCATTTAAAAAAGAAAGAGCACGAGAATATGTATGAGGTTGAAAAATAGCATATATTTTATTGTTTTTTGCAACTTCTCTTGCGGCGGAAAGTGTTGCGCGTATTTCCGTAGGGTGATGAGCATAATCATCTATGACTATTGCTCCGTTATATTCGCCTTTTTTCTCAAAACGTCTGCCGGTGCCTGTAAATGCTTCTAAACCATCTTTAATGCTTTCTTTCGAGCAACCCAATTGAAAAGCTGCAGCCGCCGCGGCAACCGAGTTGGAAATGTTGTGAATTCCGGGCACGTTAAGATTGATTTCTGTAAGAGGATTTCCTTTGTAGCAAAGAGTGTAAGATGAATTTGTGCCGCATTGAACTATGTTTGTTGCACAGAAAGTGGCAGAAATATCTTTTACGCTATATGTAATTATGTTTGTTTTTGCTGATTGGATGGCTTTTAAAGCATTTTCGTCATCAAAGCAAACAACTATGAAACCTTCGCTCGGACAATATGTTGCAAATTCAGAAAAACAATCCATAATGTGATTTAAATCTCTGTAGTAATCAAGATGCTCTGCTTCAATATTGAGAATAATCTCTCCAAAAGGATGCAGATTAAGAAAATTAGCATGGTACTCGCACGCTTCTGTTACAAAATAATCGCCGTTTGAAGCAAGTACATTACTGCCGATTCGCGGAAACACACCGCCTATATGTATGGCCGGACTGAGCTCTGCTGACAACATGATAGAGCTGAGCATAGATGTAGTGGATGTCTTGCCGTGTGTACCGGCTACAGCTACAGAATATTTATAGTGGGAGCAGATTTGTCCGAGGTAAGCTCCTCTTTCTATTATCGGAATGTTTCTGTTTGCTGCCTCTATAAGCTCGGGATTGTCTGCGGAAACAGCCAAAGTGTATACAACGAGGGATACTGTATCGCTAATGTTCTCGGCAGAGTGGAAAGGATAAACCGTGATACCCTTTTCTTCAAGAGTTTTAAGTTTGTCAGAATCGCTTCTGTCTGAACCACTTACAATATAGCCTTGCTTTAAAGCAATTTCGGCTATACCGCTCATGCTTGAACCTCCGATACCTACGAAATGTATATGTCCTTTTGCTGTACTGTTCATATGTAATCTCCTCGCGTAAAATCTTTACAGTAAAGAATATGCTCTAACGAAGATAAAGTATAACATATGATATTATTAATTTCTATAATATATTTATAAAAAGGATTATTGCAATTATGTCGGATAACGGTTGTGTAAATTGTATAAAATGCTAAAATTCAAACAGAGCAAGATTTTTATGGAAGCGATAGAACATGTGCTATTTGATTGCTAAAAATATAGATATTGTCAGATGTATTGCGTTGCGAACAACACATGGGAAGCATCTTTCTGAGTTTAAAAGAAAATTTGAAAAGTCTGTGGGATGTGAAAAGATTCAGCTTGTTACTATTAGCTGACCTTCTGCATATGGAGAATATGAACCATATAACTTTGCCGAAACATATGAACGAAAATAATATAGTGCTTGAATTTCTCCCACAAAAGGTCGGATTTGTTAGAGAAAAAGTCTCTTGCGGGCGCTTGAAACAGTTTTGAAATGCCTTGAAGCAGCGCTTTCTCACAAAAAGCGCCCGTTTTTGGGAAAATTTTTTCTTTTTTCTCCCACAAAAACGCATTTCTTGTGAAGAAAAAATCGCAGACAAAATTCGGGGATAGGCAATTTCGTACTTATAGATAGGTAAAAAGTACGAAAATCTCGGCCAGTGTAGCTTGCAACAGTATTTTCGTACTTTTAGGTATGCAAAAGGTACGAAAATTTTCTCGGGGTTTAACTCAGAGGTAGAGTAGCACATCAAAAATGTAGTTACTGCTGTAAAAGTGAGCTTATTTGTGTTTTGGAAACCTTTGGAAAAGATTGGGAATGATTTGATAACTTAGAATTGCGTGTTTTGATTTACAATGGTATAATCAAGAATGAATGACTTTGTGTTGGGAGAAAAAATTATGAGTTCAATGCAAGAATTTTTCAGAAGAATAAAGATAAGACCCTTTGTATATTTCGGGATGCTGATACTTACCTTGATTTTGGGAGCCTTTGAAGCATATAATCCGATTATTAAAAACTATGGGTCATTCAGTTATATATTGGATCGCAATTATATACAAGCGTTGTCCGGGTGGACCGTTGATATAAATGCATTTTTTGGTGGCAGAAATGCAATCTCAACTATATTGATTGCATTGTTGTTGATGCTTTTGTTTTCAGCAGTTATTTCCGTATTGTTGTCGGGATATATTAATATATTCATTAATGCTGTTGATGATAAAGAAAAAAGAAAAGGTGAGTTTGTCAAAGGATTAGAGAAAAACTTCTTTAAAACGATGCTGTACTTATTTGTGGGTATGGTTATGTCAATTCCTCTTTTCTATGTGGTGTTATATTCTGCTGTACCGACAATTTTCATGATAAAACAATTTTTAGACGGCGATACGGGCGTTATTTTTACAATGCTCCTTATGGCATTGCTTACTTTGGTAGTTGTCCTTTTTGCAATTATCTTTTTTGCGATGTATTTTACTTATGTTTTGCCGGCTATTGCAGGTTTAAAAAGACGGAATGCTCGCTCGGGAATTAAGATGACAAATACATATTTGTGGTATTTACTTCCCAAAACAGTGCTCTTCTTGTTTGTTTGCGCAATAATCAGAGTTTCGCTGTTTGCAATACATTACGGACATCAATCTGTTGTACTCAGCATAATTGTTTTATTACTTACAGCAATATTGCGTTCAATTGTTTATTATTTATATACTTATTTCGTATTCAACACTTTTATTGCAATGCGCGAGGATTTATATCCTGACTACGATGAGGATGTACCTGCACCGCAAAAACACTTAGCACGCGTGCCGCAACAAAGAAAAAAAGAAGAGCCCCTTGAGCCGGAAACGGTTTCTGATACTTCGGAAAGTTCTGAAGTTTCCGAAGTTTCCGAAGTGCGCGATGAGAACGAAGTCATTGATGACGAATATGATGATTCGTTTGATGATTAATATCGCTTATACAAAAGAAAAGGAACGGTATTTTTATGGATTCAGAAAATAAAACGCGTCAAAGTGTAATAGTTTTGTGTTGTTGCATTGTTTGTGTTATAACAGCAGTGATTTGTGTTGTCTTATTTTTGTCCGCAAAGAATAAGAATGATGATAAGATTATAGGAAATAAAGTTGTTGTTTCACTTGGTGAAGATAAAATTACAGAAAGTCAGTTTGAGTTTTTTGCGAGACTTATATTAAATCAAGAAGAAAACACGGTAAAAGAGCTTTATGCATCAAAAGATAAATCAGATAAAGACGAGTTGAAGAAATATACTTCAAACTTTATAAACGAATATCTTGTGCGTGTAAATGAAGCTGAAAAAGCAGGTGTTTCTTTAACAGAACAAGAGAAAGAATCTTTAAATAAACAATTTGATGAGGATTATGAAAAAAACAAAAAGACAGATGAAGGTGAACTTTCAAAAGATGATTTTTATCTGTATTATTATGGTATAACAGAATCTCAATATAAAACTTTTTGGAAAAATTGGTACATAATAGATAAACATACTTCTTTGTTAGAAAAAGAAGCAGATGTCAGCGAAAAAACACAACAGCTTGCTTTTCAGGAATATTATGATTATCTATATTCTTATACTACTTCTGTAATACCACTTCATGTTGATGCTGAAAACACAAAAGAATCCCTTATCGAAAAAGCAAATAACATAGTAAGTCAATTAAAGTCAGGCGCTGACTTTGTGACATTATTAAAAGAAAATTGCGAAGATAAAGATCTTGTTGAAAAAAACGGAGTATCTGACTTTTATCCGGTTTACAAGAATGAATTTGTTGAAATGTATGATTTCGTTAGGACGAGTGAAATAGGAGAAATCAGTGTTGTCAGTACGGATTATGATGTATATGTTGTGAGACTTGATGGTATAAAAGATTTTGAAAAGTTGAAAAACACTGACGAACTTTTGAAATGGACAAGAACTTTTTATGTTAATAAAGCCGTAAGTGATATGCTTGAATCTGATAAATATGTATATAAAATTGAAAAAGAAGTATATGATGCAATTGATTTGAGTAAGATTCTTGAAGAGGCATACAAATATTGGCAGTCGATTTGGGAGGATAAGGCATGAATGTAAAGGATTTTTATTATGACTTGCCGGAGGAGCTTATTGCACAGACTCCTCTTGCCGACAGGGCTTCGTCACGCCTTTTAACCCTTGATAAAAAAACAGGAGAAACAAATCACGGCAGTTTTACAGATATAAAAAGATACATAAAGCCGGGCGATTGTTTGATATTAAATGACACAAAGGTTATACCGGCGCGCCTTTTTGGAGTTAAAGAGACTACAGGCGGACCGATTGAGTTTGTACTTCTTAAAAATAAAACAGAAGAAGAAATAAAAAAAGAGATTTCCGAAATACCGCCTCAAAGTGAGATGTGCCAAGGCAGAGCTCATTGCTATTGGGAAGTGTTGGTAAGACCCGGAAAGAGAGCAAAGCCGGGGGCTGTTTTTTCTTTTGGAGAGGGACTCTTAAAAGCAGAGGTTCTTTGTGTGGTAGAGGGCGGTAACCGCTATGTGAGATTCACTTTTGACGGAGCATTTGAAGAAATTCTTGATAAAATAGGTATTATGCCGTTGCCTCCGTATATAAAAGAAAAGCTTGATGATCCTGACAGATATCAAACTGTATACGCCAGAGAAAAAGGATCTGCGGCAGCACCGACTGCAGGACTTCATTTTACCAAAGATTTATTGGAAGAAATCAAAGCTATGGGAGTTAAAGTGGCTTTTGTAACGCTTCATGTAGGTTTGGGAACTTTCAGACCCGTAAAAGAAGAAAAAGTAGAAGATCATGTGATGCATTTTGAGTATTATACGATTTCTCAAGAAACATGTGATATCATAAACAGCACAAAACAAAGCGGAGGCAGAGTATTTGCTGTTGGCACAACTTCTTGTCGTGTTCTCGAATCAGTAGCGCAAGACAATGGATTTATGCAAGAAAAATCGGGTTGGACAGGTATTTTTATCTATCCCGGATATAAATTTAAAGTGGTTGATTCGTTGATAACAAATTTCCACTTGCCGGAGTCAACGCTTCTCATGCTTGTGAGCAGTCTTGCCGGCAGAGAAAATATTTTAAATGCTTATCAACAAGCTATCGAAGAAAAATACAGATTTTTTTCTTTCGGTGATGCGATGTTAATTTATTGATTATATTTATTTTAAAGGAGGTTTGCCTGTGGCAGCCGTAGAATATGAACTTATAAAAGTGTGTAAACAGTCGGGTGCGCGACTCGGCAGGTTACATACACCGCACGGAATAATAGAAACACCTACATTTATGCCTGTAGGTACACAAGCGAGCGTAAAAGGTATATCGCCCGATGAATTAAGAGCGATGAATGCCGGCATTATTTTGTCAAATACTTATCATTTGTATTTGCGCCCCGGTCATGAACTTGTAAGAGAGGCCGGTGGCCTTCATAAATTTATGAATTGGGACAGAGCTATACTGACCGACAGCGGAGGCTTTCAAGTTTTTTCGCTCAGTAAATTGAGAAAAATAACAGAAGAGGGCGTACATTTCCGTTCGCACATAGACGGCTCAAAGCATTTTATATCGCCGGAAATCGCAATGGAGATTGAAAATGCTTTGGGAGCAGATATTATGATGGCGTTTGATGAGTGCGCTCCGTATCCTGCTGATTATAACTATACAAAGAAATCAATGTATATGACAACAAGATGGGCTGAAAGATGTTTGGAAGCTCACAAAAATACGGAAAAGCAAGCGCTCTTCGGTATTGTGCAGGGCGGCATGTATGCGGATTTGCGTAAAATTTCCGCACGTGACTTAGTGTCCATGGACTTCCCGGGATATGCAATAGGCGGTCTCAGCGTAGGAGAACCGGCTGAACTAATGTGCGAAATGTTAGAAGAAACTGTCCCGGAGCTTCCTGAAAATAAGGCGAGATATTTAATGGGAGTTGGTTCGCCTGACTATTTGATAGAAGGCGCAATAAGAGGAATTGATATGTTTGACTGCGTATTGCCCACAAGAATAGGCAGAAACGGTACGGTTATGACATCAAAAGGTCGTGTGATAGTAAGAGATGCCAAATACAGCAGAGATTTCACACCGATGGATGATGAGTGTAATTGTCCTGCGTGCAGAGATCATACGAAGGCATATATCAGACACTTGCTTAAGGTAGGAGAGATGTATGGTATGAGACTTACCACGTTACATAATCTTTATTTCCTTATTGACTTGATGAAATCAATTCGCTGTGCTATACTTGAAGACAGGCTTCTTGATTTCAGGAAGGAATTTTACGAAAAATATTATAAAAACGGAGGAAAATAAATGAAAAACAGTGTTAAAAAAATACTTTCATTTGTAATGATAATGGCAATCGCAATGCTTTCTCTTTCTATGGTAGCATTTGCAACAGATGCCGCTGCAACACAGGCTCCCGCAGCAGGTAGTCCGGCAGCAGCAACAAACGGTGCACAGGCACAACAACCGAAGGGTATGAATCCTTGGATAATGATTGTTATCTATATTCTTTTCTTTGTGGTAGTAGGTTATTTCCTTATCTACAGACCTAACAAGAAGCGTAAGAAACAAGAAGAAGAACTCAAAAACAGCATTATGCTTGGTGATGAGGTTACTACAATCGGTGGTATTGTAGGTAAAGTAGTTAACATTAAGGATGATAATATCACTGTTGAAACATCAATTGATAAAACTCTTATGGAGTTCAAAAATTGGGCAATCCGTGATGTTAAAAAACTTATAACAGACGACGAGCCTGAGAGCAAATAATATTAAAAAAGATACATCGACTGTCCGCCGTATCCGAATTTAATGTCGGGTATTGGCGGACTGTTTGGGTTTATTGAGTAGTTGTAAAATTCAGGAAGAGATGGATTAATATGTCACAAAATTTTAGAGAAAACATCAGAAACATAGCAATTATAGCGCACGTTGACCACGGTAAAACGACCTTGGTTGACGGTCTTTTGAGACAAAGCGGTACATTCAGAGATAATGAGGCTGTACAAGAAAGAGTTATGGACTCAAACGATCTTGAAAGAGAGCGCGGTATTACAATTTTGTCAAAGAATACGGCACTTAACTATAACGGATATACAATAAATGTTGTAGATACTCCCGGACATGCTGATTTCGGAGGAGAGGTTGAGCGTGTTTTGGGAATGGTTGATGGTGTTCTTCTTTTGGTTGACGCATTTGAGGGTGCTATGCCGCAGACGAGATTTGTGTTGTCAAAAGCTCTTTCGATGAATTTAAAGCCTATTGTTGTTATTAATAAAATTGACCGCGATGGTGCCAGACCTTTAGAGGTTCTTGATGAAGTTCTTGAGCTTTTTATGGATCTCGGAGCTGATGACAGTCAGCTTAATTTCCCTGTTGTATATGCTTCTTCAAGAGACGGATATGCTTCATTGGAGCCTGATGGTGGAGAAAAGAAGAATCTTCAGCCTTTGTTTGAAGCAATTGTAAAAGAAATACCTGCGCCGAAAGCAGATGTAGACGCCCCTTTCCGTACATTGGTGTCAAATGTAACAATGGACGAATATGTGGGACGTATTGCTGTTGCCAGAGTGGACCGCGGTGTGGTAAAAATCGGACAGCCGGTAGTAGTTTGCAACCACAAAGACGGTAGTAAAAAAAGTGCAAGAATAACATATTTATATAAATTCCAAGGTCTTAAAAGAGTTGAGACTGATGAGGCTGCGGGCGGAGATATTATAGTACTTGCAGGTATTCCTGAAATCAATATCGGCGATACGATTTGCAGTCATGATGCAGTTGAGCCTATTCCTTTTGTAAATATTGACGAGCCTACGATTTCAATGAACTTTACGGTAAATAACAGTCCTTTTGCCGGTAAAGAGGGTACTTTTGTAACATCGAGACACATTCGTGAAAGGCTTATGAAAGAGCTTGAAACAAATGTAAGTATGAGAGTTGAAGATACGGATTCGCCTGATACTCTTAAGGTTTCGGGCAGAGGAGAGCTTCACTTGTCGATTTTGATTGAAACGATGAGAAGACAGGGTTATGAATTCCAAGTTTCAAGACCGAGAGTTATTTATAAAGAGGTCGAGGGTGTTTTACATGAACCTATGGAGAGACTTACCATTGATACGCCTGAAGAAACCGTTGGTGTTGTTATCGAGAAAATCGGCAGACGAAAAGGTGAGATGCTTGATATGCATCCTGCTTTGGAGAACTATGTGAGACTTGATTTTAAGATACCTTCAAGAGGTCTTATCGGTTATAGGTCGGAGTTTTTGACGGATACAAGAGGAAATGGTATAATGAATCATATATTCGATGGGTTTGAACCATACAAAGGAGATATTGATGCCAGACAACATGGTTCGTTGATTGCTTGGGAGCAAGGAGAAGCTGTAACTTATGGATTGTTTAATGCACAAGAAAGAGGAAAGCTTTTTATAGGACCCGGAGAAAAAGTTTATGAAGGTATGATTGTAGGTGAATGTGCGCGTAACGAAGATCTTGTTATAAATGTTTGTAAACGTAAGCATATTACAAATATACGAGCTTCAGGATCAGACGAGGCATTGAAGCTTACACCGCATTTAACACTTAGTCTTGAGCAGGCGTTGGAGTTCATTTCAGATGATGAACTTGTGGAGATAACACCTAAGACTATTAGATTGAGAAAGAAAATTCTCAATACGGAGCAAAGAGCAAAGGTAAGAGCAAAGGGGTGATTCCTTGAGCGGCGGTATAAGAAAACCGGGAGAAAGACAAAGACAATCGCAAACACAAGCGCAAACAAGATCACAAGCGCAAACAAATACAGCAGTTACAGGACAAAAATCTGCTGTGACGGGCGGTGGTGTGCGAAAACCTGCGTCATTAACTAATAATGGCGGTGTGCGAAAACCGTCATCGGTAGTTAAACAGTCCGAGAATAACCACAAGGTTAAAATCAATGAGAAAGCAGATAAGATGCGCAAGAAGAGATTTAAAGTGCCTCTTATGATACTTTTTGCTTGCTTTTTGGTTGGTATTATTGTTTTAAGTTCTTTCTTATCATACACATATCTTGTTGATAAATATGAAAATCCTGTCACTGCAGAGTCGATTTATCTTGATGAGTCAACATCTGTTAAATTCAGAATAGACAAGGGCATGACGACAAAAGAAATCGCTGACAATTTGTTTGATTTGGGTTTGATAGAAAATAAGACAATGTATAGATTTTTGTCAAAGTTTAATGGTTTTGACGGACAGTATAAGGTGGGCACATATACACTTTGCGAAGGTTTGACTTATGATGAGGTTATGACTTTGCTTGCCGGTGAACCTGAAACTGTAAAAGTAACTTTCCCTGAGGGCTTCACGACGGAGCAGATTGCGGCAAGACTTGAGGCAAATAATGTTGTTACGGCAGCGGAATTTTTAAAAGCTTTAGAGTCAATAGACGTGTCTTCTTATGCATTTTTGAGTGGTATAGCGGGAAAAACCAGAGATCACAGACTTGATGGATACCTTTTCCCGGACACATATGAATTCGATGTCAAGGCAAATGTTGAAGATGTTATCTATAAAATGCTTAACAGATTTAATGAGCTTTATTTACCTGCTTATTATGAGAAGGCAGAAGCTATCGGACTCACAACAGATGAGATAATTATTCTCGCATCTATGGTAGAAAGAGAAGCAAAGCTCAAAGCAGACAGACCTAAGATTGCAGGTGTTTTCATTAATCGAATGAACAGCACTGATGCAAATTTAAAGAAAATGCAATCGTGCGCAACCATTCGATATGTATTTAAAAAGCTATACGACATTGATGTTATAAATATTACAGAAGAACACGAGAAAGAAGATGACCCGTACAACACATATATGTACGAAGGATTAACACCGGGACCCATTTGCAGTCCGGGAATGGAATCGATAAAGTCTGTTCTTAATTATGAAAAAACAGATTATCTTTTCTTTGTTTTGAATGCAAAAGATGGTGTTGGTTCGCATATTTTCTCAAAAACATATCAGGAGCATTTGGCTGCGAAGAATCAATATGGATGATCAGACAACTTTTTTTATAAATGAGATGTTGCCGGTTGAAACCGGCTTTGAAAAAGAATTAAGAGACTATGCAAGTGAGCATCGCGTACCTATTTTAAGACGCGATGCTGCGGCATTTTTGCGTACATTGGTGTCGTTAAAAAAGCCAAGCCGTATACTTGAAGTCGGTACGGCAATAGGATATTCTGCGATACTGATGAGTAAATCTTCGCCCGAAAGTCACATTGACACAGTAGAAATCGATGCAGACTCTGTAGTTTTGGCAAGGCAAAACATCAAAAAAGCAGGGGCGGAGAACCAAATTCGTGTTATAGCCGGAGACGGTAATGAAGTTTTAGCAGCGCTTACAAAGCCTTATGATATGATTTTTATGGATGCAGCAAAGGGTCAGTACATACATTTGTATGACGATGCCATGAGATTGTTAAACAAAGATGGACTTTTGGTTTGCGATAATTGTATATTTTATGGTAAAGTGCTTGATAAACCGGAGGATGCCCCTCATAAGCACAGAACTATAGTAGCAAATTTAAGAGCGTTTCTTGAAAAAATGATGAATGACTCCGCATTAGATGCTTCGCTTCTTGATGTTGGAGACGGTATGGCTATTGCTTGTAAAAAGATTTAGGAGAGAAAAAATGATTGAACTTTTAGCGCCGGGTGGCAACAAAGTAAAAATGAAAACAGCGTTTGATTACGGCGCTGATGCCGTATATATAGGCGGAGATGTTTTTGGGTTAAGAGCTAATGCCGATAATTTTTCTTTGGATGAAATTGCGGAAAGTGTTGCTTATGCTGACAGCATCGGTAAAAAAATATATGTCA
Source organism: Candidatus Egerieisoma sp. (assembly GCA_045125595.1). Classification (GTDB taxonomy): domain Bacteria; phylum Bacillota; class Clostridia; order UBA1212; family UBA1255; genus Egerieisoma. Next base: position 76,534 of record JBGVNN010000024.1, read on the forward strand.
CAATGAATATCATCGCGAGAAATCACGATTTGCCTGAAATGGCTAAATATGCAAAGGAATTATCACAAGCAGGTGTTCACGGTGTAATCATTTCCGATCCGGGAGCTTTTATGACAGTAAAAGAGGCGGCACCGGAGCTTCCTATACATGTGAGTACACAGGCAAACAACCTTAATTGGCGTACTTGTGAGTGGTGGCAAAAAATGGGCGCTGTCAGAGTTAATCTTGCAAGAGAATTGACTTTAAATGAAATCAGAGAAATAAGCAAAAATCTCAAAGAAAGAGATTGTTCTATTGAACTGGAAGCTTTTGTTCACGGTGCAATGTGTATGTCTTTTTCAGGAAGATGTATGTTAAGTGATTATTTTGTGAATCGTTCTTCAAACAGAGGCGATTGTGCACAGCCTTGCAGGTGGAATTATAAAATAATAGAAACAACTCGTCCTGAGGAAATCCTTGATGTTGAAGAAAATGACAGAGGAACATTTCTTTTTAACTCAAAAGATTTGTGTATGCTCAAGCAACTTAAAGCTTTTAAAGATGCCGGAGTTAATTCTTTTAAAATCGAAGGTCGTATGAAAAGCGAGTTTTATGTTGCTGTTACAGTCAGAGCATATCGTGTTGCGTTAGATATGATAGAAAGAGGAGAAGAAATAGACGATGAGAAATTGAATACTCTTCTTTCGGAAGTATGCAGCGTTAGCCACAGAGATTATTGCACAGGCTTCTATTTAGGAGAAAAAGGCAGTCAAATTTATGAAACATCTTCATATAAAAGAGAAACGGACTTTATAGGCACCGTGGATTCTTGTGAAGGAGACGATGGTGAGTATACATTAACGATGACCCAAAGAGGCACTTTCTCAAAGGGAGACGAACTCGAATTTGTGCCTGCATCGGGAGAAATTATAAAATACACTGTCGGCGAAATGAAGAATTCCGCAGGGGAAATAATAGAAAGAGCACCTCATGCTATGATGAAAGTGACGATGCAAGTACCTTTTAAAGTGGCAGAAGGAACAGTAATTAGACGCAGAAAAGCGGAGGTTAAGTGATGTTTGAGTATATAAGAGGCGTTTTACAATATAAAGGCACTGATTATTGTGTTGTTGATGTTAACGGAGTGGGTTTCAAGATTTTTACCTCTCACATAACGGCTTCCGGTATAGGACAGGCAGGCGAAACAGTCACTCTTTTTACATATATGAATGTAAAAGAAGATGATATTTCTCTCTTTGGTTTTGCTTCAAGAGAAGAACTTTCTGTGTTTAATATGCTAATCAGTGTTAGCGGAGTAGGCCCCAAAATGGGAATTGCAGTACTTGCGGCTATGTCACCGTCAGAGTTCAGTCTTGCTGTAGCAACCGGTGATTATAAAGCTATCAGCAAAAGTAAGGGCATAGGGCCGAAGCTTGCACAGAGAATTGTACTTGAATTAAAAGATAAGATAAATAAAGATATTAAGTCTCAAGAACAAGCGCCGGAGGAAACTTTTGAACCTGTCCCCACGGGTTATATAAGCAATGATGCAATTTCGGCACTTATGGTATTGGGTTATAGCTCAAAAGAAGCGTCAAAATTGGTCGCAAAAGTATATAAAGATGGCATGACATTAGAAGAAACGGTACGTCAAGCATTGAAACAAGCGTTTTAAATAAGGTGATTGTATGGATTATGAGGATAATCGTTTGGTAACTGGAGAAATGTCTTTTGAAGATACAGAGGAAGTCTCCTTAAGACCGAAAAAATTTGATGAATATATAGGGCAAGAAAAAGTTCGCAGCAATCTTTCTGTTTTTATTGAAGCAGCAAAGCGACGCGGCGAACAGCTTGATCACGTGCTTTTGTACGGCCCTCCTGGATTGGGCAAAACGACTTTGGCAGGAATTATTGCTTCGGAAATGGGCGTAAACTTGAGAATTACGACAGGTCCGGCGATAGAAAAGGCCGCAGATTTGGCAGGTTTGCTCACAAATTTAAACGACAACGATGTTTTGTTTATAGACGAGATTCACAGACTCAACAGAGCGGTAGAAGAAATACTTTATCCTGCAATGGAAGATTTTGCATTCGATATCATTATGGGAAAAGGCCCGGCCGCACGTTCGCTCAGACTTGATTTGCCCAAATTCACTTTGGTGGGAGCAACAACAAGAGCGGGACTTCTCACGGCACCGCTTCGTGACCGTTTTGGAGTAATAAGCAGACTGGAAATGTACACACCCGAGGAGCTTAGCAGAATAGTAAAGCGTTCCGCAAACATTTTGCAAGCTGAGATAGACGAAAAAGGTGCGCTTGAGATAGCTTTGCGCTCAAGAGGTACACCGAGAATAGCAAACAGACTTTTGAAAAGAGTCAGAGACTTTGCACAAGTTAAAGGTGACGGCAGAATAACAGGAGAAATTGCCAAAATTGCGCTCGATGCATTGGAAGTTGATAAGCTCGGACTTGATAATGTTGACAGGAATCTTCTCACAACCATAATTGTAAAATTTGCGGGCGGCCCTGTAGGACTTGATACTTTGGCTGCGGCGACAGGCGAAGAACACACAACAATAGAGGATGTTTACGAGCCGTATCTTATACAACTCGGCTTTATAAGCAAAACGCCCAGAGGCAGAATTGCAATGCCTTTGGCTTACAATCATTTGGGGCTTTCTCATTTGCTTAACTGTTGTTGTGCCGATAACAGCAACGGAAATTCGGACGCACGTCCTACACTTTTTGATAACATTGAATGAGATTTCGGCGGTGAAATATGATTATTATGGGTGTTGACCCCGGCTTTGCGATAACGGGATACAGCATAGTTGAATACGAAAATAACAAATTGAAGCTTCTTGATGTCGGAGCGGTTAACACGAAAGCAGGAGAGCTTTTTACGTGGCGACTTTTACAAATTGATGAGAAGCTGAATGAAATTATGCAAAAATATAAGCCGGATGCGTTTGCAATAGAAGAACTGTTTTTTAATAATAATGCAAAAACAGCTATTGCGGCAGCACAAGGTAGAGGGGTAGCTGTTATGGCGGCCGTTAAAAACGGCATTCCTGTATATGAATACACACCGCTTCAAGTAAAACAAGCAGTGGCAGGATATGGCAGAGCAGACAAAAATCAAGTACAGCAAATGATTAAAACCATATTTCATATGGAGAAAATAATTAAACCCGATGATGCCGCTGACGCGGCGGCGATTGCCGTATGTCATGCTTTTTCGTGCAGATTTGCAGAAAGGATTTAGCTATGTCGGGTGGTATTTTATTGCATATTTGCTGCGGACCTTGCAGTTTGTATTGCATAGATGATTTAAAAAATAATTTCAATGAAAACATAACAGGGTATTATGCAAATCCGAATATACATCCTTATGAGGAATTTATGCGTAGAAAGGGTTCTACTGCAGAGGCTTGCAAAGCAAAAGGAATTTCTCTGATTACTGAGGAGTGTTATAATATACAAAAATGGAAGATGTTCGAAAGTTCTTGTGCAGAACGATGCAGTATGTGCTATACTGTAAGAGCAGATATGTCTGCAAAGAAAGCCGCAGAGCTTGGTTTTGAATACTATACAAGCACATTGTTTGTAAGTCCTTATCAGAATCATGACTTAATGAAGGAAATATTCGAAGAAACAGGCAAGAAGTACGGAGTGAAGTTTTTGTATAGGGATTTCAGAGAAGGTTTCCGTCAAGGACAGCAACAAGCACGGGAACTCGGTCTTTACAGACAGAAATATTGCGGCTGCATTAGATCTTTATATGGAGGATGATGTGCGATGGATAATGAAAATTTAGAAATCAAAGATGATGTTGTTGAAGAAACAGCAGAATCAACATATGATGATTCTTTCGAGAATGAAGAAGTGAAAGAAGAAACTGAAATGGAAGTTGACGAAGAAGTTAACGAAGAAGTTACTTCAGAAGCTGACGAGGATGCTATCGAAGAGCTGAACATCGAAGTTTCCGAAGCAGAAAAACCGGAGAAAGAATACCTAATCAAAAATAAAATCGTGAGGGAAATCGTGAGCTGGACACTTACTATTGTTGTAGCAATTGTTATTGCAATACTCATAAATACGTATATTTTTAGAATAAGCAGAGTATCGGGACAGTCTATGGAGCAGACATATCATAACAACGATGTTGTTTATTTGACTCGTTTGCCATATATTTTCGGTGACATTGAGAGAAATGAAATTGTAATTTTTGACTCTTCTTTTAAAGAGAGAAACTTTATTACCGACGTTAAAGAGGCTCTTAAATACAATGCTATTTCTTACAAACTTTTTGGTACAGAGCAACCTACAACTTATTACATTAAAAGAGTTATAGCTGTTGCGGGAGATACGGTTCAAATTAAAGAAGACGGAGTGTATGTGAATGGCAAGCGTCTTGATGAGCCGTATGTTAATAATGCAGAAGCACCTTATTACGGCAATGTAAACGACTTTTTAAAAAAAGGTGTGACGGTGCCTGATGATATGATTTTTGTTATGGGAGATAACAGAAATCACAGTGCGGATAGCAGACAGCTTGGTTGTGTACCTGTAAATGATGTTATAGGTAAGGTTATCGGAACTTGATTTTGCGAGGTATTGATATGAGCAAGCTTTTAATTATAGCGGCAACCAATAACAAACATAAATTAGTAGAATTCAAAGAGATTTTTTCTCAGGCAGCAAGTGCAGATACTGAGGTAATGTCATTGACCGATGCTGTGAAGATTTTTGGCGGTGAAAGTGCTGTGTACGGTGACCCAGAGGAGACCGGCAAAACTTTTGCGGCAAATGCGTATATAAAGGCAAGCTCTTTGTATGAGTTTTTAGGTGAAAACCTCAAAAAAAATCAAGAAAAGGACATATTGATTGTGGCGGACGACTCGGGTTTGTGTGTATCGGCTTTGGATGGTGCGCCGGGTGTATTTTCTGCAAGATATGCTTCGGAAAATGGCGAAAACGCTACTGACAGTCAAAATGTTGATAAGTTACTTGCAAATATGTCAGAAATACCTGACGAAAACAGAAAAGCAGCCTTTGTTTGTGCAGTAGCAGGTATATTGCTCAAACCCAAAATGAAAGATGATTTTATCTTGTTAACCGCAGAGGGAGAAATGCCCGGTGTGATTGCAAGAGAAAGACATGGAAGTAATGGTTTTGGATACGATCCTGTATTGTTTTTGCCTGAATACGGCAAATGTGTTGCAGAGCTTACAGCTGAAGAGAAAAACAGTATCAGTCACAGGGGCGTAGCTTTAAGAAGATTGGCAGACGGGTATTATGGTTTGCGTTAAAAATTGTGAAACGTATGATAAAGAATCCGTTTTAGAGAATATACGGGTGATTTTTGAACAATATAAAATACTTGAAGATGTATCGGGGCTTACTGTTGCAGTTAAGCCCAATCTTGTTTGCAAAAAAACGCCGAAATGTGCGGCTACAACACACCCTTCCGTCGTATGGGCGGTATGCAAATTGTTAAAAGAAGCAGGAGCAGATGTTGTTATTGCGGAGAGTCCGAGCGGATTTTATGAGACGGGACTTTTGAAATCCTTATATAAAATTACAGGCATGGAGCAAGCGGCTCTTGAATCAGGTGCGAGACTAAATTTTGATACAACGGTAACTGAAGTTGAAAATCCAAATGGTAAATATTTGAAAAAATTGAAAATATTGACTCCTTTGGCAAAAGCTGACAAGATTATTAATGTTGCAAAATTAAAAACACACGGCATGATGGTTTATACGGGAGCTGTTAAGAATTTGTTCGGCTCTATTGCAGGTCTTGAAAAGACTCAATATCACTTCCAATTGTCCGATTATAATGAATTTGCTGATTGCATAATAGATATTTTTTTGGCAAATGCACCTGTTTTTAACATTATTGATGCCATTGAGGGAATGCATAAAGATGGGCCGACGGCAGGCGAACCATATCAATTAAAGAAAATTTTGGCAGGTCCCGATGCTTTTGAGCTTGATGTTGTAGCAACAGCCATAATAAAGGCTGATTGTATGAGAGTGCCGGTGCTGAAACGAGCTGTAGAAAGAGGCCTTGTACAAAACCAAATTGATAAAATCGAGATTGTTGGAGATGGGGTAGAGTCAGGGAAACTTACTGTTGTTGATGATTTCATTGTGAAATACAATGATGATTTGACCAGACTTCATTTTTCTGACGGAATACTGGGCAAACTTATGTCGGCTTCTATGAGACCGCGACCTGTTTTTAACAAAAAGAAATGTCGTGCATGTAATGAATGTGTGAATTGCTGTCCGGCAAAAGTCATTAAAATTGAAGATGACGGCAAACACAAATATGCAAAGGTTGATTTGAACGGATGTATACGCTGTTATTGCTGTCAAGAAGTTTGCTTGTTTAAAGCGGTTAAAATCAAAAAGCCGTGGCTAAATAAAATTGTTATAAGAAATAAAAATAAATAAAGAGGGTAATTATTAAATGGAAAATAATAACTTTAAAGGAATAAACATAGTTTTGGTAGAGCCTGAAATACCGCAAAACACAGGAAATATAGTGCGTACTTGCGGAGGCATCGGGGCGCATCTTCATCTTGTGAGACCTCTCGGTTTTGAGGTTACAGACAAGCATTTAAAAAGAGCGGGACTTGATTATTGGCATATGGTAGATATTACATATTATGACAATTTTAAACAATTATTGGAAAAATACGGTCAAGACCATAATTTTTACTATTGCACAACAAAGGGTGCGCGCAGACATACTCAAGTAGAGTATAAAGATGGAGATTTTCTTGTTTTCGGTAAAGAAAGCAGGGGACTTCCTGAAAATTTATTGGCAGAACACTACGATGAATGTATACGCATACCTATGCGACCGGATTTCCGTTCACTTAATCTCAGCAATGCTGTTGCGGTAGTTGCTTTTGAAGCTATGAGGCAATTGGACTTTTGCGAAATGGAAGATATAGGACACCTTACAGGTCGTCCTGAGTTTGCTGATTGATTTGCTCGTACATATCGTACGCTTGATTTTTAGGTATATTAAAAAATACAGCAACTTCTTTTATAATATCATTCTTTTTGCGGCGAACGCCCTCTGATATATATTTTTCAGAAAGTTCGTTAAATTTGTTGAAAACATCCTCAGCCGTCGCCTCTTCTGTGAGGCCTCGGCTTGATTTTTCTTTAGCTCCTTCAATAACCAAAACAAACTCGCCTCGCGGTTCGTTTTCTGTAAAATGCGCAATGTGCTCTTTTATTGTGCCGCGGAGAACTTCTTCATGTGTTTTCGTCAGCTCTCGACAAATGGCAACTCGTCTGTCTTGTATAAATTCTTCCAGAAATTCCAGCGTTTTTAATAATCTGTGAGGCGCTTCGTAAATAATAACCGTGCGCATTTCCGCAGCAATCATTTCTGCAAATTCATTGCGCTTTTTGTTGTCTGTGCCAATAAAACCCTCGAAAACAAATTTATCCGTGGGAAGTCCAGACAAAACAAGCGCCATAATACCTGCAACCGGGCCGGGTATCATTGTGACTTCAAGTCCTTCATCAGTTGCGGCTTTTATCAAATCGGCTCCGGGGTCGGAAATACCGGGTGTACCTGCATCAGAAACAAGCGCAATGTTTTCGCCGCTGCGTAATTTTTCTAAAAGGAGAGGTCCGCGAGAAACTTTATTATGCTCATAATAAGAAATGAGTGGTTTTTTTATATTAAAATGAGATAACAATTTTTGAGTGTGACGAGTGTCTTCTGCAGCAACAACATCACAATTTTCTAAAATGTCCAAAGCTCTTTGGGAAATATCACCGAGATTTCCGATTGGTGTAGCAACAACGTAAAGCATTTATTTAACCTCAATTCCTTTTTCAATAACAAGATTTTTGCCTCCGAACAATACTCCGCGTACCAAAAAAAGTATTGGTTTAGCGTTTATATCAGAATATACAAACTGAAGTTCTTTGGGTTCAATTTTATTTTTGCGCATTTCTTCAATGGCGTCGGCAAGCCTCTCTGTATGATTAATCATCAAAAATTCGCCGCCGTTTTTTAAAAGATAGGCTGATTTTTTTATAATATCAGCAAGAGTACAAGAAATTTCATGCCTTGCAATATTAAGACGACTGCTGTCGTTAAGAATACCTGCACCTTTTCTCTTATAAGGTGGATTTGTAACAATTGTATCTATACTGCGACCGGTAAAAATTTCATCTGCCTTTGTGATGTCGCCGTTAATTATTGTGATTCGATCTTTTTCAAGTACGCCGTTTTCTTCGTTCATTTTGACGGAACGTGTAGCAAGTTCTGCCATTTCTTCTTGAATTTCAAGGCCGATGAGTTTATTAGCTTGTGTTTTAGCACTGAGCAAAATGGGGATAATACCGGTACCTGTACCGACATCGAGAACAGTAGAACCTTTTTTTATGAATTTTTTGGCAAAATCAGACAGCACCACGGCATCTGTGCCGTAGCGAAAACATCCTTTTTTTTGTATTATCTTTAAACCATCTAAATAGAGGTCATCAATTTGTTCACAATCCATTGTACTTGCCCTTTTCCCGTATTCACCATCAAATTTTCTGTTGAATTTTTTAAAAAACACAGAAAATTCTGTTTCTCCTTTAAAATTTTCAGTTAAAATTCAAAAAAACAACAGAAAATCTTTGCTTGAGAGTTTGTCGAAAGACTTTTAAAGCATACAAAGCCTGAATTTTCAGTTGATTTTTGAAAAAAACACAGAAAATTCTGTTTCTCCCTTAAAAATTTCAGCTAAAATTCAAAAAAATCACAGAAAATTACAGAGAATAACTTTTCATACGCAAAAGGGGCTGTAAAGAACAGCCCCTTTTTTGTTTGAGTATAAGGTTTGCAGAGTAAATTATTCTGCCTTAGGAGCGTCAACAGGACAAGCGTCTGCGCAAGCTCCACACTCGATGCAAGCATCTGCATCAATAACATATTTGCCATCGCCTTCGCTGATAGCTTCTACAGGACAAGCACCTGCACAAGCACCGCAACCGATACATTCATCACTAATAATATATGCCATCTGAAAGCACCTCCAATCCAATTGTACATCGGCATTTTACATCAAATAAGAAACACTGTCAATTATAATAATAACTTGGCACCGTCGGAGGCTTGTTTGAGTTGCTTTTTTGAAAAAAAGAATATATAATGCAAAAGTATGAATAGATATTCCGAAACGGAGAAGTGCAAGTGAAAGTTTATTGTTTTATTCTTGCTCAAGAAGCAGAAGAAATAATCGAATGCGGTTTGAAATTAAACAGCAGATTGACAAAGACAATAGAGATTAACGGGTGTGAAGTTAGATGCTTTGAAGCATATCTTCATCCGCGAGACGGTAAGGGCATGAATCCCGATGATGTTATGGTAAAAATTACCGTGCCGGAGGGACGTGCGTATATAGCAGACAACTCTCTGTTGGGAGAAACCGGAGATTTATACAATAAAAGTATAATTCCCGCAGACCAATACAAATTGGGTAGATACAGGAAACCTTGTTGTTTGATAACATGCACGGTACTGCCGGAAATGATCGAAAGATACAATCCGGATTTAGACGAACCCGTGTTGTATCAATCGTCAGAACAACTCTACAGAGACAGTCTTTTTTATAAGACAGATGACTTGGCGCAAAGTTTTAAAGATGTAGCGCTTAACGCCTATTACAATATGAAGGCTGATTCGGGAGAGTATACAGTGCAATTTAATGATGAATATGCAGCATTTACGGATAGTGCGACATCAGAAGTTATTGCAATTGTAAAGACAAAGTTTAACTAAGAAAGGATGCGTTTTATGGCACAAGAGAATGGTGCACCACAAGCAAACGGCGCTAAAAACAATCACAATAATGTGAACAACGGTAATAAGCCGAGATACAAAAGGTACGGGTATAATAAGCCACACTACAACAAACCTCGCGACAATCGTGATAACAAAGATAACAAAGAAAATAAAGATATTAAAGAAGTTAAAGAAAATAAAGAGGTTGTACCGCAGACTCAGGCGCCCACACAAGAAAAGCCTGCCGTTGCTAAAAAATTCGATAAAACAGAGCGTTTTGATAAAGCAGAACGCCATGATAAGCCTCAAAATGCATTTCGTAATAATCGCAGAGAAAAAATACGCGATGTGAAGCTCGAAGAAACTGTAGAAGACATTCGTCAAGACATGAAACGTATCGAAAAAGAAATCGAGCTTGAAATCAGAGAAATCGGCGCACTTAAGCTGGGAATGTAATTATGAATTATAAGAAAATTAAAGGCACGCACATAGATGCGTGCCCGTTAGTTTTAGGGACAGATTATTACGGCAAAACTATTTCAGAAGACATTGCATACAGCTTAATGGACACCTTTTGTGCCAAAGGCGGTAATTTGATAGATACGGCTCACGTATATTCTGACTATTTACCCGGAGAAAAACATATGAGCGAAAAGGTCATCGGCAGATGGCTCAAAAAAAGCGGTAAAGTCAAAGATTTAGGTAAAGATTTATATATCGCAACAAAAGGCGGCTTCCCCGTTGTCGGAGATATGCACGCATCAAGACTTTCATACAAAGAAGTAAAGCAAGATTTAGAAGAAAGCCTCGAATGCCTTCAAATAGACAGTATAGACTTGTATTGGCTGCATAGAGATAATTTGAACATACCTGCAGACGAAATTGTTTGTTGGATGGATGAATTTGTAAAATCCGGCAAAATAAAAAGTTACGGAGTGTCAAACTGGACAGCCGCACGTATTTCCGAAGCATGCCAAGCAGCTGTTTCGTACGGAAAGACCGCTCCGCTCGCCTCACAAATCAGGTGGAGTTTGGCAATTACAGAGAAAAATACACGCGAAGACGATACACTCGTAGAGATGGACCCGCCCGAATATGACTTTTATAAGCAAAATGACATGGCCGTTTTTGCGTTTTCGTCACAAGCAAAAGGTTTCTTTGCCAAGCTGAAAAAAGAAAACGGAGAATATATAAAACCTCAGGGCAAAGCCGGTGACAGATATTTTAATAAAAAGAATATAGAAACATATGAGAAATTAAAGCCGATTTGCCAAAAGTACGGTTTGTCGGAAATGCAAGCAGCACTTGCGATGCTTACATACGCACCGTTTCCGACCTTTCCGATAATAGGGTGCAAAACAGTAACTCAATTGGAAGACAGTATGAAGGCTCTTGAATTTTGCTCGGGAGGAGAGAATGTCATAGAAGAAAGATTCTTTTATTGATTATTTTTTGAAAATTCGTTATACTGTTTTAAAACAGACCAAATAAACAGGAGGGATTTCTATGAAACTTATCATCGCCATAGTGCATGATGACGATGCAACGAAGGTAGTGAAAGAACTTAACAACCAAGGTTTCAGGGTTACTCGTATGTGCTCGTCGGGAGGATTTTTAAAAGCCGGCAATACAACGCTTATGGTAGGTGTTGATGAAGATGGTGTGGATAAAGTATTATCTATAATAGAATCAAAATCTAAAGCAAGAAAGGAAACGGTAAATACCGCTATGACTTCCGCAGGTGCGATGGGGTATATGTCATATCCTATAGAAGTAACTGTGGGCGGTGCGACAGTGTTCGTTATTAATGTAGACCGTTTTGAAAAATTTTAATTTATGACATTTAAAGACTTAATTGGTCAAGAGAACGTCAAAAATCTCTTGATTGAAAGTATACAAACAGGCAGAGTCGGACATGCTTATATGTTTTGCGGCCCTGAAGGCATAGGGCGCAAGACTATGGCAAAATGCTTTGCCGAAGTGTTGACGTGCAATAAAGACGGTACGGAAATTTGCGGCTTGTGTGAAGCGTGCGTTTTAAATAAAAGCGACACAAATCTGGATATAATAAATATAAGAAGGCAAGAAGGCAAAGCCACAATCGGAGTAGAAGATGTGCGACTTGTTCAAGATGAAATTTCTACTGCACCGCAATTCGGCAAGTATAAAGTCATTATATTTGAAAATGCAGAGAAGATGACAGTGCAAGCACAAAATGCCTTATTGAAAACTTTGGAGGAACCGCCGCAATATATAGTTCTTATATTAATATCGTCAAATAATTCACAGATTTTAGATACCGTAAAATCAAGGTCGGTAAGAATTGATTTTAAAAGGTATACGGACAGTGAAATATTAGAAGCTTTTCGCAGAGAAAAGCCGATGCAAGAAATTGACAGCACTTTGCTGTGTGAGTATTCAGACGGCATAATAGGCAGAGCTCTTTCAATGGCAAGCTCGCAAGAACACGAGGAAATATGCCGAAAGATTATTTTAGCATTGCAATCGCTTCAAAGCGGCGGAGGCAAAGCACTTTGTGATTTTGAAAATTTAATGGCAGAATATGCCGAGAAAAAGGAACTTTTCTTTTTTACGCTATATTCTGTTTTGAGAGATATAGCAGTTTTGGCAGGGTATGGCAAAGCTGCAACGCTCCAAAATGCAGGACAAGCCCAAGGTATACGTTCGTTATATGATGTGATAGGATATCATAAAGCAATGAAATGTATTGAATTGGTAGGTAAGTCGTGGCGCATGGCGGGACAAAATGTAAATTATAAACTGATGGCGGATTCATTGGCAATTCGCATACAGGAGGTTATTCATGATTAAAGTAGTAGGAGTACGTTTTAAAAATACAGGTAAAATGTACTATTTCAATCCTAATGATTTAGACATTCAAAAAGGAATGAATGTAATAGTAGAGACTGCCAGAGGAATAGAATTTGCACAAGCAGTTTCAGAAATAAGAGAGATAGAAGAAGATGAAGCAATATTGCCTCTTAAAGACGTTATCAGAATTGCGACAGAAGAAGACGTGTCAATTCATAACAGCAATATTGAAAAAGAAAAAGCAGCTTTTGATATTTGTAATGAAAAAATTGCAAAGCATGAGCTTCAAATGAAATTAATAGATGTAGAATATACTTTTGACGGTAATAAAGTGCTCTTTTATTTTGTTGCAGACACCAGAATAGACTTCAGAGAGCTTGTTAAAGATTTGGCATCGGTATTTAAAACAAGAATAGAGCTTCGCCAAGTAGGCGTAAGAGATCAAGCTAAGGCAGTAGGCGGTTTGGGTATTTGCGGCAGAGTAATTTGCTGTGCTTCGGCAACCGGTGAGTTTCAGCCTGTTTCCATAAAAATGGCAAAAGAACAAAGCTTGTCTTTAAGTCCTACGAAAATTTCCGGCACATGCGGCAGACTTATGTGTTGCTTGAAGTATGAACAAGAAGCATATGAAGATGCGATACACAGATTGCCCGGAGTAGGCTCTATAGTAGAAATTCCGGAGGGACAAGGAGTTATAACAGATGTTAATTTGCTCAGAGAAACAGTTAAAGTAAAACTTGACAAAGAGACAGAAACAGAGCTTCTTGTTTACAAGGTAGAAGATATAAAAATTCTTCATAAAAAGCACTTCTTCCCATCCTCAAAACATGATGGCAGCGAGGATTACGAAGAGAAAGAATGAACAAGTTGTAAACAAAATATATAAAATTATCTTGAAATTTCAATCAATGTATAGTATAGTATAAGCATAAAATTAACGGAGGCGATAAATATGATAAAAGTATTTTACGGCAAAAAAGGTATGGGTAAAACAAAACAAATGATTGACAATGCCAATACTATCGTAAACGGCAGCAACGGTAACGTTGTTTATATTGATGATAGCAGTGAGTTGAGCGTTAAATTGTCACATAAAATCCGTTTTGTAAACGTTACAGAGTATCCTGTATACGGAGCAGAGCCTTTCCTTGCATTTATTTGTGGCGTAGCATCTCAAAATTATGATATAGAGACTATCTTTATTGACGGTTTGACATATATTATTAAACAGACACCCGAGTCTTTGAAGGAGTTCTTTGAAGGACTTGAGAAGATTTCGGAGAAAAACAATGTTCGTTTCTACATCAGCATAAATGGCGATGAGAACAATATTCCTGATTTTATTCAAAAATACGTATAATAAAGATACATGAAGCAAGTCGGAGTCCATTTATTGCAAAGCAATGAGACATTTGACATAGAATATACCTACCTCGTAGATGACACCCTTGTTGAAAGCGGTGAGATTGTACGGGGTAGTTTTGTCAATGTTCCCTTTGGCTTTAGAAAGCAACCGCAAACGGCAGTTGTATGGACTTTGGATAAAAAAACAGAGCCGGGCATAAAGTGCAAAGAAATTTTAGGACTTAGCAATGTGCGCCCTCCCTTGACAGAGCAAGAAATGCTTTTGGCAAGAAAAATGAGCGAGATGTATTTGTGCTCTGTGAGTGCTTGCGTGAGATGTATGATACCTCCCGAGGCACCTAAAGGCAGAATGGTTAACTATGCCAAGTTGAGCATTAGTCAAGAAAAAGCAGACGAACTTGCATCTTCGGGAGAAATTAAAAATATTGTCCATTTAAGGATTCTTGAAAATTTAAAAAACGGACAACGCAGAGTTTCTGATTTGGCAAAAGAAATCGGCTGTACTCCCGCTGTGTTTAATACACTTGTTAAACGCGGTTATATAGTTATAGAGAAGAATATCGGTATTGACGATAATGAAACGCATCTTCTTGATGATAATAAAAAAGCAAGCGCTTTTAACACATATGACAAACATACGCTCAATGAAGAACAGCAAAAAGCATTTGATTTTTTATGGTCACTGATTGAGAAAAAAGAATTCTCAGAATGTCTTCTTCACGGAGTTACAGGCAGCGGTAAGACAGAAATTTACATGCAACTTATCTCCAAATGCGTTGAGGACGGCGGTTCTGCACTTTTGCTTGTGCCTGAAATTTCTCTTACGCCGCAAATGACAGCTCACTTTAAAAACAGGTTCGGAAATAATGTCGCTGTACTTCACAGTCGATTGAGTGACAAAGAACGCAATATCCATTGGAACAGAATTAAAAATTCAGAAGTCTCGATTGCCATAGGCGCAAGATCTGCAATTTTTGCACCTTTTGAAAATCTAAGACTTATTATTTTGGATGAAGAACACGAAAGTTCATATAAGTCTGAGGATTCAGCGCCGGTATACCATGCGGCAGAAGTCGCAGAAGAAATAGCAAAAATTAAAGGAGCGACGGTTATTTACGGCTCGGCAACACCGAGAGTTGAGACATACTACAGAGCAAATCAAAAAGAAATACACTATATTCTATTAAAACAAAGAGCAAACAAAGCACCTCTCCCGCAAGTCGAATTTGTTGACATGATAGAAGAAAGAACAAACGGTAATGTAGAACGCAACAAAATATTCAGCTCACATTTGATATCAGAGCTCAGAAAAAATTATGAAAACGGTAAACAGACTATGCTTTTTGTACATAGGAGAGGTTTTGCAAGACAGCTTGTTTGCCAAAGTTGCGGTAGGACGATGAAATGCAGCAGATGCAATATGCCTATGACATATCACGAAAAAGGTAACAGGTTGATATGTCATCATTGCGGCAGGACATTTCCGAAGCCTGAAATTTGCCCTTTATGTTCAGGTGGAAAGTTTGAAAAAAGAGGCATTGGCACGCAAAGAGTTGTTGATGAGTTATCAGAATTGTTTCCGAATGCAGGTATAGTCAGGATGGATACTGACACGACTTCAGTCAAAGACGGTCATGAGAAGTTGCTTGCTGAATTTTCGTCGGGTAAGGCGCAATTTCTTGTGGGCACTCAAATGATAGCAAAGGGGCATGACTTTCCGAATGTTACACTCGTAAGTATATTATCCGCCGATAGCCTGATTAATATGCCGGATTACAGAGCGCAAGAAAGAGCCTTCCAATTATTTACACAAATGGCAGGCAGAGCAGGCAGAGGAAGTGTGCCGGGAAAGGTTATAATACAAGCGTATTGCATAGACGATTATTCGCTGACGGCAGCACGCAATCATGACTATGAAGAGTTTTACAGAAATGAAATAATTATACGCGAGAACTTGAAATATCCGCCGTTTTCCGCAATGTGTACAGTGCGATTTGCCGGAGAGGATGACAAGAAAACATATAAAGAGGCAGCTTCTTTTTGTGCGAATTTAGCAAAAATTAAAGAAGAAACAGAGGTTTTGGGGCCTGCGAGAGCAGATATACCGAAAGTTAATAATAAATACAGATGGATTGTTACAATCAAGGGGCAAAACAGAGCGGAAATTATCGCTCTTTTGCAAAAAGTAAAGATAAAGGGTAAAATAAGTTTTCAAGGACGCTGAAAAGCGTTTCTGTCAGGAGGTAAAATAATGGCTATAAGAAATATCAGAAAAGAGGGCGACGAGGTTTTGCGCGTGAAGTGCAAACCTGTTAAGGAAATAACAGACGGAGTGCTTCGTTTGATCGATGACATGTTTGAAACGATGTATGAAGCAGATGGCGTTGGTTTGGCGGCTCCGCAGATTGGTATTGTAAAGCAAATCGTAGTTATTGACGATAGAGAAGGCGGCGAGTTTGCACTTATAAATCCCAAAATTGTTAAAATGGAGGGGGAGCAAGAAAGTTGCGAAGGTTGCTTGAGCTTGCCCGGATACAGAGGTAATGTAAAAAGACCGGAAAAAGTCGTTGTAGAAGCGACATTTCCGGACGGAAAAGAATATACAATAGAAGCAGAGGGCTTTTTAGCAATCGTAATGTGCCACGAAATAGACCACTTGTCAGGTATTTTGTATAAAGATAAGGCATTTGTATACGAGCAGATACCGCCGAGTGAAGAATAATATAAAGGTTTGGAGATGTGAAAAGTATGCGCTTAGTTTTTATGGGAACACCGGAGTTTGCGGTGCCTTGCCTTGAAATGCTGTTAACAAAACCGAATAAATATGAAGTCGTTTGTGTTGTGACAAAGCCTGACATGCCAAAAGGCAGGAAGCTTCAATTAACACCGCCGCCCGTAAAAGAGGTTGCCGAAAAAGCGGGGATTCCTGTTTTGCAACCTACAAATGTAAAAACACAGGAATTTTATGAAGAATTATTATCATATAAACCTGATTTGTTAATTACTGTCGCATATGGCAAAATACTTACGGAAGCTGTACTTTCTATCCCGACTTTTGGTTGTATAAATGTACATGCAAGTCTTTTACCTAAATACAGAGGCGCAGCGCCATTGTGGCATGCAGTTATAAACGGAGAAAAAGAATCCGGTATAACGACAATGATGACAGATGTCGGCATGGATACGGGAGATATTTTGCTCGCAGACAAATGTGATATTTCAGAAAATATGACAATGGGGGAGCTTCACGATAAACTTTCTGTAATGGGAGCTGTCACATTAGAAAAAACTTTAGAGCAATTAGAGGCGGGAACATTAAAAAGAACACCGCAAAATCATGAGGAAGCCACATATTCGCCCATGGTAAGCAGAGAAACCGGCAAAATAGACTGGTCGCGTACATCGCTTGAAATCCACAATCTCGTCAGAGGTACAAATCCTTTCCCTGTAAGTCATGCTTTCGACGAGAATGGCGAAAGAGTTAAAATTTGGAGTACATTGTGTACAGATAAAAAGAAACCGGGAAGTGCAGAGCCGGGAGATGTTATAGAATCCTCTTCAGAGGGAATATTTGTAGTAACGGGAGACGGAGTTTTACAGATAACAGAGATACAAGGACCGTCGGGAAAAAGAATGAAAGCCGGAGATTATGTCAATGGACACAAAATTACAAAACTTACTTGATTTAAATAAAGAAAAATTAGAAGAAGCGATAAAAGCCATGGGTCAGCCGAAATTTCGTGCAAAGCAAGTGTGGGAATGGCTCTACAAAGGTGCGGATTTTAGCGAAATGACAAACTTGCCGGAGAATTTCCGTAAGGCATTGAGTGAAAAGTATCGCTCAGGTAAGTTGGCTGTTAAAGCAAAGCTGTGCTCAAAAGAAGATGATACCGTGAAGTATCTTTTTGGCTTGGGGGACGGCAATCTTGTTGAAAGTGTACTTATGAAATATAAGTATGGCTTTTCGGCGTGTGTGTCTACGCAAGTCGGATGCAAAATGGGATGTACTTTTTGTGCTTCGACAAAAGCCGGTTTTGTCAGAAATCTTACTGCAGGTGAGATTCTCGGTCAGATAGTTTCTATGAATTCAGATATGAATATTCGTATTGGACATGTGGTGTTGATGGGCATCGGAGAGCCGCTGGATAATTATGATAATGTTCTTGATTTTTTGAGAAAAGCACAAGACGAAAACGGTTTGGGTATAAGCTACAGAAATATTTCGCTTTCTACTTGCGGTTTGGCAGAAAAGGTTTTGGAGCTTGCTGAAGAAAAGCTTCCTATTACACTTTCTATATCACTTCACTCTCCTTTTGATGCACAAAGGTCGGAAATGATGCCGGTTAACAGGAAATATCCGCTTGACAAATTGCTTGATGCGTGTAATATTTATACTCTGAGTACAGGTAGGAGAATAACCTACGAATATGCACTCATAGAGGGAGTTAACGATACCAAGGAGCATGCGGCGCAGCTCATATCGTTATTAAGAGGTAAGCTTTGTCATGTAAATCTTATACCGGTAAATAAAGTAGAAGGTACGGGATATGAGAAGGCTTCAAAGAAAAATATAATGACTTTCAAAGAAATGCTCGAAAAAGGCGGCGTTAATGCTACTGTAAGACGTACGTTGGGGCAGGATATTGAAGCCGCTTGCGGACAGCTCAGAAGATCCGCAGAAAGTAACTGAAGCAAAAGATTTGTCGGAGGCGACATTGATGAAATTTTATGCATTAAGTGACAAGGGACAAGAAAGAAAGATCAACCAGGACAGTTGTGGATATTACACAGCTGATACAGGGTTGAGCTTTTTTATTGTTGCGGACGGTATGGGAGGTCACAATGCGGGCGAGGTTGCGAGCGAAATTGCTGTAGAGACATTTGTTAATCAAGCCAAAAGTATTACAGGAATAGAAAAAATTGAGCAAGCAGCGGATTTTATAAAAGGAGTTTGTCGCAGAGCCAATGATATAATACTTTATAAGGCTGCTGCTGACCCATCAAGAACAGGAATGGGAACAACAGCAGTTACTGCTGTTGTGTCAGATAATAAAATTGTTATAGGCAATTTGGGTGACAGCAGAGCATATATTATTTCCGACGGTAAGATTAATCAAGTGACTGAGGATCATTCATATGTAGAGCAACTTCTTAAAGCAGGCACAATTAAAGAAGAAGAAGCAAAAATTCACCCCAGGAGAAATGAAATTACAAAAGCACTCGGCATAGAGTTTTATTATGAACCTGATATTTTTGAGTTGGAGTATAAAGAAGGAGATATTTTACTCCTGTGCTCTGACGGTTTGGATAAAATGATTGATGATGAAATGATTTTGGATATCGCAAGTCAAGAAAGCGATCCGACGATAATATGTCAAAGACTTGTCGATTCAGCAAATACAGCAGGAGGATTGGATAACATTTCCGTAATAGCTGTGGTTTTTGAGAGGTAATCATAAAATGGAAGAATTAACACAAGGATATATTCTAAACGAGAGATATGAAATACATGAAAAAATAGGCGAGGGCGGTATGGCTTTTGTCTATAGAGGCGTGGATTTGCAAACTCAAAATATTGTTGCTTTAAAAATATTAAAAAAAGAATTTTGTTATGATGATGAATTTATAAAAAGATTCAAAAATGAAGCAGCAGCGGCACAAAAACTTTCACATCCCAATATTGTGGCTATTTATGATATGGGAAATGATGAAGATATACATTATATTGTAAGAGAGTATATTGACGGCTTGACATTGGATGAGCTTATAAAAGCCAAGAAAAAATTGCCTTGGAGAAATACTTTAAAAATATCGGCGCAGATTTTATCGGCAGTAGACCATGCACACAAAAATAATATCATTCACAGAGATATTAAACCTCTTAATGTTATGATTACAGCAGAAGGAGAAGTTAAATTAACGGACTTTGGTATAGCAAGAGCCGTTTCATCTGCAACAAAATCAGCAGCAAACGACAGTGCGGGTTCGGTTCATTATCTTTCTCCCGAGCAAATACGCGGAGGTTATGTTGACGAGCGTTCGGACATATATTCTATAGGTATAACAATGTACGAAATGGCAACGGGAAGTGTGCCGTATGACGGAGATTCTCATGTATCTATAGCAATGCAACATATTGACGGTAAGATAAAGCCGCCAAGTGAGGTTGATCCCAGGATTCCGTACGGAGTAAGTGATCTTATAGTGCTTGCAACCAAAAAAGAAACTAATATGAGATTTCAGTCGGCAGGAGAAATGTACGAACAGCTCTTGAAAGTAATGAAAAATCCTTACTTGTCATTCCTTTCGAGTTATGCCGAAACTGAGATGTTGTCTGAAGAAATTGCAGATGATGAACCGATTTTGACAGAAGAAGGCGAGACAGTAATCAATGATTATGGCATAAAAGAAGAAAAAGATGCCATGGTAAAAGATGTGATTTTACAAACGGTTACATATCTGTTTGCTGTGATAGCATCGATTCTTGTGGCTTTCTTCGTTATATCAATGTTCACATATGCAAAGGATAGCTTGAAAAAATATGACATTGTAGAATATAAAGTAGAAAATTATGTAGGAATGTCGGCTGCTGCAGTGAATTCTGTATTTAAAGAAAATGAGATAGAAGTAAAGCAAGAGATAGTTATCAATGAAGAATATCCCGCAGGATACATCATCAAACAATCTGTTGATCCCGGCAAGGTACTCAAAGTCGGTGAGTCTATTACTTTTTATGTAGCAGCAAAAGAGGGCTCTGTCATTTTGGAGGATTTTTCGGGACAGTCTTTCCAACATGTAGGCACATCGTTAGAAACTAAAGAGCTTATTGTAGAGTATAAAGAGCTTAACAGTGCAAAATATGCAGACGGCAAAATAATAAGAACTTCGCCGGGTGTAGGAAGTATCCTCGAAAAAGGCGATAAAATTACAATATATTACAGTACGGGACAATTAAATAAAACAGTGAAAGTACCTAATCTCAAAGGTATGACTTTAGAAGAAGCGCAACAGGCGCTTATGAGAAATGATGTGGGATTAAAATTAGGTGTGGTTTATCCTTCTCCGTCAGAATTGATTGATGGATTATTCCCTACGCCTACACCTACAGAAAAGCCGTCACCGTCTCCTACCGAAGAGCCGACAACAGAGATTACATTTGCTCCGACAGAGGAAGTGACTGAGAATCCTGAGCAAACACAGGAAATAACACCGACAGACGAAACTGTGTTATTTACCGAAGAAGAAAATGTTGATAATGATACAGATACAGAGGCTACACCGACAGTTGATGTGACGGTAACTGTGACACCGGGTGAGTCAGAAACACCGGGAGAAGAAACACAATCTCCGTCAACACCAACACCGGAGAATCACATATATGCTCATGACAGAGTGGTTTCTCAATATCCGCCGGCCGGTACAGAGATAATGATAGGAGAAACGGTAAATATTTATTTTTATGACTTGACAGATATATTACCGAGAAAAGATATAACTATAGCTTTGCCTACTGTTACTCCAACTCCTTCTCCGACATTGACAGCGCCACCTACAGGTGAGATAGTTGCTACGCCAACATTGACACCAACACCTACTCCTACACCAACGCCGACGCCTTCGCCGACGCCGACTTTGTCTGATCCCAATGCAACTATAAAGCCTACTATCCATCCGGACAGTTTTATTAAAACGGATACTTGTTCAATAAGGATTGAGGCAGTAGTAGAAGGAATGAGCAGACCTGCTGAAATAGTTTATATGTCTTCTGAACTTGATTTGCAAAAATTCCCTATTAGGTTTAATGTGCCGCTTTCAGTAACGGGAGCTCCTACAAAGGTATATGTTTACTTGGCAGAAGCAGGTAAAGTGCCGACTCTTTATAAAGTTATTAATGTATATGGTTAAGGGTATTATTTTAAAAGGCGTAGGGGGACTTTACAGCGTGTGGGTTGAAAACTCAGGAAGAGTTTATCAATGTACAGCAAGAGGAATTTTTCGTAAAGACTCCAAAAAACCACTCATAGGAGATAACGTCACTTTGGGTGAAATAGATGAAAAAAATGAAACCGCTGCGATTGTGGAAATTGCTCCGAGAAAAAGTGAGCTCCGCCGTCCGGCGGTTGCTAATGTTGATAAGCTTATTTTTACTGCGGCATCATCTAATCCTAAACCGGATTTATTGTTGTTGGACAAGTTGATTGTGTCGGCTGAAATAATGGGGATTGAATTTGTACTTATGATAAGTAAGTCAGATCAAGATATGGAATATGCAGAGGAGATTGTCGAACAATATTCTTCGGCGGTGAAGTGTTTCATAACATCTGCTCAAAATAAAGAGAGTTTTTTACCGGTAGTTAAATATATTGAAGGGTCAACGACAGTTATTGCAGGACAATCGGGAGCCGGTAAATCTACCTTTATAAACAGCATAGCCGGTAAAGAAGTGATGTATACAGGTGACTTGAGTGAAAAAACAGGAAGAGGAAAGCACACGACGAGACATTCCGAACTGTTTAATGTAACAGAAAAGTTTGCTAAACCAACCTTTATAATAGATTCGCCGGGATTCAGTATGCTTGAAGCAGACAATATGGAGCCTAACTGCTTGCAGAAGTATTATCCGGAGATGTATAATAACGAAGGTTTTTGCAGATTTCAAGATTGCAGTCACACGGGTGAACCGGGATGCTTCACAACGGAGTTGATTGCTACGGGCAAGATGCATCCGGCAAGACTTGAAAGATATGCGCAGATATATAAAGAACTTTCAGAAAAGTATAAAAACAGATATAAATAAATATTAAAAGAGAAAGGATTTGATTTATTATGAAAATACAAGTAGCACCTTCTATTTTATCGGCTGATTTTGCCGAGCTTGGTAAAGGAATTGAAATGATTGAGGCAGCCGGAGCTGACTTAGTTCATATTGATGTTATGGATGGACATTTCGTGCCGAATATATCTTTCGGTATGCCTGTTATAAAATGTGCAAGAAAAACAACAAAAATGCCTTTTGATGTACATCTTATGATAGAAAATCCTGATAAATACATTGAGGATTTTGTAAAAGCGGGAGCTGATATTATTACTGTTCATCAAGAAGCTTGTGTACATCTTCACAGAACAATACAGCTTATTAAGAAATTCGGAGTTAAAGCTGCTGTTGCATTGAATCCTGCAACACCTGTATCTACATTAGAATATATATTGCCTGATGTTGATATGGTACTTCTTATGTCAGTAAACCCGGGTTTTGGCGGACAATCATATATCAAAACAACAACTCGTAAAATTGCAGACCTTCGTCAAATGGCAAACAATATGGGATTGACAGAGCTTGATATTGAAGTAGACGGCGGAGTTGATACTGTTACATATAAAGAAGTAAGAGAAGCAGGTGCGAATGTACTTGTTGCAGGCAGTGCAGTTTTCGGAGCAAAAGACCCTGCATTTGTTATTAAAACATTAAAATCATAAATGTAAGTGAGGAAATGATTATGTTTTCAGAAAGAATCGTTGGCAGTTTGTCAGGCGGCTCTGCAATCAGAGCGATGTTTGAACAAGGCAATATATTAAAAAAGAAATATGGTGCAGAAAATGTATATGATTTTGCACTTGGCAACCCGGACCCTGAGCCACCGGCATCAGTTATAGAAGATTTAAAGAAATATGCGTCTGAGCCGGGAATACACAAATACATGCCTAATGCAGGATATCCTGATGTTCGTGAGAAAATCGCTGCATACATGAAAAAAGAAACGGGTGTTGATTTTGCTTCAAACAACATAATAATGGTAACAGGTGCTGCGGCAGGTCTTTCGATAACAATGGATTCATTACTTAACCCGGGAGATGAAGTTATAGTAATCGCGCCGTTTTTCGGCGAATACCGAGGTTATGTGTCCAACTTCGGCGGTAAAATAGTTTCCGTACCGTCAATACCGGGAACTTTTCAACTTGATGTACCTGCTATCGAAAAGGCAATAACAGATAAGACAAAAGCAATTATATTAAATTCGCCCAACAATCCGAGTGGTGCAGTATATACTAAAGAGAGCCTTGTGGCTTTGAATGTTGTATTGGAAGATGCACAAAAGAAAACAGGCAATGTGATTTATGTCGTTTCTGACGAGCCGTATGTTAAGATAGCTTATGATGGAGTTAAAGTACCTGCGATAAGTGCAATATTTAAAAACTCTATTGTAGTAAATTCTTTCAGTAAGTCATTGGCACTTCCCGGTGAGCGCATAGGATATGTGGCAGTAAACCCTGCGATAGAAGGTGCTGACATACTCATGGATGCAATGATTTTCTGCAACAGAACATTGGGCTTCGTAAATGCACCGGGACTTTTCCAAAAAGTTGTGGCAGACCATCTTTATGATGTGGCAGGTCTTGAAGCGTATAAAGAGCGCAGAGATGCTCTTTATGAAATACTTATAGAAACAGGATATGAATGCGAAAAACCTCAAGGTGCGTTTTACCTTTTCCCGAAAGCACCGATAGCAGATGATGTTGCGTTTTGCAATCGTGCGATAAATCATAGATTAGTTTTGGTAAGCGGTACGGGCTTCGGATATCCGGGATATTTCAGATTGGCATACTGCGTTAGTATGGATACGATTAAAAATTCGAAAGAATCGTTTGCTGCTTTGAGAAAAGAATTTTAAAAAATTTTTTAAGGGCATCAAAAAAACTCTTGCAATATTGAATTCTATAGAGTAAAATTGGAAAAGCGAATCCCTTCTCTTTTCATGGGGATTTAAAAATTTAATTAGTGGAGGTAAAAAAAATGAAAAGAACAATTTCATTAGTAATCGCAATCGCGGTTATGATTTCAATGTTCATTGTTCCTGCAAGTGCAGCTACTCAGAATGAGAAAACATGGACTCATTTTGTTGATGAAGTTCGTGGCGCAACTTCAGGAAATGCAGCACCCGGTACAGGTGGAGCATATACTGAGCTTGAGGGATATGCAGGTGTTGAAGGAGCTACATTTGAGTTCCAAGGTTGGGTTGACCCCAATGCAGGCGTAGATTCTTTTGCTGTTAGCAAAGATGGCGGTACAACATGGGCAGCTACAGATTATGAGTTTTATGACAGATCTGCTGAGGGCGTTCAAGGCTATCGTGTAAGAATCAGCACAACAGGTCAAGCAGCAGGAAGCTATTGGGATGTTGTTTATGCTATAGTTGATGGCGTAGCATATGACATGATTGGTTTCACATACACATTGGCTCCTAAAGGTGCAATCACAAGTCCTAGCCAATTTACTCCCGGTGAGAACAAATTAACACAAGATATTTCAGGTAACTTCAGTGCTGCTTCAGGCACATATATTATCGACCTTGCAGGTCATACATGGTCACACAATAACGTTGCTATGGACGTAAATGGTGCTAACGTTACAATTATTGACTCTGTTGGTGGCGGTAAAATTTCCGTATATCCTAACGATGCTATTAACGTTAACAGCGGTTCTTTGACATTAAACGGTGTTACAGTTTCAGCTGATGGCGGCGGAATGGACGCTTTGTTTGTTAATGGCGGTACAGTAAACGTTATCAATTCAACTCTTGTTGCTACAAAAGCTGGTATTGACGTAAGCCAAAACGGTGACTCAGCAACAATCACTGTTGACGGTGCTACATTTGGCGTATATGCTGGTTCTGAAGATCCTGCTCGTTCATGTGCAATCGAGTTCAGAAACAATAACAAGAAAGTTATTTTGAAAGGCGATATTAAATTCAACAACAATTTAATTCTTCGTCGTGATGACTGTTCAAAATCTTTGTCAGAGCTTATCTCATTTGGTGAGAACGCAAGTGCTACATTCAGCGCTGACGGTGCTTTGATCCAAGGTAGATGGACACCTAACACAATTAACTACACATACACAGCTCCTGTTGAAACAAAGTTAGGTGCTTCAATCGAAATCACTAACGGTATCGCTCTTGATTTTGTTGTATCTAATGCTCCTGCAAATGCAGTAGTTATGATTGATGGTGTTGAGTTTGGCGCATCATATGTAGATGGTCAAGATTCACACTATATATTAGATGGCTTCGGACCTCATACTATGGGTGACGAACACACAGCAGAGCTTTATGTTGATGGTGAATTATTTGCTACAAAGACATACAGTGTTAAAGAATACTGCTTAGATGTAATTAATGGAGCAGCTATTAATGATGCACACAAAGCTCTTGCAAAAGAGATTCTTAATTACGGTGCAAAAGCTCAAGTTTATGTAGACTATGATGCAGAGAACCTCGTTAACGATGGTGTTGTATCTGAGGGTACATATGTTGCAGCTGATGATGTAGCTTTGATTCTCAACGATTTCGCTGGCGCATCTGCAAACTGGGTTAACGCAAACGTTAAATTCGGTGATACACTTGAGCTTATCATCAACCTCAGCGGTGATGCTGATGAAGTTGTTGTTACTATCGGTACAGAGTCAACAACTTATGAAGTATTGACAACAGCTTCAGGTGCAAAATATATCGTTGTTACAGATATCACACCTGATCAGTTCAAAGATTCAATCGCTGCTGTTGCTTACAATGGTGATGTAAAAGTAAGTAAAACTCTTGTATATTCTGTTGGTTCATATATTAACGACAGAGTTGAAAATTCAACAAATGAAGCTTATGTAGAATTGGTTAAAGCATTGTCAATTTACGGTGATGCTGTAGCTGCATTCGTAGCTTAAGTTTTAATTTAAAAAACACTTATTACTTCCAAGGAGGTGAAAAGAATGAAAAAATTTAATACACCCGTTGTTGAAGTTATTAACTTCCAAGTAGAGGATATCATTTGTGTAAGTAATGAGTTTTCAGGTGAGGGTTCAGGCGGATTCCCTGTTGAACCTTCAGCGCCAGTAGTAGGACCTGCAACAGAGAAACCTCTTCCAGATGATGAGTTTTAATTGAATGCAATTATGAAAAAAACTACAGTTCTTATGAACTGTAGTTTTTTTGTTTGACTTTTTTTAGTGATTAAGATAAACTGGCACTATGTTTCTCTAAGGGAGTTTTGTTATGAGTATGACTAAGCGAGCGTTGGCTTTTGTTGTTGTATTGTTGATTGTTATGTCTATTGTGCAACCGACTAATATGCAAGCTGCAAAATCAATATACGAATATGAGGGAGTTACAATTATGGCAGGTCAAACGGCTCCGTTTGTTCCTGAAATGTGTAATGAAGTAAATTACACAACAGGCAAGGATTATGGTACAGTTGTGTCTGTTAGTGATAATGACCCGTATTTTACGATTGATATGACAGATGTTACATTAAATGGCAAAATACTTGCAATAAAATATAGACTTTCATATGGCACAACAATTGAGAACTCATTCTTATACCCTGAAACTACTGCAGGCGGTTGGGGAGAAAATGAGGCCGGAGTTTTAAAGACTGACAAAATGACATCTTCAGGAGAATGGCAGCTCGTTACGTATAATATTGATACAGAGCTTTTGGGTAGCGGACTTTTAAATGCCTCAGACGAGCAACTTTCGGCAACAATTAAATCATTAAGAATAAGTTGTGGCACATTGATTGACAGTACATTCGATATTGCCTATGCAGGTACATTTGATACTGTGGCAGAGGCAGAAAATTATGATGCAATGTTTAGTGAAATTTATACAACTGTAGATACAAATTATAAAGTAGAGGTGGTACCGGCTTCTGTTTCTGCTGTAACAAGATATTTTTATGATTTGAATGATAGTGGGGTTGCTGATGGAGCTTCTCTATATAATACTGCATATAAAAATTCGAAAGGGACAATTATCAACCCAATAAAAAATACTTGGACTGTTAATTTTGGTACCAATAGTTCAAAATATGTTGTTTCCGGAGTTAATAAGTATTTACACTTGCAATATGACAGTATAATGAGCAGTAATAGATACAATAATAATGTGTCTTATGTTTTCTCAGCTGATGTGTTGCCGGGTGATATGGCTAACCATTTTTCGGGGTTTGTTTTTAATTTTGGTTACGAAAATGATGCAAGAAATAATATATTTTTTGAGTCAAACAGAGTTAATAAAGAAGCGTCAGTCGCCAAAAGCGGTATAGGTGTCAGTATTTATCCTACTTATATGGAGGTTTATATTGTTTGCGTAGATGAAAACACAGGGGAATTATCACAAATAACACAAAGTTTTACTTTTGAAACTCGTATAGATGATAATTTCCATTCGTTTAAAGCGGTAGACAATGCAGGTGGTATTATTAGATTTTACTTAGATGAAGTTCTTATAGCATCTGTTTCATATTCAAAAGACAAGGTGCCGACAGGTAATGCGACATCATATTCAGAGAGGTATTACAGAGAAGCATCCATATACGATGGAGAAGGTAATTTATTAAAACAAACATCAATAGCTTTGATTTCATATACAAAAGCCGTTGCTATGGGTTCTCGAGCAAGATACATGAAATTAGATAATATATGTTTAGAACCGACAGACATCAGTTCAGCAACGCTTTCTTTAGATAAACAAGAATATGAAGCAAATTCAAAATTATTTGCAATGGTATCTTTTAATCATTCACCTGTTGTTAATGGATTTATAGGTATCTATAATATAGGTGACAAACCAGGTGAGGACAATCCTCTTATTGTCGCTTCTTTAGGGCAGAGTAATAATGTGAATATAGATTTGATGCTTGATCCGGGAAATTATTTTGCGGCTATAATGGGAGTTTCAGGAACAAAGCATGTACAATATGGTAAAGAGATAGATTTTACAGTTATAAAAACAGAAAAGTCATTTATAATTGTTGAAGATAAAAAAGCAGAACCGGGAACTTCGCAAAAAGTTACGATTTCCATACCTGAGAATCAAGGTATAACGTATATTGCTTTAAGGGTGAATTATGATAAACAAATTTTGACTTTAACAAATGCAAAAAGTGGCCAGGCGTTTGATGCGGCAATATTTACGTCTGCTCAAAGTTTGGAAAAAAATCCATATATTATTACTTGGGCGAGTGCTTCGAATATTACAAAATCAGGTGTTTTAGCAGAGCTGTCATTTGATATAAGTGCTGAAGCAGAGGGTAGCAGTGAAATTTCCGTAGAGGTTATAGAAGTTTTTTCTTCAAAATATGCAGGGAATATAACAGATGTCACTTCGTTGTATTTGCCGGATAGCGGGATAATTGAATTTGTTGAATCGGATGAGGTTGAAGAAAAACCATTACTAAAAGTTAATGGTGCTTTTGTAAGGTTAGCAAATGATGTTTCGATTTCATTTTATGTGTATAAGTCGGATTTTGATAAAGCCGGATATGATAAACCTGTATTAAATATAATGTTCGGCGGGCAGTTGACAACAATAGAACCTATAGAAGAAGTGGTAAATTCTTTGGATTCTTATGTTTTTGAATTTAAGAGAGTGAGGCCGTATATGTTTGGTGATAATATGAGACTTACTTTATATGCAGAACTAAAAGGAACGGTTTGTGCCAGCGAGAGTATTGATTACAGTGTTTCAAAATATTTATATAGAACGCTTGAAAAAGCTAAAGAGCAGGAACTAAAAACATTATTAGTGGATTTACTTCGATATGGTGCCGCTGTACAGCAATATATGAATTACAATGTTGATAACCTTGTGGATGCGAAGCTTACAGCAGAACAGGCATCATATGGCACACAGGTTTGCAGACCATTGACAACAGCAAGAAAAATAGTTAATATTAACGAAGCTACTATAAAATGGAAATCAGCTGCTTTGCTGTTGAAATACAACATTGGGATGAAGGTAAATTTTGTCGTGGAAAATACATCGGGTCTATATGTTAAAGTAATGGACGTTGATGACAAAGTTATATCAATAATTACAGAAGATGAATTTATGCAAGAATTTGACATTACAGGTAAGAAAAGTATATCGGTAACTTTCGATGGAATTAAAGCTACCGAATTAAGTAAAATTTGCAAATTTGCAGTATTTAACAGTGATGGCGAACAAATAAGTGATACGCTTGTATACAGCGCAGAGTCTTATGCATACAGTAAACAAAATTCAGAGTCTTCATTGGCTAATCTTGTAAAGAGATTAATTATGTATGGTGATTCGGCATTTTTGTATTTTAATAAAAACATTTAGATAAAGGAGAGTTTTGTATGAAAACAGGAAAAAGATTTTTGTCAATCTTAATTGTTTTTGTCATGGTTTTTGGTATGTTGCCTGAGACAAGCTTATTGTCAGCGGCAAGTATTGACGATTATAAGAACGTAAAAGTACTTGCAAAAGACATGGCTTCGTTAGTGCCGAGTTTGTCACAGGGAGTATCATTTACGCCGGGTACTGACTATATATCAGTCAATACCGTAACGGGAGGAGATCCTTACTTTACGGTTGATCTTGATAATATAGCGTTAACCGGTAAAGTGCTTGCAATTAAGTACAGAGGTCCCGCAAAAACACAAATTGCAAATGCTTGGTTGTATTTTAATACATCCGCCGGTGGTTGGGGTCTCTCAGGTGGTGGTGTATTAACGACAAGTAAACTCGTGTGCAACAGTGGATGGCAGCTTACGACTTATAACTTTGCAACTGAGCTTACAGGAGAAGGTGCAAATAAAGCTAATCAGCCTAATGCAACCGTTGACTCAATTCGTATAGGTGCAATCTCCGCAACCGGTGGTGTTCTTGATGTAGCATATGTTGGATTGTTTAACAGTGCAAAAGAAGCTCAAGAATATGATAAGCTTTATTGTAAAGCTTTTAACAAAGTTGATTTGGGTAAGGTAGAAAAATTACCGCCTGCCATACCGGAGATTAATCCCGAAACTTATACTTTTAACTATCCTGTTATAAGTAACGGAATGTCTCTTGTTGGCAAACCTTATGCTGATGCGGGCAATAATATCATCAATCATTTCAGAAGAACATGGACACCAAGAAAAGGTACAGGTGCTTCGTGTTATGTGAATAATGGTACTAATCAATACTATTTAAAGCTTCAATTTGATAGTTTAAAACATAATTATGTATACACAAAAGATACTGCTTTTGAATTTTCTGCAGATGTAATGCCGGGAAATCAAGCTCACCACTTTGCAGGATTTTTGTTTAATTTCGGCTATGAAAACAGCTGGGAAAATAATATGTTTTATGAAAAGAATGGAGTAAATGGTGAAGATTCTGTAGGACAGAGCGGTATAGGTGTAAATGTTCATCCTACATATATAGAGATATATGTTCTTCGTTATGATGAAACAGATAATAAACTTAAGCAGATTTCTTATAAATATAATGTGCCATCTTCTATAGGAACTTCATTCCATAAATTAAAAGTTGTTGATAATGCAACAGGTAGAATATCTTTTTATTTAGATAATGTGTTGTTTGCTTATGTTGAGTATTCTGGTGCAGGACTTTTACCGGCAAGTGTAACTAACTATAACGAGAGTTATTACAGAACTGCAGAAATTTATAATGCTAAAGGTGATTTGCAGGCAAAAGCAACTGATGCTTTGATTGCAGAGATAAAATCAATGGGAATGGGCAGCCGTGCACGCGTATTGAATGTTGATAATGTTTCGCTCAAAAAAACAAACAAAGGACTTAAAATAAACTCTGCTTATTTGACTTTATCAAGTGATATTGCGATGCATTTTAGAGTTAAAAAGAGTGACTTTGATAATGCGGGATACAAAGATCCAAAGCTTGCAGTTGAATTTAATTCAATAAAGACGACTTTGAGACCTGTTGAAGAGACAATAAATGGTAATAGTTATTATGTTTTCAGATATGATGATTTATATCCCAAAATGATGAAAGATGAATTTGTTGCAACTTTAACAGGTAAGTTAAACGTTGTCTCTTGTACCTCAAACACAATAAGATACAGCATATCTCAATACCTTTATAATATGCTTTCTTCGAATACAGATGCGTACTCAAGAAAAATGTTTGTAGATATGCTTAATTACGGTTCTGCGGCACAAGCATATAATAACTACAACCTTAAAAATCTTGCTACTTCAGAGCTTGCTTCTTCTCAATCTTTCTGGGGAACACAAACAACTCGTCAATATAAAAATATAAGAGAAATAGTTAATACAATAAATAATGATACTGCAACGTGGAAATCAGCTACATTGATTTTGAATGATAGAATATCAATAAAGACATCTTTCATTGGTGCGTATAAAAAAGACATGTATGTTCAAGTGACAGATGTAAATGGTAATATTTTAAAGAATATATACTATAATGAGTTTGAACAAGAAGTTTTGGCTGATAATTCTACTAAAATGAGTATTGTTTTTGATAGTTTTGATCCTTCTGAATTTGATAAAGTATTTTATTTTACTGTTTTTGATGGAACAGGTAAAGCTTTAAGTGATAGACTTGTATACAATGTTGAATCATATGTTGCTTCAAAAATTAACAGTACGGATAAAACTCTTACAAATCTTTGCAAAGCTTTAATGAACTACGGCGATTCTGCAAAAGAATATTTTGACTTTTTATCAACACCCAAGTACAAAGTTGAGTTTTATGACTACGATGGTACACTTTTGAAATCAGAAAATGTGCCGGCAGGTTCTCCTGCAACACCTCCTTCGGTACAACAAAGAGCAGATTATGTTTTTAACGGTTGGGATAAAGATTATACTAATGTTAAAGGCAATCTTAAATTAACAGCTCAATATGGTTTCTCTTTAACAGATGAAGGTCTCAGAAACAGAATGATGGCCGCTGCTGAGCAAATTACAGCATTTGCGCGTGATAACGGCTTTACTTACGGAAATCCTTCGATTAATCCCGGAGTTAACTGGCAATATTTAGATGCTGACTTAGCAATTAATCCTAATGAGAGACTTGTTGCTTGTGACAGACTTATGTCATGGACATTATATGCGGCAGGATTTACTGATCAACCTAATCATTATGGCTGTGACGTATCTCAATATGGTTTCCAAAGAATTAATTCTCAAAACAATTTGTGGCCCGGTGATATTGTTTTTGTAGAGACAGATTCAAAACATCCGGGAACAGACCACGTATTTATAATAGCAAGTTACAACTTGGGAGGTAATATTTATCTTCGTTATGACCATGGTTCAGATGCGAGAATACAGTGTGTTACAGGCAAAGAGGCTACTCCCGGCAAACAACCATTTAGAGAGGGTATAGTTGGATTTGCATATGCATTGAGACCGAGTGCAAGTAAATTGCCACCTCAAAGTGTCACTACAATGCAAAAAAATCCTCCGGCGGCTGATGTTGCTTATCCTAATCCTCAAGGTACTGTTTTGGCAACTGCAACAGATTGGTGTGCAAGTACAAGCGGTACGGGACAACAAAATTTGAATTACAAATATACTCCGGGTGTTGGCTATGATCAATTCCAATTCGAAACAATGCTTCATGTACCCGGAGCAGTAGATGGATGTGTTTGGAATTCTTGCTTTGTAGGAGCAAGGCTCCCTGCTTTGAATCAAACACCGGCTACAGGAGGAGGCGTTTGGGTAGCATTTAAAGAAACCGGATATGCATATGTATATGCAGGTATTAATCCTGAGACAGGCAATTGGAACAGTAAACCTTTGGCGTCTATCCCGTTACCGCAAGATGTTGCTACAATGCTGAATGTTGACATTAAGACAGCATCTAAAAAGTTGACGGTTGTTGATGCGGGTAGTACAATAAAATACTATCTTGAGGCTAACGGAGTTAGATATTTAGTTTGTTCGATTAATGTTGATGTAGCTACAAGCAGAATTGCTGTATTTAACGGTATGGGCAAATTAAGATATGTTGGTAAGGCGACAATTGGTTCATCGGGATACTTTATGGTATTTGCTCACGGCAGTTATTGTAATGCAGTCGGCAGTAAAGTAAAAGGTTGTTCTTCAATGCGCAATAAAGGTTAATTAGTATTTCGCAGTATATATAAAGAGAGCATTTTTAAGTGCTCTCTTTTTTTGTTGTAAAAATAAATGATTTGTGATAGTATATTGCGGTAATATTTTTTACATATTGGAGGTAAATTTATAATGAGTAAATTTTGTAAAAATTGCGGTACAGAGTTAGCAGATGAGGCGGCTTTTTGTAAAAATTGCGGTACAAGTACAGCTGCTGAGGCAGTTGCTGAGACTCCTGCTGAACCTAAAGCTGAAGAACAAGCTTGTGATTGTGCTGAATGCAATGGCGCATGCGCACAACAAGAGGCTCCCGTTGAAAAAGAAGCAGGAGTTGCAGGCGCAGTTAACGGTTTTATAAATAAGCTTAAAAACAAAGACAAGAATGCACTTCTTATTGTAGGTGGCGCAGTGTTGACACTTATACTTATTCTCGTTCTTGTTATTGTTTTCTCAGGTAGCGGACCGGAGGATGCTTTTGATAACTATTTTGAGGCAAAATATGAGTTTAATTCAGGCGCTGTTGAGGATCTTGCTCCTGAGGCATATTGGGAATATTTGGATGATGAGAAAAATCTTGAAGTTAAAGACTTGGAAGAACTCATTGAAGATGAGGATTACTATGACTTTGCGATGAAAGTTTTTGAGACTTTGGTAGGTAAAGATGTTTCTTTCTCTTATGACATTATTGAAACTGACGAGGTTGGTAAAAAAGATTTAGATAATATCAAAGATGGTCTTAAGTCTAAATATGATATAGCTAAGAAAGATGTTGGCGAAGCTGTTGAAATCGAAGTTGAGATTTTCATGGAAGGCGATGACGATGAAGAAGAGCAAGAAATGACAATTTACGCAGTAGAGATAGACGGAGATTGGTATCCTTGCTCAGCAAACGGCAAATTGCTCGTTGATGAGTTGGCAAGTGCTTGTGCTGACTTTGAAGGATTAAAAAATCTTGGCGACTTAGGTGATGCTCTTGATGGCTTGGGCGACCTTGCAGACCTTCTCGGCTAATATAATCTGTTTGCAATTAACGAATAGTTAAGAAAATTTCAAAAGGCATTTCCGTACAGGAGATGCCTTTTTTAAAATTATTAAAGAAAAAGAGGTGTAGCACTGTGAAAATAATACATTCGGCAGATATTCATCTTGGCTCTAAAATTGAAGCTAAGCTGACAAAAGAAAAAGCAGATATCAGAAAGGCAGAAGTTAGGCAAGCTTTTAATAAAATGGTAAATTATGCTGTGTTAAACGATATAAAAATCATTCTTATATCAGGAGATTTGTTTGATAGTGCAAGACCTTTAAAAAAAGATAAGGAATATTTTTGCAATGTTGTCAAAAACAATCCCGACATTGATTTCATTTATCTTAAAGGCAATCATGATACGGCGGAAAGTGGCTTTGATGAAGATATTGCGAATTTGAAGCTTTTTTCTGATAAATGGGCATCGTATTTTTATGAAGATGTTACTGTTTCGGGAATAGAATTTTTAGGTCACAATGAATATGAGATTATAAATGGTTTGAAGTTGCCTGAAAACACAAAAAATATTGTAATGTTGCACGCAGAAAGCAAAAACATACCTCAAATTAAAGAAAAAAACATTGATTATATGGCGCTGGGACATATACATACTTTTTCGGAGGCAAAATTTAACATAAGAGGTAAAGCTTTTTACAGCGGTTGCCTTGAGGGCAGAGGATTTGATGAACTCGGCATTAAGGGCTTTGTTGTTTTGGATACGGAAAAAATGACGGTTGATTTTATTGGGAATTCTTTGCGAGTTATTGAAGAATTTAATGTTGACATAAGTAGCTCCGCCAATTCATACGAAGCATATAAAATTGTAAAAGACAGTATTAATTCGCAACCGAGTAATATTTGTCTGATTAACTTGCGTGGCGAAATTAATTATGACGGACTGTTTTTGGCTGAAGATATAGAAGAATATTTAAAAGATGAATACTTCTTTGTTTATATAAAAAATAAAACGACACAAAAAATTGATTTAAACAAATTGGCTGTTGAAAATACATTAAAAGGTGAATTTGTAAGGACAGTCCTTGCAAATGAAGACTATAGCCAAAACCAAAAAGAGCAAATAATTTCCGTAGGGTTAAAAGCTTTTAACGGACAGGGGGTGCTGAAATGAAGCTGTTATCTTGCCATATAGAAAATTACGGCAAAATAAGCCAAAAAGATTTTACTTTTGATGAAATGTCTACATTTGTTTGGGATAACGGCAGTGGAAAAACCACACTTGTATCTTTTATTAAAGCGATGCTTTATGGCTTGTCATCAACAAAAATGAATGCAAAAATATTCGATGACAGACAGCACTTTTCCCCTTTTAATTACGGAAAGTTTGGCGGCTCACTTACACTTAAAGTGGGAGTGGATGAATACAGGATAGAGAGATTTTTTGATAAAAAAAGTGCATCCTCTGATGTAGTTAAAGTGTATAAAAACGGTGCGATTCAAGATGATTTTTCGCCTGATGTGGGCAGAACAATTTTAGGTATGGATGAAGATACATTCATGAAAACAGCGTTTTTTGATGCCACGGATACGGAAATTTGCACACCTGCGGGAATTGAGGCTCGCATGAATAATTATGAAGACGGTGCCAAAGCCAAAAAGGTATTGGATGAACAAATAAAAAAATTAAAGCCGGAACGAGGCAAAAACGGTAAAATCTATGAATGTCAAGAACAAGTGAGAAGACTTAGAGAAGAAACTTCGTATTTAAAAGAAAAGGGCGAAGAATTGGCCGCGCTTTATAATGATAAAAGTAAAAAACAAGATGAGCTTGCGTTAAATGAAAAAGGTTTGAAAGAGGGTATTTACAATGCCGGCAGACAGCATGAGTTTAATGCATTGAATGATATGTTTCTTGTTGGAGTGCCGACTGCAGAGGATTTTGAAAGAATAGAGTCATATATCAAATCTGTTGAGGAGTACGAAGAAAATAATAAAAGAATAAAAAATGAATTTGATGGTGCGGTAAAAAAAGGTAAACGAACAAAATTGTTGCTTACTGTTAATGCGTTTATGTTAATTACTGCGGCGGTTCTTTTGATGGTAAAACAGTTTATTCCGGCGATTATTACGCTTGTTGCGGCGGGAGTATTGGCAGTATATTTGTGTATAAATGCAAAAAAGATAAAAACTGTTGCGGAATTAAGTGAGCAAATGCGCAAAAATAACTTG
This sequence comes from Candidatus Egerieisoma sp., assembly GCA_045125595.1. Lineage (GTDB taxonomy): Bacteria > Bacillota > Clostridia > UBA1212 > UBA1255 > Egerieisoma. The sequence continues at coordinate 113,641 of JBGVNN010000024.1, forward strand.
CGTATTGATTTTTTTACGCAGGAAATATTTGAATTTGTAAATCAATATACTATTGTGAGAGATGATACGGACTTTGCAAAAGAAATTGATAAAATAAAAACGGCAGCTGAAAATTATATTAAGATTAAAGAAAAAAAGAGTGAGAGTGATTTCAGTTTATTGAAGCTTGAAAGCCGAAACAAAGAGATTAAGGCAGAAATATCTGCTCTTGAAAGACAAATAATCAGAATCGAAACTGAAATAGAATCTCTTGATGAAAAATTATTTGAATTAAATGATAATGAAAAATCGCTCGCAGAATATCAAAATCAACTTTTTATATTGGAAGCGGCACGAGATGCACTTGTTAAGTCAGAGGAAAATTTAAAAAACAAATATAATGATCCAATAAAGGCAAATTTTGACAAATATGCCGATGTGATTAAAGAAGCTACAGGTGCGAAAATTATATTGGATGATAAGTATAATGTTTACTTTGAAACAATGGGAGAGCAGCAAAGTTATAAACATTTCAGTCAAGGGGAGCGAAGCATGTTGGCGTTCTGCTTTAAGATGGCTTTGCTTGACAGCTTATATGAAGAACGAAAGCCTTTTGTATTGTTGGACGATCCTTTTATAAGCCTCGACAGTGAAAATATGTCAAAAATGGCAAAAATAATAAAAGAAATATCAAAAGACAGACAGATAATATATTTTTGCTGTCATGAAAGCCGTAATGTGTTATAATTGTTAAAAGCAAACAAGAATAGAAGGCGAGATTGAAGCTTATGTTAAGAAATGAAATCAAAAAAGAGTGTGACGGTTTTATAGAGTATATCGACAGATGTCATACGCCGTATCACAGCGTGTCATATTTTTCTGAATTGTTAGAACAAGCAGGCGCTTGCAGATTGTATGAGGAGCATGAATGGGATATTGAACCTGACAGATTGTATTATGTAGTAAAAGGCGGTACACTTTTATCGGTTTTTCGTATAAGCTCTGAAAATATGCCTTTAAGCAGCGGATTCAGAATAGCAGCGGCACATCACGATGTGCCCGGTTTCCGTGTAAAGCCGGCAGTATCAACTGTTGACGGCGGCTACGAAAGATTGACTTTAGAGCCTTATGGCGGTCTTATTCATCATGGTTGGCTTGACAGACCTCTTTCTTGTGCCGGCAGAATTTATTATAACAGTGCAATCGGTACGGATTATGTTGATTTTGATTTGCAAAAACCGGTTGCGGTTATACCGAGTGCGGCTATTCATATGGTTGGTGATGTGAATGAGGGCGCTAAGTTTGACTTGCAGACGGAAATTCGTCCGTTTGTCGGTCAACCGGAGGAGGGCTGCGCGGAGTTTTTGCGTTATGTTGCAGACCATGCGGGCGTAGATATTGAGGATATTTTAAGCTTTGATATGATGATGTATGATGCTTCTCCTGCGGAATATATCGGTATAAATGAGGAGTTTCTTTCTTCTCCCGGCCTTGATGATTGCGAAATGGCATATTCTGTAATTTCTGCCATTTTGTCCGACGAGCTTGCCGATGAATCTTTTGTTGCATTTATTTATGACCACGAAGAATGCGGCTCTGCCAGTGACAGAGGAGCGCAAAGCAGTATTTTCGTTGATATGATTGAGCGTATTTGCCAAAAAATGGGTTGCAATAAAGAAGAGTATTGTCGAATAATGGCGAAAAGCGTCGTATTTTCTGCTGATATGGCACACGCCTCTCATCCCTCGTATATGCAAAAAAGCGATCCGAACACAATAGTAAGCCTTAATAAAGGTCCTGTTCTCAAGATTAATTCAAACCAATCATATGCAAGCTCTGCTGCCGGCAGTGCGTTTTTCAAAAAGCTGTGCAAGGACAACGGTATACCTTATCAGGAATATGTTAACAGAAGTACCGCACGCGGAGGCCGCACAATAGGCCCCATGCTCTCTGCAATGGGCGGTGTAATGACTGTAGATATTGGAAATCCCATGCTTGCAATGCACTCGGTTCGTGAATTCGGCGGAACTTCCGACATTTATCATATGCGCAGACTGCTTTCGGCTTTCTTATAAGAGTAAATTATTATAGAATATTCACACGCAGCGTGACGTTCGGGTTCTCGCTGCGTAATTTTTTTATTTGCGCATCGCTGTATGGGATGTCTTTGTGGCTCAACAAAATACTGCAACAATCGTCTTTTTGTGCCAAAATCGGAAATTCTCCGCCTTTTGAATCTTTAAGCGAATACGCAGCTTTTGTGCATTTTGAGCACTTTCCGCCACATTCGCCCTCGTCAATGTAACAATGGCGGCTACGCATGAGCACAATGGGGCCACCCACTACAACTTCCGTATTAATATCCGGCTTTTCGGTGTGACTTTCAGGCAATTTGCCCGTTGCTTCTACGGAAAGGGTCGCTCTGCTCACACCTATGTCGCTTAAGGCTGCAAGTGAATGGGTATTTGCAATATTAAAACTGTAATCACAACAGACATAGGCATCAAGTTTATTATCTTTGCAATTCGCGCAGAGTGTAGAAAAATCCCCGAGGTTTTCACACATGAAGCCGTCAATGTATGTTCCCAAATAATTATTGTATATATCAGTAACGATTTTTTGCGAGTTTTCAAGAGCTTTTCCTAAAGAAATGTGTGGAAAACACACGATTATTTTATTCTTGCCACTTGATTTGATTTTGCGTATTTTGTCAAGCGCTTGCGCAAAACCAGCCATGGGAATGTAATAAGTTCTGTTTTCGTTTTTATACGGTTGCAAAATTTTAGGCAATTTACTTTCTTCAAATTGTAAAAAGCCTGCAATTGTGTAGAAGAACAATGAAATGCCTCCGCTGATTTGATTTTGCGTAAACAATTTCGGAACGCTTTGTGCGGCTCCTGTGATGTGTTTTTTGTTTTTTCTTGCTTCTATAAGCTTTGCAACGGCGTTTCTTCTCATAGCGTTTAAAATAGAAACGGGTATAAATATGTCGCTGTCAATGCTGACAGAAATTTCTTCTGCGTAAAAGGGTGTATCGCCTAACTTTGAAATCTGTTTTTTTATTTCATCTGCTGTTGTGGGGGATTTTTGCGCGATTTGAAGCTGTTCTGTGCCTGTTTCTTGGCAGATGTTGCCCTGGTTGTCAAATATTTCAACTATTGGCAAATCGCCTCTATTGCCGCTGAAACGCATACATACCGGCGTGCGACGACTTTCCGTTTTGGTATTAGATTCAATGTTTTTTCTCAAAGAAGAATCGTCGGTGAGGGTAAGAACATAAGGTGCATTACTTTGTGCTTTTGAAAAGATATTGCCGACAAGCGTGATTCTTGTGAGATTAGAGCTTTGTTTTTTCTCTATTGCATTTACTGTACCACCGCAAATTGTCTTTTGCTCGTTACTGTCTGATGTATAGACTGTTATGCCGTCTCCTATGTTTAAGTTGTAATTGGTGTTTACTTCAATAAAAAATCTAACAAGTTTATTGGGGAGATTTTTTGGCGAGGGGAGCAAACCGGGACCGCTTTTTACTGTGCCGATGGGCAAACCGACTCTGCCGGCGGAGCGGAAAGTAATGTCTTTAAACGGCAGTTTGCCTTTTAAATATCCTGATGTAAAATCGCCTCTGCCGAAAAGCACTTGCATATCTCTCATTTTCTTTGATATATCAATAGTTTTGCCCTCGCAAAGGCTATCTATTGTTTCTCTGTAACTGCGTGTGACCGCGGCTACATATGCAGGTGATTTTAAGCGACCTTCTATTTTTAAAGAATGAACGCCTGCTTTGATTAATTCTTCTAAATGCGGTAAAGATGCAAAATCAGCCGGACTTAATCTGTAGGCGGGTGCGCTGACATTTCCGTTTGCGGAAAGTGCGTATTTTTGGCGGCAGGGTTGAGCGCATGTGCCTCTGTTTCCGCTGCGGCCGCCTATAAAACTACTCATTAAACATTGACCTGATACTGACATACAAAGTGCGCCGTGACAAAAAACTTCTATTTCAAGTAAGTTTTCTTTGCATAACTCTGAAATTTCATTCACGGAGAGTTCTCGGGCAGTTATACATCTGTCAAAACCGAGTTTTTTGAGGAGTTGAACACCTTCTTTGTTATATACGCTCATCTGTGTACTGGCATGGATTTCGCAACCGAATTCGTCTTTATTTGCTAATATTCGACTTGCTAAACCCAAATCTTGCACAATAAGGGCATCAATGCCTGTTTTGGCGGCCTCTTGAGCTAAGTTATATGCTTGTTGAAATTCGTCTTCAAAAAAAATTGTGTTGAATGCAAGAAAAACACGCACACCGCGTATGTGTGCGTATGCTACGGCTTCTTTAAGCTCTTCTATTGAAAAATTTTCTGCACCCATACGGGCACTGCCTGTCTTTAAACCAACATAAACGGCATCCGCGCCGTTTTGTACAGCTGCTTTGAGGCAATCAAAAGAACCGGCCGGAGCAAGTAGCTCCGGCTTAGTTAAAAAATCAATCTTCATCGTAAATATCGTCGCTTGCGGGGAAGAAAGCGTCTCCGCCTATACCGCCGCCAAAACTTCCGCCGAAACCTGTCGAGCCAACTGTTTCTTCAGATGCTGTTGAATAAGAAGTTGCTGAATCAAATTCATCTCCGTCAGCATTTAAACTGTGTCTTGCGAGTAAAAGTTGCTTTGAAAGTGTATCTATTTGTTGTTCTGCTCTTGTGAGCTGTTGGTCTAAATCTTGTTTCTCGATTTTGAGCCTGTCATACTCGTCCATCATTCTCTTTATTTCATTCTTGAGAGTGTTGAAGTTTTTTTGTGTCTTGAAAAGCTCGTCTGTAATTGAAATTGCAGCCATTACCAAAGCCGTTTGCTGTTCGAGTCTTAAGTCTGCTTTTGCCGCCGCAGCTACCTTCGTATTAAGAAAGTGTTCAATTCTATGCATATATTCTTCGGGTTCGTCGTGACGTAAAGTGTACGCTTTACCGTTTATCATAAATCTGATTTGTTTTTTTTCTGCCATAGTGATACTGCGAGTCCTTTCAAAAATATATTTCCTTAAGTTTACCAAAAAAACCATAAAATGTACATAGTTAAAAGCAAGAAAAATTTTTCATCAAAAAAGGCATCTCCTAAACGGAAATGCCTTTTGATTTTATTGAAATATTAAAGTCTTATCAGTTGTGATAAGTTGTGCATTTGAATTATTTCTTCGACAACAAATTCTCCTTTAGAGGTTAACAAAAACCAATTGCCGGAAATTTCTACAGCGTTGACTGTAGTTTCAGATGTATCTTCGTCGTCATCTCCTTTTATGGTAAGCTCAATTTCTATTTCAATAACCTCTTGTATACTGCTTTTTTCGATGTTGTACTCAGACTCAAGATGATTTTTTATTGTTTCTGCAGTGCTATCTTCAGCGGGATTCTTATCTGCAATTTCATATGTGACAGAAGCGTTTTTTCCTACAAGAGTTTCGTAAGTGTCATTAACATAATCAATATATTCTTCGTCTTCAATATATTCTTTAATATTTTTAATTGTCAGTTCTTCCTCTTCGCTTAAATAGTCCCAATATGCCTTTGGAGCAAGATAATCAACATAGTCCGGATCTAATCTAAACATTGCTCTGTAATAATTATAAACGGCATCCGAAGCAGTGCCCATATAATCTTCCTCTGTACTTTCATCTTTTTTTGATGAACTACATCCTGTGAAAGCCATGATGCAAACAATTATTAAAATAAGTAATTTTGAAAATTTTTTCATTTTCTATCCTCCTAATAATACTTTTATCTTTGTGATTATAAATAAAAATATTAATTATGTAAACTGTACTTTTTCGAGTACAGTGATGCAAAAGTTTTTTTAAAAAATTTTTTATAAAAGTGTTGACAGGCAGAAAAATTATGATATACTTAAAAACGATAATGATTATCGTTTTGTGAAGAGGTAAACATTATCAGTTATTAAAAGTTTGAAATTAAAAAAGAATTTTATTTTTGGAGGTTATTTATTATGAAAAAGTTTGTATGTTCAATTTGCGGTTATGTTCACGAAGGAGACAGTGCTCCTGATTTTTGTCCTATTTGTAAGCAACCTGCTGAAAAATTCAATGAGCAGGTAAATGACGGAACTCTTGTTTTTGCTGATGAGCACAAAGTAGGTATCGCACAAGGCGTAGATGAAGAAGTTATTGCAGGTTTAAGAGCAAACTTCGAAGGTGAGTGCACAGAGGTTGGTATGTATCTTGCTATGGCACGTGTTGCACACAGAGAAGGTTATCCCGAAATCGGTTTGTATTGGGAAAAAGCAGCTTGGGAAGAAGCTGAACACGCAGCTAAGTTTGCAGAACTTCTCGGCGAGTGCGTAACAGACAGCACAAAGAAAAATCTTGAACTTCGTGTTGCTGCTGAGCACGGTGCTACACAAGGCAAAAAGGATCTCGCAGTTTTGGCTAAGAAACTCAACCTCGACGCTATCCACGATACAGTTCACGAGATGGCAAAAGACGAGGCTCGTCACGGCAAAGCATTTGAGGGACTTCTCAACAGATATTTTAAATAATATTAAACGGCATACAAAATTTATGCTAATCAGAAAGGGGTTTTAAAAATGAACGATAAGATTGCAACTCTTTTAAACGAGCAAATAAATAAAGAATTCTACAGCGCATATTTATATTTGGATATGGCTAATTACTACGATTCACTCGATCTTGACGGCTACGCTAATTATTACATGGTGCAGGCACAAGAAGAACGCGACCACGCATTGCTTTTTGTAAAATATATGCAAAATAACGGCTTGAAAATTACATTTGAAGCAATTGATAAGCCCGATAAGAAGTTCAATTCAATATTGGAGCCCCTTGAGATTGCCGCAGAGCATGAACGCTATGTAACAAGCCTTATCAATAACATATATCACGAAGCACACGCAGACCATGACTACAGAACGATGAAATTCTTAGACTGGTTCGTAGATGAGCAAATGGAGGAAGAAGACAACGCTGATTCAATGATTAACCGTTACAAACTCTTCGGTTCAGACCCCAAAGGTTTGTACGCATTAGACCAAGAGTATGGTCAGCGCATGTATACTCCACCCTCTTTGGTGCTTTAATATTACAGTTAAACTTAGGAGCTGCTATTAGCGGCTCCTTTTTTTGTTGGCCGATATATGCTCGACTAAGCGACACAATCAGAAAACAAAACCGCCCACGAGCTGTCCGAAACACAGGCGGTTTTGGGGATAAAGACGAAGCCCCATCGATGATTTGTCCGAAAAACAAGCGGTTTTGGGGATAAAGACGAAGCGCCATCGACGGTTCGTCCGAAAAACAAGCGGTTTTGGGGATAAAGACGAAGCGCCATCGACGATTCGTCCGAAAAACAGGCGGTTTTGGGGATAAACACCAAGTGACGAGAGTGGAGTGTACAAATTATACGGAAAGGGTACGCTCGCCGCTGCTTTGGGTAATAACTTTGCATAATAATGGACAAAATATGGATAAAAGTTTATAATTGTAATCAGTAAAAGAAAATTTCAGGAGAAAAATATGAAATTAAATAAAAAAGTTACAATTTTGATAGGTTTTGCATTTTTGTCTATAACCGCATTTTGGCAGATGTATGATAATCTTATACCGCTTATACTTACAGATACATTTAAAATCGATGAAACTATAACAGGTGTGATTATGGCGGCAGACAATGTTTTAGCATTATTTTTGCTTCCGTTTTTTGGCAGTCTTTCAGATCGTTGTAATAGCAAGATGGGAAAAAGAAAACCTTTTATACTTTTCGGTACTGTCGCAGTAGTATGTCTAATGACTTTTATACCGATTTTGGACAACAGTTATTTTGCAGAGCCCTCTAAATTCAAAGCTATAACTTTCATTGTACTCCTCGGATTGATTCTTGTTGCAATGGGAACATACCGAAGTCCCGCAGTAGCATTGATGCCCGACGTTACTCCTAAACCGCTTCGCAGTAAAGGCAATGCAGTCATAAATCTTATGGGAGCAATAGGAGGTATACTTTATCTTGTTGCTACAACAATTCTTTATCCCGAAAGTAAAACAGAGGGACTTGAACATATTAACTACTTGCCGATTTTCGCAGTGGTAGGTTTTATAATGATTGCATCCTTGCTTGTTGTTATGACTTATGTCAACGAGCCAAGATTAAGAGCAAAGCAAGAAGAATACGAAAAGGCTCATCCTGAGCAAGATTTAACAGTAGCAGATGAAAAAGCAAAAGACCTTGCTGTAGCAAAAAGAAAAATGCCCAAAGCAGTAAAAATCAGTTTGTTTTTCTTGCTTTTGTCAGTTGCTTTGTGGTATGTGGGTTACAACGCAATAAGCACATGGTTCACAACATATGCAGAGAAAGTTTGGGGAATGTCTATCGGCACATCCAGTCGTTGTTTAACCATTGCAATGATAGGTGCCATAGCCACATATATTCCTGCCGGATTAATTGCAGGCAAGATAGGAAGAAAAACTACGATACTTTTCTCAGCCGCACTCCTTGCAGCGTGCTTCGGAGCAGCGTATGTCTATACACGTTTTTCGAACAGTTTCCATTGGGGATTATATGTGCTGTTTGCTGTTGTAGGCGTGGCATGGGCAGCAATCAACGTAAACAGTTTGCCGATGGTAGTAGAAATGTGTTCCGGTGCAGATGTAGGTAAATTCACAGGGTATTACTATACTTTCAGTATGGCGGCGCAAACTATTACGCCTGTAGTTGCAGGATATTTGCTGAGTAATGTAAGTTACCACGCACTTTTTCCGTATGCAGCATTGTTCGTAGCAGGCTCGTTTATAACAATGTGTTTCGTAAGGCATGGTGATTCAAAATGAAAAAATTAGCAAGTTGGGATTATGCACATAGAGGATTGCACAATAAAGCGTCAGGTTTGCCGGAAAACAGTCTCGCGGCTTTTAAGGCGGCGGTTGATTCAGGCTATGGGGCAGAGCTTGATGTACATCTTTTAAAAGACGGAAATCTCGCCGTCATCCACGACTCTTCGCTCCTTCGCACAACAGGCGCAGAGGGAATAATAGAAGATTTAAACATAGAAGATTTAAAAAAATACAATCTCGAAGGTACCAAAGAAACAATACCCACTTTCGAAGAGGTATTAAACCTCTTCGAAAATCGTACGCCTTTAATAATAGAGCTCAAGGCGTACAAAAATAACGCCGCAGAATTATGCGACGCGGCGTGCAAAGTCTTAGACAACTATAAAGGCGATTTCTGCATAGAATCTTTTGATCCGCGTTGCATTAAATGGTTAAAAAAACATCGTCCCCACATAAAGCGGGGACAATTGTCTCAAAATTTTCTTAAAAGCCCATCCGGAAAAGGCAAAGTCGCAGATTTTATTTTGACATCTTTATTCTTTAATTGGCTTACAAGACCGCATTTTGTAGCACACAAATTTGCGGACATGGATAGCTTCTGGTATCGTGCCTACATGAAGATGTTCAAACCGCAGGGCGCGGCATGGACACTCAGAACCAAAGAGGACTTCGATGAAGCCAAAAAGAGAGGCTTAATCACGATTTTCGAAGGTTTCAATCCCTGATATAAAGCAAGGCATAAGCTGAAGTTTAAACAAGTTAGCTTTGTGCTTTCTGTCAATTATTGCTTTTGTCTCTTGATTTTCAATAATGCCTTCGCGAATATATTTATCGAGTTCGGCATAAGTGAAACCGAGGTTTTCTTCATCACTCTTGCCACAAAGTCCGTCAATCGGAGTTTTCTCAACCAAAACCTCAGGCAAGCCCAAGAGATGACCGATTTGCTTTACTTCTGTCACGGTGAGGTTTGACATGGGAGAAAAGTCTCCTACTGAATCACCGTATCTTGTTGAATATCCAACCCAATCTTCGGAGAGGTTACAAGTATTGACAACTCTGCCGTTACAACTTTGAGAAACTGCATAGAGTGTTGTCATGCGCACTCTCGGGGGAATGTTTTGTCTTGTTTGCGCTGTGATTTCTATATCTGCCGGTAAATTTTTAAGCACACCGTCAACTGCGTCTTTTACATTAATGACAAAATGTTTTATACCCAAATGTTTTACAAGCAATTGAGACATATCAATGTCATGTTGCTCACCTTGAGGCATTAAAACACCGATTACTCTGTCTTTACCCAAAGCTTCTACGCAAAGAGCAGCGGCTACCGAACTGTCTTTTCCGCCGGAAATGCCAACAACAGCATTGCATCCTTTGCCGTTTTTTTCAAAAAAATCTCTTATCCAATTTACACAATCATTTTTTACTTTTTCTGCATCAAATTTATACAACGAAAACACCTCCGCTTGACACAGTATAACATATTATTTAATTAAGCAAAATATTTCGTTGGAAATCTTTTGGTTTTCTGTACAAAAAATGAGATTTTGTGGGAAAAAATTTATGCCTTTTTATGATAACTGTGGTATAATTTGACGAAATAACAGATTTTCGGAGGTAACAAAGATGCCCTTTGACGGGATAGTGCTCAGCGGAGCGGTATGGGAGATAAGTGGCTTGCTGGAAGGCGGCAGAATAGAGAGAGTTTTTCAAACAGGGCGATATGAGATTACGCTACTGTGCCATTCCCATGGAGAAAAATACAGACTCCTTATAAGTGCAAACCCGGAGAATCCGAGAATTCATCTTACTAAAAGTAAAAAAGAAAATCCTTTGATGGCGCCGCCGTTTGCTATGGTACTGAGAAAGCATATTCAAAGCGGTAAAATTATTTCTCTTGAACAAGAAGGTTTTGACAGAATAGTAACGCTTACCATAGAAACGCATAATGAAATGGGAGATATAGTAAATAAAAAGCTCATTGCTGAAATAATGGGTAAATACAGTAATATAATACTCACTTCTTCAAGCGGCACGATTTTTGACTCGATAAAAAGAGTTGATGAAGATATGAGCTCTGTCAGGGAAGTTATGCCCGGCAGAATTTATATGTTGCCTCCGCAACAGGACAAAATTAACCCTGAGGATTTTAAAGAAATAAAGACAACTGATTTTTGCGACAGTGAAATTGCGATTCATAAAGCTATATTAAATATGATATCAGGTTTCAGCCCGATGCTGTGTAAGGCTTTGTGTAAAAAAGCGAAAGTTGAGGCAAATAAAAAATGCAACGAATTGACTGACGAGGAAATTGCTTCATTGAATATAGCTTTGAAAGAATGTTGTGATGAAATAAACAACAAAAACTTTAAACCTGCAATTATAGGTGGTGGCAAGGATTTTCATTGTATTGGTGCAGTTCAGCAAAATGTGGAGCAGAATGAAGAAGTAATAAAAAAATACAATACTGTCAATTTGATGCTTGATGATTTTTATACCAAAAGAGATAACGATGACAGGTTAAGACAAAAGCAAAACAGTGTAAAGAAGCACGTGGTTTCCGCAGCAGAGAAGTGCAAAAGAAAAATACAAATACACAGCACAACGGCAGAAGAAACGGCAGATTACGAGAAATACAAGCAATATGGAGAAATTCTTACGGCTAATATGTATAAATGCGGTGAATATGAAGAGAAAGTAACTGCAATAAATTATTACGAAGAGAGTATGCCGGAGGTAACCATAGAACTCGATAAAAATAAAAGTGTGTCTCAAAATGCACAGATGTTTTTCAAAAAGTACCGCAAAAATAAAACTGCCAATGAAAGCGCAGAAAAATACATTGAAGAATGCATAGAAGAGCTTGAATATCTTGAGAGCGTTGAAACGATGCTTGAGAATAATACTGATATATCAGAAATTGATGAAATAAAGGCTGAGCTTATACAACAAGGATATATAAAGCCTGAAAAGACTAACAAAAATCAAAAAAAGAAACAAGAGAGCAACCCTGTGAGTATGCCGCATGAGTATCATACACATGACGGTTATACAATACTTATAGGTAAAAATAATTTGCAGAACGAGAGGCTTACTTGTAAAACTGCAAAGCCTGATGATGTGTGGTTCCATTTGAAAAACGCTCCCGGTTCGCACGTTATATTAAGAACGGCAGATCATGCAGGGCAGATAACTGCCCATGCGGTGGAATGTGCGGCGGCATTGGCTGCGTGGTACAGCAGTGCAAGGCACACAAATAAAGCTGATGTCGATTATACGAGGGTGAAGCATGTCAGAAAACAACCGGGCGGCAGACCGGGAATGGTTAATTATGTAAACTATAAAACCGTTACGATACGCCCGAGCGAAGCTCCGGAGGGCTTGTGATGGATAAAAAGGTAACTGACAGGCTTGTTTATATTGTTACGAGTAAAGACGAAGGCAGAGAAGTACAATACTTGCTTAAAGAACGCCTTAAGATAGCCTCCGGCATGATAAAAGTTCTCAAATACAACAAGGGTATTTTAATAGATGGAGAGACAGTCAGGGGCACTGCTATAGTGAAAGAAGGACAAACGGTAACACTCCTCTTGAATTGCCTTGAAAATAATCCTGAAATATTGCCTCCTGACATAAAACCTGAAGAAGGCCAACTTGATATTTTGTACGAGGATGATGCTTTTATAGTTATAAACAAACCGGCTGACACGGTTATTCATCCTACTTGCAGTCACCAAAGCGGTACGCTTTTAAATTATCTTTTATATTATTGGCAACAAAAAGGTATTTTTACTGATGCACACCTCGTGGGCCGACTTGACAAAGATACTACGGGAATAGTAATAATTGCCAGAAATGGTTATGTACAAGAGTCGTTAAAACGCCAAAGTCAAGAAGGAATAATGAAAAAATATTATCTTGCGGCTGTTTCGCCTGCACCGTCACTTTCGGCGCTTTCGGCGCCGGCGGGAACTATTGATGCTCCTATTATGCGTGACTATGACAGCATAATAAAGAGAAAAATCGACCCGTCAGGGGCTACGGCAGTAACGCATTACAAAACGCTTGCCGAACATGCGGCTACCGACCCTTTTCCGTCGTGGGCAATAGTGGAATATTTGCTTGAGACGGGGAGAACGCACCAAATTCGTCTGCACAGCAGTTATTCGGGCTTCCCGATAATAGGCGACACGCTCTACGGAAATCCGGAGGAACCTGCTGCACACCAAGCGCCGCACCAACTTTTGCATGCCTACAAAACAGAAATCATTCATCCCGTGACGAATGAGAAAATGACGTTCACGGTGATGCCGCCCAAGGAGTGGGGCAAGTACAACTACCCGACTGAGACGATATAATTAAATCAATAAAACAATAAAATGAATGATTGAAAGTATGCAAAAGGCCCACATTATGCAGTGCGCAGGTGTATTATCAAGAAAATTCATCAAAGGATTGAAATAATCCACAATTAATAAAACAATGAGCGCTGCTGCCAATATAAAAATCAAGTGCGGCAGTATTTTTTTTATAATTTTTAATGCTTTTTTATCTTTTAATGATTTGTTTTCGCTGTTCATGTTGGGGCTCTCCTTTCGCAAAAATTAAGGTTCTCCGATATATAAAATATCAGTGACTTCGCGCGTCCTGTCGGGATGTGAATATATGCTGTCGTTGAAAGTCATTACGGCACTTATGCCTCCGTCGAGATTGTACGCGGCTTTGCAACCGAGCTCTTCAAAAAGATCGGCAAGCTCGTATATATCCATACCGTCTGAATATCCGTTTTGTCTGCCGTCGACCAGCACGAAAACATAATGTCCCGGCTCATAATAACCTATTGCGGCTCTCGGATGATTTTGTCTGATGTATTTTTCTGCATTGAACTTAGTAAGTGCTTTGCCGTTTTCGTCGAGCAATCCGGGGCCGAAATTCCACACTTGGTATGCGCCGTCTGCTATAAGGCTTTCTTTTGTGTACTCGCCGGGTGAGAGCGTTTTCATCGTGCCGTCGTAGTAGAGAACGCAAATATCAGCTGAAGTATTACCGTATCTGTACAAAATACCGTTTCTCAACACTATACCCGAATCGGATATACCGTAAGAGTCACCGGAAATTGCCACTATTGCATCATTTTCAATATCCTGCTCAAGCACATCTTGCGAAAAATTATCGCCATAAATATTTTCTGCAAACGCAGTACGGAAACACTCGACATTTGTAACGTAAATATCAGCTATATGATATGTAATTATTGACCTGCCCGAACTGACTTGCACAGTGTCCATGTTTACTACAACATTATTGCTCCTGTATGAATTCTCTGTTTGAATGGTGTTGTTAGGTTTCGCTGTAGGAGCCTCAGTCACGGTAGGCGCAACACTTGTTGATGGCGCATACGTTTCCGTAGGGGCAAAAGTTTCCTCAGGCTCGCGTGTCTTTTGGGGCTCGCGCGTTTTTTGAGGTACAGAAGTCTTTTGTGGCGCGGGAGTTCTTTCCGGTACGGAAAGTTGGTCGGTAGCCGTGGCTTCGGGCAATTGAAAGCTTGTTGCACTTGAAGTAGGCTTCGGTATCGAAATGGCATTGTCTGTACTTCTTTTTTGAGGTATTACATGGTGAAAAAGTGCGAAAACACATAAAAGCAAACCTGCCAAAACAAGGTCTGCTATAATTGCAATTAGTGTTTTTATGATTTTCTTTTTATTCATGATTGTAAACCCGCCTCAATATGCTTGAATGTAGTAAGTGAATTTAATTATACATCATATAAGATGTTTTTTATATGGCAAATTTGTATTATTTTTATTGTTTGGCGGTATTTTTGAATTTTTGCTTCTTAACAATTTGTTTACAAAAAACTTGAAAATTGTGAAGACTTCATATACAATGATAAGACTTATAAGGGTATGTTAAAATATAGCTCTAAAAAGGGGACCGAATATTGGTTGTTACGCAAAAAGGGGAACGCGGTTATGAAGCAAAAAGAAAGAAAAAGAACATCTATACATATTTAGATAGCTTTGAAATTGCTCTTGATGCAGAAAAAATACTGTAATTTTGACTGAATATATCGGTAGTGATTCTGCTGTATCAGTTGCTCCTCAATATGTAATAAACGATGAAGTGTATAATACTGTTTTGGACAGTACAACAGTATTTGCGTTGAATACTAAAATTACATCGGTAAAACTTGCACGACGAGAACGGTTTATCCGAAAATCAGGCGGTTTTGGGTACAAACTTCAAGCGACGAGAACGGTTTATCCGAAAATCAGGCGGTTTTGGGGATAAACTCCAAGCGACGAGAGCGAGCTGTCCGAAAAACAAGCAGTTTTGGGGATAAACTTCAAGCGACGAGAGCGAGCTGTCCGAAAAACAAGCGGTTTTGGGGATAAACTTCAAGTGGCGAGAGCGAGCTGTCCGAAAAATAGGCAGTTTTGGGGATAAACTTCAAGCGACGAGAACGAGCTGTCCGAAAAATAGGCGGTTTTGGGGATAAACTTCAAGCGACGAGAGCGAGCTGTCCGGAAAACAGGCAGTTTTGGGGATAAACTTCAAGCGACGAGAGCGAGCTGTCCGAAAAACAGGCGGTTTTGGGTACAAACCCCAAGTGACGAGAGCGAATTATACGGAAAGGGTACGCTCGCCGCTGCTTTGGGTCATATAATTGTAAGATAATCTGGCAACAACTCAGTTTTTTATTAATATTTATCACATTTTTTATATTTTGACAGACACAGACACGCCGTATTTCTTCATATATTGCTTTTAGAGAATACTGTGGGATTGAAAGCAATATGACTTATTCGGTAAATAATAATCTTTTCCCTAAACCGCTGTCAGCAGAGGAAGAGGCAGAATATACAGACAAATATTTTAATGGTACACCAAAAGAAAGAGAATGTGCGCGAAACGCATTAATAGAACACAATTTGCGCCTTGTGGCGCATGTAGCCAAAAAATATGCGTCGAGTACACTGCCGGCTGACGAACTGATTTCCGTAGGCACAATAGGACTCATAAAAGCAGTATCGACTTTTAAAGCGGATAAGGGGAACAAACTGGGAACGTACGCCGTTCGTTGCATAGAAAATGAGATGCTTATGTACATTCGCTCCGGAAAGAAGTATGCGGGGGAAGTGTCGATGAACGACCCGGTGGGAGTTGATAAAGACGGAAATGAAGTTGTAATAATGGATATTCTCTGTGATGATGGCACGGAAATGCTTGATGACATCGACGCTCGTTTTCAGGCTTCGAGGTTATATACGGTGATGTCGAGAGTGCTTACGCAGAGGGAAAAAGAAATAATTGCATTGAGATATGGTTTGAGAGAACCGGGTAGCTCAAATGCGGAGCTTACGCAGCGTGAGGTGGGGAAGATTTTGAATTGCTCGCGTTCTTACATATCGAGGCTTGAAAAGAGGGCAATAGAAAAATTAAGGGAGGCGATGGAGTAAAACAATACTTGACACGTTATTACTCTATTATTTATAATTGAAGCAATAATTTTTCCAATAGAGGCGATAATAGTGAAGATAAGTTTGAAATCATATTTACGTAGGAGTTTTGTTTTACTTTGCACGGGGGTGCTTGCAGTGTCTTTGTTTTCGTCATGTAAAGAAGAATCGCAAACAAATTATAATCCTGATGCAGATGGCACATCAAAAGATTTTAAAACTTTTGAGACGGTTGAAGCGACAGATTATTCACTTACTTTTTATTGGGGACCGGATGAGGATAAGTTTGCGGAGAATGATATAAAATTAATGAAAGAGGCAGGCTTTGATACTGTGCCGATTCAAAGATTTCCGGAGAATCATGCTAAAATTAAAGATGTTGTTAATCTTTTAGAAAAAGAGGGTCTCAAGGCTGCCGTTTGCGATGACAGAATTACAAAATTATATGAGGCTTCGGAGATTCCTTCTCAAGAAGCTGTGGACACAGCTGTACAAGAGGTGCTTGACTATTACAAAGATTACAGCAATATAACTGAATGGATTGTTTGTGATGAGCCTTCGGCTGATAAATTTGATGTTATAGCAAGAATTGCAGATGCTATACACAGACTCTCTCCTGAGGACAAGGTGTTTGTAAATCTTTTCCCATCTTATGCAAGTGCTTCAACTTTAGGTACTGCAACATACAGAGAATATTTGGAGACTTTCTGCGAGAAAGTTAAACCTGATTACATTAGCTTCGACTATTATGATTTAATAGGGGCTGATATTACCGAGTATCACAGAGGCGGTTTTGTGAAAAATCTTGCGGATGTGACAAGTGTTGCAAAGAAATACAACAAAGAAACAAGAGTAATAGTTTTGCTTACAAAGCACGGCGATTATTCTAATGTTACTCAGGCAGAGATTAATTGGCAATCAAATCTCTCTATTCTTTTTGGTATGAAGTCATTATCTTTCTTTACATATGCATTGCCCGAAGACCCCTCTTTTGTATGGGAGTTTGCGATGCTTGATGCCGACGGTAAAACAACTGACCATTACAATGCGGTAAAAAATGCAAATACTACAACTCGTGTATACGGAGACGCTATTTACAACACAAAAGTAGACAAAGTATTCTCTATAAATAACGAATATACATCAGAATTCGTAAACAATTTAGATACATACACTTCATACGGCGACCTTGGTGAAGTCAAAGAAGGCATTGATATGCTTGTCAGCTTTTATGAAAACGGCACTTTCATGATAATGAATGGAAACTCTGATGAAGGTAACCCGAGAAAGCTTGTCACAAAGGATTTGACCGAGAACTTACAATGGCTTAATCCTTTTACTCGCAGATGGGAAACAATCCACTCATGTTTCTTCATAGAGCAAAACGCTGATGGCGCATATGAAATAACTCTTATCGAAGGTAACGCTGTACTTTTAAGAGTAGGCAAATAAGCCAGATTGAAATTAAATATGATTGATGATAGAAATTCTGTGGTTTTGTGAAAATTCCACAGAATTTTTTTTGTGTAGCCTCTGCTTGCCGGCAAAATTTCGTACTTTTGGATGCCCTTTTGGGACGAAAAAGGGTCGCGCACTGCAAGTTTGAGGCTATAAAGCAAGCAACTAAGTGAATTTCGTACTTTTTACATATGATTTGGGACGAAAATCACTTATGGCCTCCGCAAAATAATGCTTGATATGATTTTTTCGTACCAATCCCCTATGATTTGGGACGAAAAGTCAAGCTTGTTATTGATGATGCTTGACGTTTCGAAAAAGCTTGATGTATTTGCGCCAGAATTTCGTGGCATAGATTATATCAAAACTAATGATATAAATACTATTGTTAAATCTTCTGATTTCTTATTTAAAATAAAAGTATTGGATGAGTGTTTTCAATAGAACAAAATTTAATAATATTGAGATATCGAAGGAATAATAAATGGCACAAAAAAGGGGCTGCAAAATTCAAATTTTGCAGCCCCTGAATTATTTATGTAATGAATTAAAGACCTTTTTTGTTCTCGTTGATTTCTGCGTAAGTCTTTGCAAGAACATCAGCTACACTGCCGAGTTTGTTCTCAAGGTATTTCTTTGTAGCAATTTTGATTTCGGTAGCGCGTTGCTCAGCTTTAGATACGATAGCTTCGCCCTCTTGATTTGCAAGGCGAGTAATCTCATGAGCTGCAACCAATTGACTTTGTTTCTGAAGAGCCTCTTGTACGATAGCGTCAGCTTCAGTATTGGCATCGTCAATAATGGATTGCGCTTCTTGATGAGCTTTAGCGATTGCGTCATCAGCCTCTTTCTCAGCATCAGCAACAATAGCGTCAGCTTGGTTTTGCGCAGAATCAAGCACCTCGCGGCTGTCTTTATAAAAGTCGTTTGCGTGCATCATTTCTCTGGGGAGAAGGTCTCTTAATTGATCGATAAGAGAGAGCACGTCGTTTTTTTCTACGGAAATACGTCCTCCGATAAGTGACTTTTTACCGTTTTCTATCATATTTTCTAATTCGTCTAATAATTCAATTGTATGAAGCTCCATGATGTAAATCTCCTTTTTGTGATATTCATGTACATTTTAATACATTTTCTTCATAATGTCATCAATTATTTTATCGGGAACCAAACCTTTTATCTTACCGCCGTTACGAGCAAGCTCTTTTACAATACTTGAACTCAAAAAAGAGTTTTGAATGTCAGCCATGAGAAAAACAGTTTCTATATCATGATCAATATGCTTGTTTAAAGCAGCCATTTGAAGCTCGTACTCGTAGTCGGATACAGCCCTCAAACCTTTAACAATAGCAACAGCGTTCTTCTCACGCACAAAGTCAACCAAAAGACCGTCAAACATATCAACCTCTACATTTTCGTACTCTTCAGTGCACTTGCGTATAAGCTCAACTCGCTCCTCCTTCGTAAAAATAGGATTTTTGGCACTGTTTGTAAGTACACCCACAATTATATGGTCAAAAAGCTTAGACGCTCTGTGTATAATATCAAGATGACCGTTTGTCAATGGGTCAAAGCTGCCGGGATAAACAGCGATTTTTTTTGAATTAATCATATCAATCAACCTCATTTCTGTATATTGAGATATTGACAGTACCGTATTTTCTTGTCTTAACCAAGCTGAAAATACCAATCTGTTCAGGTAAAACATCAGCGGCGCTGTGCTCGCACAATACTGTGCAGTATTCGGAAACCGCGTTGCTCTTGCTTATAAGCTCCAAAGCCTCTGTGTAAAATCCACTATTGTAAGGCGGGTCTATAAGTATAAGGTCAAAGCAAATTCCTCTTTTTTTAAAAGAAGCAATAATTTCAGTAAAATCGGCGCACGAAACTTCAGCAGAACCATCCAACCTTGTGGATGCTAAATTCTTTTTAATAATATCACAACAAGCTTTGCTTTTGTCATTGAAATAACACTTCTTGGCACCTCTGCTCAAAGCCTCAATGCCAAGCGCACCGCTTCCCGAAAATAAATCAAGCACGGTTGCTCCGTAAATATCATCTCTTAACATACTAAAAGCCGCTTCTTTCACTCTGTCCAAAGTGGGCTTTGTATTGTCCGAATCCAATGTATGCAATTTTAGTCCGCCGGCAGAGCCGGAAATGACTCTTATCATATGCTGCACCTCTTTACCTCTTTACAAAAAACAGTATAAAGCCGACCAAAATATTTGTCAACGACAAAGCAATCAATTATAATATATGAAAGAGGTGATATTATGTCTGTCCCGGTCACATTTCTTAAAGGGGTAAAATCAATAAGAGCCGCACAGCTTGCAAAGCTGGGCGTTTATACAGTAGAAGACCTTTATGAGCTTTATCCCAGAAGCTATGAAGACCGCAGCGTCGTGCGTAAAATTTCCGAATTGGCAGGCGGTGAAAGTGTGACGGTGTGCGGATATGTGAAATCAACCGACACGCGAAAAGTAAACAGAACAATTTCAGTAACAAATGTGCGAATTTACGACGAGACCGGGAACATGAGAATTTCCGTATTTAACGGCAAATACGGAGAAAGACCTTTCAAAGTAGGCGCGCTCTATGCCTTTTACGGCAAAGTGAACCGCGACCAATACGGCCTCAGCATGACGAACCCGGTGATGACGGAATATTCCGACGGCTGGGACAAATCGTTTTTCACGATTCAACCGATTTATCCGCTCACAAAAGGTCTCACGCAGAATATTTTAAGAAAAATGACGGCAGAAGCATTAAAAATCGCCCCGCCATCGTATGAAACATTACCCAAAGCTATTTTGAGAAAATACGGAATGCCTCAAAGAGATGTTGCTCTTAAAAATTTGCACTTCCCCGAAAATTCAAATGCGGCGGCAGAAAGCATACGAAGGTTCAAATTTGAAGAGCTTTTTACATTACAATTGATGCTTTTGATGCTGAAAGACGCACAAGATAAAGCGCAAAAAGGTATTTCGTTTAAAAATGCCGTGGCGGATAAAGAAATTATACGCTTTATTTCAACTTTGCCGTTTGAACTCACCGAAGGACAAAAAAATGTTTGGGGTGAAATTGCACGCGATATGGAGCGCGATACTCCCATGAATCGTCTCGTTATAGGTGATGTCGGCTCAGGTAAAACAGTTTTGGCGGTGCTCTCAATGCTTAAAGCGATACTTTCGGGCTATCAGGCTGTTTTTATGGCTCCTACGGAAATCTTAGCGGAGCAACATTACGCTACAGTAAGTAAAATGTTTGAATTGTTGAATATAAAGGTGTGGCTTGTGACAGGTTCATTAACGGCTAAAGAGAAAAAAGAAGCGTTGGCGGCCATTGAAAGCGGAGACGCAATGTGCATAATCGGTACACATGCACTCATACAGCCCACCGTAAAATATAAAAAACTCGGTCTCGCCGTGACTGACGAGCAACACCGTTTCGGAGTAAGACAAAGAGCGATGCTTTCGAGTCAAGGAGGCACTCCCGACGTTCTTGTTATGACGGCAACGCCCATACCGAGAACTTTGGCGCTGATTTTATATGGTGATATGGATATTTCTACATTAAAAACATTGCCGCGCGGCAGACTGCCCATAAAAACATATGCGCTCGACTATTCTATGTACGACAGAATTTGCAAATGGATTTTAAGAATTGTGGCAGAGGGGCAACAAGTATATATGGTGTACCCATTGATTGAAGAAGGCGAAGATACAAATTTGCGCTCAGTTACAGAACGGTTCGCGTCACTTTCAAACGGTGTGTTTAAAGGCATTTCGTGCGGTTTGCTGCACGGAAAAATGACCCCTCAGCAAAAAGAAAGCGTAATGAGAGATTTTAAAGAAGGTAAAGTGCAAATTTTATTTTCGACGACAGTTGTGGAGGTGGGCGTAGATGTTCCGAATGCAGTTTTGATGGTAGTGGAGAATGCGGAACGTTTCGGCTTGGCACAACTACATCAGTTGAGAGGCAGAGTAGGCAGAGGAAGCAAACAGTCATATTGCGTACTCTTTTCACAAAAAGTAACACAAAGAATGAAAATAATGGAAGAAATGTCAGACGGTTTTGAGCTTTCAGAGCAAGATTTACTGTTGAGAGGGCCGGGCGACTTCTTTGGTGTGGAGCAGCACGGCTTGCCGCCGCTTAAAATTGCTAATTTATACCAAGATACAGATGTTTTGCAAATTGCATCTGAAGCGGCGAAGGGAGTTTTGGCAAATAAAGACAGGTTTGCTGATTTCTTGCGATATGTGAGGGAAAAATATCCGGAAAGGATACAGCTGTGATATTGCACCTAAAAAATTAGTGTAGTATAATTGAAAAACAAGTACATAGGAGGAAATTGAAATTGGCAGACGGTAAACGAAAGATAAATAACGATAAGAATAATAATGTAAAAAGTAAAAATGATGATATAAATAAGACAAAAAAATCAAGTCAGGTAAGAGTTAAGGATGATGGCAAAGGCAGGGAAATTGCCATTGTAGTTCTTTGCGGACTTGGTATTTTCTTGCTTCTTTCTATTTTTAATAAGACAGGCGTTATTGGTAGGCTTTTGACGGCGCTCTTGTTTGGCCTTTTCGGAAAAGCGGTGGCGATTGTTATTATGATTGCGCTTTTTGTAATTGCGTGGAAGCTTTTAAGAAAAGCAAAAGGTTCTGCACTTGAAGCGAAAAATATCGTGCTGTTTGTATGTTTTGTGTTAATTCTATCTGCTTTGCTTCACACTTTGGGAAGTAATTATGCCAAAGATTATGCGTCTTTGAATTTTATTGAAATTGTAAGTAAGTTATGGACAACTCAGCTTGGCGGAATCATAGGAGGCGGATTGAGCTGTTTCTTGCAAGCGTTTTTTGAAAAAGCAGGAGCACTTGTGATTTTAATTCCGGCACTTATTATAGTGGCTATTTTCCTTTTTTCTTTCTCAGTTATGAGATTTGCGGAAACATCGGCCGGAGGTATAAAAAAAGCCAGCGGTTGGGTTAAAGATGTGCGCAAGAGATTTAATGAACGTCCGGTAAAGGAGCCTGCTGCTCCAAAGGAGAAAAAATTAAGTCCTCGCAAAACCCATCATGTTATGGAAACAAAAGAAAACTCCGATGGTGAAACAGAAGATGTTTTGGATACAAGTTTATCTGATATGGACGAAGTTTACGGCATGGATTTTGAGTTTGAAACGTCTGCAAACAAGAAAAAACGTATGGCAAAAGAAGAAAATGATGATATTCACAGGGAAGATGATCCGGAGATTATAAAAACTGTATTGCCGGGTATGGATGAAACCGTGGAGACAGTGCCTCCTGAGAATCTCAAAGGTGAAATTAAGTTTACTACAAGTAAATTTGATACTATCTATGACGCACCTCCTTTCTCTCTTTTGAATACAAACGAAGAATCAGAAGATTTGCATGAAGAACATAAAAGACAAGCTGCGCGTGTTGCACGAAAATTAGAAGAAGTAATGAAAAGCTTTGGTATTGAAGCTAAAGTTATACACATTTCAAGAGGTGCGGCTGTAACGCAATACGAGCTTCAGCCACATTCCGGAGTAAAAGTGAGCAGAATAAAGAATCTTTCTGAAGATATTGCGCTCAATTTGGCTGCACCGGGAATCAGAATAGAAGCACCTATACCCGGAAAGGCTGCTATCGGTATTGAGATACCGAATGAATCTGTACACACGGTTTATTTGCGTGACTTGATTGAAACAGATGCGTTTTTAAATCATAAATCGAGTCTTGCATTTTGCTTGGGTGAGCAAATTTCCGGCAAACCGATAATTGCGGATATAGCGAAAATGCCGCACTTGCTTATAGCGGGTTCTACCGGTTCCGGTAAAAGTGTGTGCGTTAACTGTATGATAACAAGTATTTTATATAAAGCATCTCCTGATGATGTAAGGATGATTATGATTGACCCTAAAGTGGTTGAACTTGGTGTTTACAATGGTGCCCCTCATTTGCTTATTCCTGTCGTTACGGAGCCTAAAAAAGCTGCTGCGGCACTTGCTTGGGCAGTACAGGAAATGGACAACAGATATAAGCAGTTTGCTAAATTTGGTTTAAGAGATATTAATTCGTACAACACTTTTGCGTACGATAAGGGTATGGATAAAATGCCGAGAATACTCATCATTATTGACGAGCTTGCTGACCTTATGCTTGTGGCGAAGGATTCGGTAGAGGATTCGATAAATCGTATTGCGGCTAAAGCGCGTGCGGCAGGCATGCATCTTGTGGTTGCGACACAAAGACCTTCTGTTGACGTTGTTACGGGCTTGATTAAAGCTAACATACCTTCGAGAATAGCTTTTAAAGTTGCTTCTCAAATAGACTCAAGAACTATCTTGGATTTTGCCGGAGCAGAGAAATTAAGGGGCCAGGGCGATATGCTTTATCATCCTGTGGGAGCACTCCATGCTACTCGTGCACAAGGCGGTTTCGTTTCTGATGAAGAAATAGAGAATGTTGTTAAATATTTGCAAGCAACATACGGAGAGGCTGAGTATGATAAGCAAATCAGCGCGGAGGTTGAAAAGGCTAAAATACTTGAAAAAGGTAAAAAGGGAAGTGCAGGCGGTGTGTCTGCCGGAGATGGTGATGTTGATGACCTTTTCTACGAGGCTTTACAGATTGCTATTGATGTTAAGCAAATTTCGGCATCTTTTTTGCAGAGAAAGCTTGGATTGGGTTACAGCAGGGCATCGAGAATTATTGATCAGCTTGAAGAAAAAGGTTATATAAGTGCCAGAGACGGCAACAATCCGAGACATGTTTTGATTGATGAAATGCCCGATATTGAGGGATAAAAACACTTGACACACTAAGTATTGTTGTTGTAAAATGTTATTTGTGTTAAAAGTATACGCATTTTTGCCATATATAAATGTTATATAATAAATGTCGTACTTTGATAATTAAATCTATTGAAAGGGGAATTGTTCATTATGGATATAAGTATTGAACTATTTTTACTTGTAGTAATCCCCTTAATTTTGATAGCAGCAGGCGGTTGTGCTCTTTGCTGGCGCATTGCGGGCAAAAAGTCTTATTTAAGAGGCTATGAGGCTCGTAAAGAAGAAGCAGAGGCAGTATTTGGTAGTGCAGAAACAGAAGGTAAGCGTATCGTTAGTGAAGCCGTTAAAGAGGGCGAAAATAAGAAACGTGAGTGCTTACTTCAAGCAAAAGAAGAAATACACAAAAGCAGAATTGAGCTGGAAAGGGAAATTAAGGATAGGCGCAATGAAATTCAGCGCAATGAAAGAAGATTAATACAAAAAGAAGAAACTCTTGACAAGAAACAGGAAATGCTCGAACAAAAAGAAGAGCAGATTTCCGTAAGAATGACTGAAGTTGCTAAGAGTGAAGAAGCAGTAAAAGAAGCTTATGAAAAGCAGACAGCTGAGCTTGAGAGAGTTGCGGCAATGACCAAAGAAGAGGCAAAGGCAATGCTTCTTGCAAATGTTGAAAGTGAGCTTCAAAGAGAAACAGTAGTTCTTATTAAGGATTACGAGGCTAAGTTAAAAGACGAGGCAAGAGAAAAGGCAAGAGAAATTATTGCAGGCGCTATTCAAAAATGCGCGGCAGACTATGTTTCAGAGGCCACTATTTCGGTTGTTGCGTTGCCCAATGATGATATGAAGGGCAGAATAATCGGACGTGAGGGAAGAAACATTCGAACATTGGAAACATTAACCGGTATAGATTTGATCATAGATGATACACCGGAGTCCGTAATCTTATCGGGTTACGATCCTGTAAGACGTGAAGTTGCACGTATTGCATTGGAAAAATTGATAATTGACGGACGTATTCATCCGGCTCGTATCGAAGAAATGGTTGAAAAAGCTAAAAAAGAGGTTGAGCACGTTATTAAACAGGAGGGCGAGAACGCTACTTATGAGACAGGCGTTTACGGTTTACATCCTGAAATTGTTAAGTTGCTCGGTCGCTTGAAATACAGAACGAGTTACGGACAGAGTGTACTTATTCACTCTATCGAGGTATCAAGACTTGCAGGTATTATGGCTGCAGAGCTTGGTGTTGATGTGGCTCTTGCAAAACGTGCCGGCTTGGTACATGACATAGGCAAGGCTGTAGACTTTGAGATGGAGGGTTCACACATTGAGATAGGTGCTGACATCGCAAGAAAGTATAAAGAGTCTCCTACGGTTATCAACTCTATCATGGCACACCACGGAGATGTTGAGCCTGAGTCAATTATCGCAGTATTGGTACAGGCGGCAGACTCTATTTCTGCGGCAAGACCCGGTGCGAGACGTGAAACTCTTGAGTCATATATCAAGAGACTTGAGAAATTGGAAGAAATTGCCAATTCCTTCGAGGGCGTTGAGAAAACCTATGCTATACAGGCAGGACGTGAAGTTCGTATTATGGTTAAACCCGATGCGATTTCGGATGATGAGATGGTGCTTAAGTCACGAGAAATAGTTAAGAAGATCGAAGAAGAGATGGAATATCCCGGACAGATCAAAGTTACAATGATTCGTGAAACAAGAGCAGTTGATTATGCTAAATAATTATTGATGAAACAGACTCCGTGAAGTTTTCTTCCCGGAGTCGTTTTTGTTGTCGCTCGTGAAACCGATTTGTCCGAAAAACGGGCGGTTTTGGGGATAAAGCTGAAGAGCCGAGAGCGAGCTGTCCGAAAAACGGGCAGTTTTGGGGATAAAAGCGAAGAGCCGAGAACGATTCGTCCGAAAAAGAGGCGGTTTTGGGGATAAAAGCGAAGAGCCGCGAGCGAGCTGTCCGAAAAACGGGCAGTTTTGGGGATAAAAGTAAAGAGCCGAGAGCGATTCGTCCGAAAAAGAGGCGATTTTGGGGATAAAAGTAAAGAGCCGAGAGCGATTCGTCCGAAAAAGAGGCAGTTTTGGGGATAAAAAACAATTTCAGTAGAGAAAATCACTCGTTAAGAGGGTGGTTTGGATTTTCCAAGGAGAGATTTTTGTGGGTAAAGTTAATATTTTGTTTGTGGGAGACGTTTTTGGACGTACAGGCAGAGAAACGCTTGATGAGTTACTCCCGGATTTAATAGAAGAATATGAAATAGATTATTGTATTGTAAACGGAGAAAATGCAGCTCACGGCAGAGGTCTTTCGATGCAATGCGCAGATGAAATTTTTGCAGCCGGCGCAGATTGTATAACGATGGGAAATCATACATGGGACAATAACGACATATATCAATTTATTGATGATTATTCGGTTGTACGCCCCGTTAATTTTGCAGAAGGTCTTCCCGGCAGGGGTTACGCGATATTGGAAGGTGGCCCGTGCCCTATCGGAGTACTGAGTGTTCAAGGTAGAGTTTATATGGAGCCATGCGATAATCCTTTTGAATCTGCATACGAGGCAGTTATGGCTTTGCGTTCGAATGCATCTGTGATTTTAGTGGATTTTCATGCGGAAGCCACTGCGGAGAAAGCTGCAATGGCTTACTATCTTGACGGACTTGTAACAGCAGTTGTGGGAACACATACTCATGTGCAAACAGCCGATGAATGTGTTTCCGAACAAGGCACAGCTTTTATTTCTGATGTAGGTATGACAGGTCCTCATAATGGAGTGATAGGAATGGACAAAACTGCTGTAATCAACAAATTTATAAGATGCGTTCCTCAAAAATTCAAACCTGCAGAAGGAAACGGAAAATTGCACGCGGTGTTCATAAAAGCAGATACAGAGACAGGCAAAGCAGAAGAAATTAAAAGAATCAGTATAGAGCTTTAACCGTGGGAAATATATTATTGTTTGGAGTTGAATTTGAAAAAATTTTTAAAATAGAAATCTCCTGTGTGTAGCGCAAAATTGCTATTTCCAATTATTTCCAGCTTGGGAAATAATAGATTTTTGTATATTTTGCAGATAAAATAATACACACAAAATATTTTTTTAGGAGGACTTTTCTATGGATATATTAAAAGTATCATCAAAATCAAATCCGTCATCGGTGGCATCCGCATTAGCTTCTGTTGTTAAAGAAGAAGGCGGTGCTGAGCTTCAGGCAATTGGTGCAGGAGCTGTGAATCAAACAATTAAAGCAATTGCGATTGCAAGAGGCTATTTGGCTATTTCGGGCAAGGATATTGTATGTATACCGGCTTTTTCTGATGTGTACATTAATGGTATGGAACGTACGGCACTACGATTTGTAGTAGAGAGTACAGATTTAGGTTATGCTATATGACAGCGTTTCGCTGCAAAAAAGGGCTGTATAAAACGGCCCTTTTTAATTGTTTTTGTTAAAATTTGATTTTAATTAACGCAAAGTTAATATATTTTGACATTTTTGTTTATTATTTATGCATGTTAAAGTCAAAAAGATAAACTAACATTATAAATGTATAACATCAAATTTTTGATGCGGTTGTATGAGGAGATTCACTTGAAAATAACGAAACGCTTTTTTACTATGCTGATATGTTTCGCTTTTGCATTCTGTTTGCTTATTCAAACTGGGTGCAATACTGATGATTCTGTTAAACCGTATACAATTCGTTTTTGGCATACATATACAGGAAAGCAATGTGACATTTTTGAAATGTTGGTTGATACTTATAATGTTACAGAGGGTAAGAGCAGGAATATTTTTGTGGTTGCAGAATATAAGACTCAAGATGATATAACAGATTATCTTGATAATGCTTTTTCTTCTAAAGTAAGCGGTGTGGATTATCCTGAAATAACTTTTATATCAAAAGAGTCAGCATATAAAGCAAATATGTACAATTTAATTGTCAATGCGGAGAAATATCTTACAAAGCAAGAACTTAAAGGGTATTTTGAAGGCTTTATGCAAGAAGGTCAAATTGCAGGTACTGAAGAGACATTTGTTTTCCCGATTTCTAAAACATCACCTGTGACGATGATAAACGACTCTATGTGGAGACAATTTTATATTGCAAATAAAGTTGAACGAAAACAATGGGAAACATGGAGCGGTATAATATCACTTGCCGAGCAATATTATAAATGGTCAGACGGCAGAGCATTGATATCATTTGAATCTGTAGAAGACTTTATTTTTACATATTCTTCTCAGCAGTTACCTTCGTTGGTGCAAACAGGCAATAAAGAAATCAAAATTAATACAAATAAAGAAACTCTTAGAGGAATATGGGATTTCTATTACAGAGGAGTAGTTAACGGATATATTTTGCAGACGGACAATATTTTGAAAGCACTTGAAAAAGGTGATATTATTGCGTATGCCGGTGTACCGCATGACATGACTATTTTTCCTAAAAGATATATGAATTTTAATGGCGAAACATCTTCTCTGTTGATTACTTCCGTCAAATATCCTTCGATTAACAATTCGAGAAAAGTTTATCCTCAAATAGGAGACGGAGTAAGTGTTTTTAATCACGGAGAAAAAATTAACCAAGCAAGCTATAACTTCTTGCATTGGTTATGTTCGAATGAGAATGTTATACAATTCAGCGTTGCAAACAATGAGATTTCATCATATCGCCCAATTTATGAAAAATCATCTGCAGAGGATTATTTAAAACAACTGTCGGTATATAATTATAATAAATATTATATGTTATCAAATTCACTAAACCAAGTAATAGAGGGAAGTACATATTCTCCTACAGGTTTTATCGGATATGATTCTTTTTGTGAAGAAATAACACATTCTTTGGTCGATGCATCTGACAAAGCTTTTGCCGAAGTCAAAAAATATGAACATAATGGTCTGAATCACGAGCAGGCAGTGAGTAAGGTATGCTCTGAAGAAAGATTTGAAGATTGGTATGCAAAAGTGCTTGAGATAGCAAGTCGTTATTAATAGCGATTAATCGAGATTAATTGAGTGACAAAATATTAAATAGTTGCAATTTTTAAATAAAAAGATTAAAATAAGAAAGTGTTTTTATGCGTATAAAAACAACATTGTAGTACAGTAGCGACAAAATTTTCGGAGGATGGTAGTATGGTAGAGAAAATTGCCTTGTTGGCAATCTTTTTTTCGGTAACGTTGGCGCTCGGTATTTTTTATAAGAAAAAAATACACAGCATGGACGATTTCGTTTTAGGTGGCAGAAGTGTAGGCCCGTGGCTTACAGCTTTTTCGTATGGCACATCTTATTTTTCAGCAGTAGTTTTTATAGGATATTCAGGTCAGTTCGGATGGAACTTTGGTGTTGCCGCTTTTTGGATAGGCATTGCAAATGCCCTTTTGGGAAGCTTGGCAGCGTGGGTTGTTCTCGGTAAAAGAACAAGAACAATGACAAAACATTTATCAACAGCTACAATGCCTGACTTTTTTGCAAAGAGATATAACAGCCAGGCGCTTAAGTTAGTTTCAGCTTTGATAATATTTGTTTTCCTTGTGCCGTATTCGGCTTCTGTTTATAAAGGCTTGTCGGGAATATTTTCCATGGCTTTCGGCATTGATTTCAAGTATTGTATAATAGGTATGGCATTACTTACCGGTGTTTATGTTGTTCTCGGTGGGTACATGGCAGCCGCAGCAAACAATTTTGTGCAAGGAATTGTAATGCTCGGCGGTATTGTTGCCGTTGTTATTGCTGTTTTAAACGGTAAGGGCGGTTTTACAGAGGCAATTTCTTCACTTTCACAAATTGAAGTGGCAGAAGGTGCTGTCGGTGCCGGAAAGCAAGGTGCATATACTTCACTTTTCGGTCCTGAGCCGATGAATCTTTTGGGAGTAATGATATTAACGAGTTTAGGTACATGGGGACTTCCTCAAATGGTACATAAGTTTTATACTATTGATAGTGAAAAATCTATCAAAAAAGGAGCAATTATTTCCACAATTTTTGCCCTTGTTGTAGCAGGCGGTTCTTATTTTATCGGTGGTTTCGGCAGACTTTATATAGAAGCAGATAAGAGTGGTATGCCGACTGTTGCGTATGACGAAATAATGCCTAATATGCTTGACGGAGTGTTACCTGATATATTGATGGGCCTTGTTGTTGTGCTTGTGCTTTCTGCATCAATGTCGACATTGTCATCTCTTGTAATTTCATCAGCGTCGACACTTACGGTAGATTGCATAAAAGGTTTTATAAAAAAAGATATGAAAGACAATCAACAAATGTTTCTCACGAGAACATTTTGTGTGTTGTTTATAGTTGTGTCAGTAGTTTTGGCACTCTTCCCCGGAACGCTCATAACAAATTTGATGGCTATTTCATGGGGAGCACTTTCAGGAGCGTTTTTGGCACCGTTTATGTACGGATTGTATTCTAAAAAGATAACAAAAACTGCTGTATGGGCAAGTTTTGCGGTTGGTATAGGTTTTATAGTGCTGAATATGTTTATGGGTCTTATGCCGGGAACAAACGCAGGTGCTGTTTCAATGCTTATAACATTGGTTCTTGTTCCTATAGTAAGTATATTTACAAAGAAGCCTGATAAAGCATATGTGGACGAGTGCTTTGCTTGTTATAATAAGGTTGACTAAGATAAGATATATTTATATAATTAAAGTTCAGTGATAACGGACTGATAAGGAGTTGTATTGTAATGATTTGGAATCCCTCTAAGGAGTGCCTTTCAAGAAAAGAATATGAAGAAATTAAATTAGAAAGATTGCAGTGGACTGTAAAAAGAGCATATGAGAATGTGCAATTTTACAGAGATCGCTTTGATAAAATCGGATTAAAGCCGGAGCATATAAAGACACTTAAGGATATAGAGAAGATTCCGTATACCTCAAAGCTTGATTTGAGAGAAAATTATCCTTTTAAGCTTTTTGCCGAGCCTATGAGCAACATTGTAAGACTTCATGCAAGCTCAGGCACAACGGGCAAACCTGTTGTTTTCGGATACACCAAGAATGACATGGCAGTTTGGAAAGAAAATATTTCCAGAATTGCTGCAATGGCGGGTGTGACGAAGGATGATATTGCACAGATTGTTTTCGGCTTCGGAATGTTTACGGGCGGCTTTGGTCTTTACCAAGGTTTGGAAAATATGGGTGTTACAGTAGTTCCTGCATCATCCGGTAATTCAGAAAGACAGCTTATGTTTATAGAGGATTTTGGAGTAACCGTTCTTGTTGGTACGCCTTCATATGTACTCCACCTCGGCGAACTTGTTCACGACAGAAAGCTTCAGCACAAAGTTAGAGTGGGACTTTTCGGAGGAGAAGGACACACAGCAGAGATGCGTCAGCAAATTGAAAGACTTTGGGGTATTGAATGTACTGAAAACTACGGACTTACAGAGGTACAAGGTCCCGGTGTTTCGGGAGAGTGCCTTGAACATGACGGTATGCATATTAATGAAGACAGTTTCTTGTTTGAGATAATTGACAGTGACACACTTGAAGTGAAAAATCCTGAAGAAGAAGGAGAACTTGTACTCACAACTCTTACAAAAGAAGGCGTGCCGGTTCTCAGATACAGAACAAAGGATATCACATCTATTAACTTATCTCCTTGTAAGTGCGGCAGAACATCAGCAAGAATGGCGAAGGTTAAAGGCCGTTCTGACGATATGCTTATTATCAAAGGTGTAAATGTGTTCCCGAGCCAGATAGAGAGCTTGCTTTTGGGCATGCCTCATATAGGACCTCACTATGAGCTTATAGTTACAAAGAAAGGCTATATGGACCAACTTGAAGTTAAGGTTGAGCTTGCGGACGCTTCACTTCTTGAAAAATACGGGGAGCTTGAAGCACTTACACATAAAATTCGTGAAAAAGTAAGATCAAATCTTTTGATTGATGCTAAGATAACATTGGCAGAGCCAAAGACTTTAGAGCGTTATGTTAACGGCAAGGCAAAGAGAGTACATGATTTGAGAAATCAATAATACATATAAATTTCGGAGGTTTATACGATGAAAAAATTGCTTTTAGGTAATGAAGCAGTAGCAAGAGGAGCGTGGGAAGCCGGCGTAAATGTGGTTTCTTCATACCCCGGTACACCAAGTACAGAGATTACAGAAAATACAGCAAAATATGACGAAATATTCTGCGAATGGGCACCTAATGAAAAAGTAGCAATGGAAGTTGCAATCGGTGCTGCTGTTGCAGGCGCACGCTCGATGTGTTGTATGAAACACGTTGGTCTTAATGTTGCGGCTGACCCGCTTTTTACGGTTGCTTATACAGGCGTAAACGGTGGACTCGTAATAGTTGTGGCAGATGACCCGGGAATGCACAGCTCTCAGAATGAGCAAGATTCAAGATTTTATGCTTTGTCAGCACATATTCCTATGTTGGAGCCTGCTGATGCACAGGAATGCATAGATTTTACAAAAAAAGCATTTGAAATAAGTGAAAAATTTGACACACCGGTAATTTTGAGACTTACAACTCGTATTGCTCATGCAAGAAGTTTAGCTGAGCTTTCAGAGCGTGTTGCTCAAGAGAAAAAACCATATAAAAAAGATACAATGAAGTATGTAATGATGCCGGGAATGGCTAAGAAGCGTCATATTTTCGTAGACCAAAGAACGAATAATTTAAAAGAGTTTGCAGAGAACATTGCATCAGGTCTCAATACTGTTGAATATAACAGTAAAAAGCTTGGTATTATAACATCAGGTATCAGTTATCAATATACAAAAGAAGTTTTTCCGGATGCATCTGTTCTTAAAATCGGCATGGTACATCCTCTGCCGGATAAATTGATTAGTGAATTTGCCCAAAACGTTGATGAACTCCTCGTTATTGAAGAGCTTGAGCCGTTTATTGAAAATCACGTATTGCAAATGGGTATTAAAGTAGAGGGCAAGAAGTACTTTACAAATCAAGGTGAGCTGAATACTACAATTATTCGCAAAGCTTACAAAGGCGAGAAAATTGAGTCTGCAGTTGCATCAGAAGCAGTTGAAGCACCTGCAAGACCTCCTGTTTTGTGTCCCGGTTGCCCACACAGAGGTGTATTTTATGTACTTTCCGGATTGAAAGTAAGAGTGTCCGGAGACATCGGATGCTACACTTTAGGCGCAATGAAGCCGTATGAAGCAGTTGATACATGCGTATGTATGGGTGCTTCAGTAAGTATGGCGCATGGTATGGACAAAGCCGACGCACAATTTGGTGAGAAAATCCCGACAGTTGCCGTAATTGGTGACTCAACATTTATGCACTCCGGTATCACAGGACTTATTGACATAGTATATAATAAAGGTACATCGACCGTTATTATTCTCGATAACTCAATTACAGGTATGACAGGACATCAACAGAATCCGACAACGGGACGTACCATAAAAATGGAAGAGGCTCCTGCTGTAAATCTTGTTAAACTTGCAGAGGCTGTAGGCGTTAAGAGAGTAAGAGTAGAAGATCCTTTCGATATGAAGAAGTTCAAAGCAGCAGTTAAAGAAGAATTGGAAGCTGACGAGCCTTCTGTAATTATCGCACAAAGACCATGCGCACTTCTTAAGAGTGTTAAATACGGTGCACCCGTTAAGATTGATACAGAAAAGTGCAGAAAGTGCGGTGCTTGTATGAAACTCGGTTGCCCTGCTATTTATTGCGACAACGGAACATATAAGATTGATGAATCAATTTGTTTGGGTTGTAACCTTTGCGCACAGATGTGTGCGTTCGGTGCTATAGGCAAGGATGAATAAGGAGGAGTAAGCATGAAAAATCTTGACTGTTTAAACGTTTTAATAGTAGGAGTCGGCGGACAGGGTACGTTGCTTGCCTCTAAATTTTTAGGTGCTGCGGCAGCGTTATGCAATAAAGATGTTAAAGTTTCTGAAGTACATGGTATGTCTCAAAGAGGCGGCAGCGTTATTACTTGCGTTAAAATAGGTGATAAAATAGCTTCTCCTATAATTGACGAAGGCGAAGCCGATGTTATTTTGGCTTTTGAGCAATTGGAAGCAATCAGATGGTTACCTTATCTTAAAAAAGGTGGTACCGTAATTACCAATGTACAAAAAATCAATCCTATGCCGGTAGTTTCCGGAGCAGCAAAATATCCTGAAAACATCATTGATGTTTTGGCTAAATCTGACATAGAGCTTGTTTCTTTGGATGCTTTGGGTTTGGCTGCGGAATGTGGCAGTACCAAGGCAGTTAACGTTGTACTTTTAGGAGTATTGGCATCAAAACTTACGGAAGTTCCTGCGAATATTTGGGAAGAAAGTTTGAAAAGTGTAATTCCTGCAAAAATGTATGACATAAATGAAAAAGCCTTTAAAAAAGGACTCGATGTTTGATAAGAAGTCGGCTTTGTGATATACTGACTTCAGATAGTAAATAAAAGAGAATAAAAAGAAAGGGGTTTACGACCATGAGTGTAAAGCAAATTTCTGTTTTTCTTGAAAATAAAGCAGGCAGACTTGCTGATGTTACAAGAGTACTTGGTTCGAATAAAATTGATATAAGTGCTTTGTCTATTGCAGATACGACGCATTTCGGCATTTTGCGTCTTATAGTAAGTGATCCTGACACAGCAGAGACTATTTTGCGTGATGCAGGTTTTACTGTAAACAGTTCGCCTGTGTTGGCTATTGCGATTGAAGATACAGCAGGTTCATTATCAACAGCACTTGATGCACTAAACGAGAAACAAATAGGTGTTGATTATATATATGCTTTCGTGGGCAAAACTCAGACAAAAGCGCTTGTAATTTTCCGTGTTGAGGATATACCGGCAGCAACAGAAGTTTTGACAGCAGCAGGCATAACAGTATTGAAAGACGAAGAGGTTTACAGTCTGTAATGGCAGAGGATAACAAAAGAAAAAAAACGCTTGTAAAGCTTGGTGCAAAGGATGAAAGGTATGACAGCTACGGACATAAGATAGAGAAACCTATCCCAAAGCCTACGCCAAGACCGGTTCCTGAAGAGGTTTCAAAACCGGCGACGAGGAGACCTGTTGAGAAAAAGACGGTTCGTCAGCCTGTGAAGCAATCGCCCAAACCTACAGCAGAAAAAACAAAAGAGAAAAAAGAGAAAGAAGATATAAATTCTAAAGCCAAAAAAGCTCCTGCCAAGAAGCTTTACGGTAGTGTGCCTGCAGAAAAAATTGCTCCGCATGAAAGAAGAATATTGGAAAGAGCGCCGAAACGCAAAAAATATATTGTAAACACAATAAAAGTTGTTGCGGTTGTTCTTTTGGTGGCGATTGTTGTATGTATATTCATTTTTGGCACAATGGATAAAGAAGGCGAAATTGAACAAGCTTTTCTCACAACAGGTACAATAGAGAATGTTTATAATGTTAACGCACATATTATAAGAGATGAATATGGTATCACAACGGGTTTCTCGGGAAAGATGATTGCTGCTGTCAATGACGGAGACAGGGTTGCGGCAGGTGCAACGATAGGATATGTTGTAAAGCCTGAATATGAGAAAGAGCTTGAACTTTTGAGACAAACAGAGAGTAAGATTTCCGCAGCTCAAAATGCAGCATCATATGTAGAAAATCAACATACTGAGTTAGGTTTTCTTAATGAGCAAATTAACTCTTTGACCCAAAAGCTTTCGGCAATATCGACTTCTACTTCGACTTTGTCTCAATATAATGAAATATTGAACGAGTTAAATCAGTTTTTTGATACGAAAAACGAGATACTTATGAATGCTGACAGTACAGATTCGTATATTACAGGCTTGAAAAATCAAAGAACTTCAATTTTGGCTAATTTACAAACTTGTATGCAAGAAGTAAAAACTGCACATGCAGGTGTGGTTTCGTTTTTTGCAGATGGTCGTACTAATGTTGCGACTGAGAAAACTGCTATGATTGCATCGTATATAAGTAAAAAAGGTGAGACGGGAAATTCTCTTTCTGAAAATGCACTTTATTATGACAGTTCTGATTTGGTTTATACGGTAGGCACCGATGTGACATCGGGACAGACTGTTGCGAGAGTAACACCTGATGTGAACTATTATATAGCGATTGATGTTTCAAAAGTTGATTATTCTGTATTGACACCGGGTAAAAAGATAACAGTCAGAGCTAAAAGCAGAGATTTTTCGGTAGAGGCTACAGTAGAAGAACTTTTGAAATATGCAGATAAAACTTATGTTTTACTAAAATCTTCAACGGGTCTTGCGGGCTCAGTTTCACAACGAATTGTTGAGTCTGAACTGATTATTGATCATATGGACGGTCTGAAAGTGCCGAAAAGAGCGTTGGCAGAGTGGGATACGGCAGGTCTTACAGCGAGAATTGCAATTTTGAGAGCTAATTATGTATCATTTGTATATGTAAATATTCTTGCGACGGATGGAGAGTATGCTATTATTACTCCTTCAAATAATTTTGTTACGGATGAAGACGAAGGTATTACAAGTGTGCGTGTAAATGACATATATGTTGTTAACCATGAAAGTGTAACAGAAGGTCAGATTATAGGAGGATAAAATGACAATTTGTGAAAATTTAGCGGAAATTAATCAACAAATAGAATATGCCGCAGCGAAGAGCGGGCGAAAAAGAGAAGACATTACTCTTGTGGCAGTAAGCAAAACTGTAGGAGCTGCGGAGGTTAATGAAGCTTATAATGCCGGACAACGTGTTTTTGCGGAAAACAGGGTTCAATGTCTTTTGCAAAAACTTGATACAACAGCACAATATGATTTGAAAGATATTGATTGGCATTTGATAGGCACTTTACAAACAAATAAGGTAAAATATATCATAGACAAGGTATCTTTGATACATTCTGTAGACAGTTTGCATCTTGCAGAGGAAATCAACAAATGTGCAGCAAAAAAAAGTTTAACAATGAATTGCCTTTTGCAAGTAAATGTTTCAAAAGAAGAGAGTAAACATGGCGTGGGCATAGAAGATGTAGACCGTATAGTAGAAGAATTTACCAAATTTGACAATTTAAAACTTAAAGGGCTTATGACCATGGCTCCGTTTGATGCTGACGAATATGAACTGCGCAGCATTTTTTCGAGATTACATAAAAAATATATTGACATAGGTTCTCAAAAAGGGCATAATGTGAATATGTCTTACTTGTCAATGGGAATGACGCATGATTTTTCTTATGCAATAGAAGAAGGCGCGAATATGATCCGTGTAGGTACAGGCATATTTCATTGATTTTTACAAAAGATTTTTAAGTGCAAAAGATGAGGAGGAAATTTAATAATGGCTGATTTAAAATCACGTTTCAAGGACCTTATTGGTTTTGGCGGCACAGAGTCTGTTGCTCGCGATTCATACTCGTATGAGGCTGAGGATATCAGTGATAATGACGAGGAATTCATAACTGATGAAATTGAATATTCTGATAGTGAATCTGAAGAGGATATTTTTGCTTCTTCGGACTACAGTGCTTATGCTTCTGCAGGAGCTGCTACAGGTTCAAGAGCAAAATCAAATCGTTCTTATTCAGGCGGTGCAGAGAGAAAGAGCAGTTCTTCTGACAGAAGTCGTATACTTAACATGGGCGCGGCTTCAAATTTGAAAGTAGTTCTTTCTAAGCCTTATGAATATGAGGATTGTCAAGTAGTAGGCGAGCATCTTAAGGGACATCTTACAGTTGTTCTCAATCTTGAGCTTGTAAGAAACGCTTCTGATAAACGTCGTATTTATGATTTTGTTTCAGGTTGTTGCTTTGCGTTAGACTGCAACATTCAACGTATTTCAGAAATGATTTACATAATAGCTCCGCGCGAAGTTGATATTTTCTCTGAAATTGAGGAAGAAACAGAACAAAACGATATTCCTTCTTTTTTGTTTTGATATAAAATAATTTGATAATATAAGAGGAATGCAGTTATTATGAGCTCTATTTACGGAAAAGGTACACAAACAATTAATACAAAAAAAACAGAGACCAAAAAGGTTAATCAAAAAGATACAAAGAAAATTTTCTTGACATCTGTTATTGTGAGTGCAATTACCGTAGCTATATTGATTGTTTTTTCTTATATCGCACTTTCACCTGACGAAATCAGGGAAGTGTATACAAAACTCGTATTATTACCAATAGCAGCATTTGTCGGTTCGTTCGTATCATGTCTTATGAATAAAGACTTTTTTATGAATCTGCTCGGCAATGCTGCTGTATTGTTTTTTGCTTTTTTTATTTTTGTCGAATTATCATTTACAGTAATTTTGTGGTTGCTTTTTTATGCTGTAAGCGCTGTTATAGGCATAATGACAGCATATATTGCACAAACATTTCGTTGATTTAATATTCAACACTTTCTATATACGCACAGTCAAGCGCTGTGAAATCATCATCCGAAGTCATATCGGCAGGATGTCGCAATCCTATATACAAATCAGCAGCCTCATTTAAATTGAATTTTATATTATGTTCTTCAAAAGTACCGATTGATAAAATATGGCGCTCTGCAATTATTTCTCCTGTGCGAATGTTTTGAACAAACATAAATACACCGGTTTCGCCTGTGGTGACATTAAATGTGCATTTATGAGCTCCGGCAGGCAAGTAAAGTCCTTGGTATAGTGCGGTGTCTCCTTCACGGAAATACTGCATCACGCCGCAGAATTTGCCGTTTACTTTGCGCACTTTAACAGAGTTTTTGTTTTTGTTGCGTTTGTATGACCAATTGGCAAGATTTGGTATTTTACTGATGCAAAAATCACCGTTCCTGAAATTGTCAGTAGAATGTATACCGCAATCTGAAATAAAATCAGTAGCTTTAATTGTGCCTATGGTAACATCCCCTTGGTAAATATTATTAAATATTCTTATAGCTTTAACAGGTGAATAATCGTCGGTTTCACTGTTATCAAAAGGCTTTTTGCCGTTATAAGGATTATCGTACCAAGCACCTACGGGGTTTACGCACACAAGATGATTGTCATATGCAGTAAAGTTAGAAACTTCTTGTTTTTCAACATTAGGGTCACTTGTTCCCCATGTGATAAAAGCAATAGCCTTTCCGCCACCCGAATTCATGTAAGAATGAACCATCTTAACGTGTCTTGTACCGCCATGCTTTCCGAGACGGGATTTCCACCAAACGAGACCGCGGGGGTCGAAATAACAGCCACTGAGAACAACTCCGTCATCGTTGGATTGGAAGAAGTTTCTGTTAAGCACGACGTGATGAGTGCCTTTGGATAAACCAAAACCATCGCCGCTGACACAACGAACTTCGTGCATTTTTATATTGGCAGCATAAATGTAACTGCAAGCATATAAAGGCGCGTGATAGTTGTTTGTGCGGACAATTTCAAAATCTTTATATTCAATATATTTTGTACCGAAAAACGCAATAGGCACTTGATGAATCCTGTCAGGACAACCTGTTGAATAAGAAGGCATAACAACGCCCTCTTCGGCTCCCGTATCGTATGAACGGATTTTACCAAAGCCTGTTACTTTAACATATTCACTGTTAACACATTGTACTGTCGGCAAATTGGAAACATGCATTGCATGAGACCAAGTGATGTTGCCAATATCTATATCATGTCCATAATCAGGTATGTACTTGTAATCTCTGTAAATCGGAGATTGCCATAATATCGCATCTTTTTCAAAATGAAGTTCTACTCTGCTTCTTAATAAAATGTTCGTTATACGATAGCGTCTGCCGTAGAATCGAGTCTTTTTGTCATCGTCTGCAGCAGGGCCTAAGAGGATAACCTTGCCTCCGCCTTGTTTCCAAACATAATCAATGGCGGATTGAATGGCATCTGTGTCATCTGTACAAGCATCACCTTTAGCACCGAATTGTGTGTCTGTAACACAAACAGTTAGAGCAGGCAAATCAAAGTGATATGGATTATCTTGGAAATCCTCATAATTATCAATATAAAAGCGCTCTCCAATCGGATAAAGTTGGTCTTCAATACTTATAAATGCCGCAAATTGTGATGAAAGACGAGTGATTGACCCGTTCTTAAAAGAAATACCATCAATTTTAAAACAAATGCTGCCATCGTTGGCAATACTTTTGGCAGCCTCTTTGAGAGATACAGATATCAAAAGCTCTTTGCCCTCAGGTGTAGGCTTGTCATTTGCCATTGTAGTGGCATATACGTAGAGCATAGCATTTTCGTCAAGATATTCGGGTGAAATACAGCCGCTTACAGTAATCTCATCACCGCCGGCAACGCATGAAGTAATTTTGCCTGCATTTGCAGAAATTACTTTTTCTTCTTCAAAAGAATATTCTCTGATTGTAATTTCACCGTATCCTACAGTTTCAAGCATAAACTGCATAAGTCTGCCTTCTAATCCCGGTGTTGCCGACAAGTTAAAGTAGTACGCTTTATACTCGTTTGAACGGCTTATCGGTACTTCTACGGAATTTTCTTCGCAATATTCGCTGTTTACGGTTGTTTTATAGTACAGCTTCATTTTTGAGGCAGTAGAGTTGTTTTTTAGGACCACGAAAATAGTATTTCTCCTCGGCATTTTCATGTTATATGTGTATTTTGAGCTGTCGGGGAAAGTGAAACTTTCGAGCTGCGCCTTTCCGTTGAAAGAATAGGTCAAAGTGTAATCGCTCTCGCTAAGTGTACAACCGTACGGTGTATAAAACTTTGCCTGACCTTTATATCTAAAATAATTGTCAAGTACATTTAGCTT
This sequence comes from Candidatus Egerieisoma sp., assembly GCA_045125595.1. Lineage (GTDB taxonomy): Bacteria > Bacillota > Clostridia > UBA1212 > UBA1255 > Egerieisoma. The sequence continues at coordinate 154,908 of JBGVNN010000024.1, forward strand.
TGAAAGCTTTAAGTCGCGAAGCGGTTTTGTCGAAAATACAGACATTTTGTACACGTTTTTAAACTTCATATCGTTTATATCAAAATGAAGCGTATTTTTACCGGGGGACAGAATTGCTTTTGTAACGAAAGTCTCCGAAGCGTTGTAGAAGGTAATGATGACTTCTTGTGTGAGCACATTTACCGGCTCGTAAGAAGTTACCATAAATGCATCTGCTTCAAGTGTGAATCCCGAGCAACCTTCAAAGTCAAAAGCTACGGGAAAGATGTGTGTTTTGTGCGCAGAAAGTACGTCTTCTTCATCTGTTTCAAAAAGAATATCCGTTATGTCATAAATAAATCGGCCCGTAATTTTATTCGTAGGCAATTTGCCTCGCTTTTTTTGTGCCTCGGCAAAGTTGAATTTGGTGTAAACTTCGGGCTCTTTTTCGAGCTCCAAAAGTTGCTCTTTTATTTTAAGACCTGCGGAAAAGCCTGTTAGGCTGCCATCTGTACCAATTACTCTGTGACATGGCAGTGCGATTAAGAGTTTGTTTTCTCCTGCGGCGGCAGCTACTGCACGAATTGCTTGCGGCTTATTAATACGCTCTGCAAGCTCTTTATATGAAATTGTTTCTCCGTATGGTATCTTTGCAATTTCGGCCCAAACTTCATTTTGAAAATCTGTACCTGTTAATCTGTACGGGAAGTTGAAGAATCGTCTTTCTCCCGAGAAATATTCTTTTAATTGCATAACGCAAAGCTCTGTGAAAATATTGCCTTGAACAGTTTCGTCAGGGCTTTTACCGGCGGGCAAAAAACTTATTGAAAGAATCGCTTCGTCGTCTGCTTCTATTGCCAATATGCCGTACTTTGTTGTGAGATATTCCTTGAAGATATTCATTATTAACTCCTCCACTTTATGAACTGCAGTAATTTTACTATATATCGAGCCTTATCGCAAGAAATTCATTTTGTATATTTTTAGATTGAAAAAGATTATAAAATATAATAAGATTAATCCTTAAGAGAAAACAATAACCGATGTAAATATTGGAGGGTTGAGTTTTTCTCGTGACTGAATTTTTAGGATTTTTATTTGAAAATGCCATTAGAATTGAGTAGCAACAAGTATTGATGTGGCATGTCGGATTTATAAGGTGATGTTTATGCTTCTTGTAGAGCTTTTTGATGAAGAACCGATAGAAAATATTGCAGGTTTTATTTTGACGAAGCCGAGAAAAGTTGTTTTTCTCGGAGAAAAAAAGAAAACAGAGAGATTTGAAAAAGTTTTTCGTATTATTGCAGATAAAAGAAAAATTCAAACGGTTTTTGATTCTCGCGTAGTTAACAGAAACAACCTTCAAAACATTGTCGAAGTGTTGGAGGATTTAGTGTGTCCTTTTATAAAAGAAAATCCTGATGAAGAAATTGTTTTTGATTTATGCGGCGGAGAGGATTTGATGTTGGTTGCTGCCGGCATAGTATATAAAAATCATTATGATGCAGTAGAACTTCAAAGATTCAATGTGTATTCAAACAGAATGATAGACTGTGATGAAAATATAGTCACAGACAGTCAAAATGACCAATTAATGACTATTGAAGAATGTATGCTTATTCACGGTGGATGTGTTATGGATTGTGAATTTCAAACTACAGGGACATCAAAATGGACTCTTACACCTGAATTAATAAAAGACATAAACAAATTATGGCCTGTTTGTGCACAAAGTTACAGGCAATGGAATGTTAATGTAGGACTTACTGCCAAAGCTGTCTCAAAAATGCCGGAATTGTCGTCTTTAGACGTTTTGGTAAACTTAAAAGGCGAAACGAAAGATGTAAAAAAAGATTATCAAAGATTTTTGGAGCAATTATCAAAGACAGGCCTGATATATAATTTTGTGCGAAAAGAAGCAGTCTTTACATTCTGCTTTAAGAATATAGATATTAAACGCTGCTTGATAAAAGAAGGCGTATTGTTGGAACTTTTTATTACAAGCACGGCACTCAACGTTAAAGAGGATGGACTGAATGTGTACAACGATGTTATGATGGGAGTCCAAATCGACTGGGATGGTGTGCGAAACGAAGGTTTCGAGAACGAAGTAGAAAATGAAATTGATGTTATTGCTATGAGAGGTTTAAGACCTGTTTTTATTTCGTGCAAAAACGGCAAGTTTGATGATGAAGAATTGTTTAAGTTTTCAACTGTTTCAGAACAATTTGGCGGCAAGTACGTCAAAAAAGCTCTTGTTACAAACTATTTATCTTCAAAAGATAATCCTGCAATAAAAAACAATAACTTGCAACGAGAGGACGAAACACAAGAACATTACAGAAATCGACTCAAAAAGCAACTTTTGTGGAGCAGAGCGCAAGAAATGGGTATAAAAATAATATGTAGCGATTCTATAAAAAACGCGGAAGTGGCTGCTGAAACCTTTAAAAATTTATGCAAATAATGATGAATCTAATATTATTGTAAACGGGCCGTTATTGGTGAGCTCGACTTTCATGTCGGCACCGAAGCTGCCCGTTTGTACATTTTGCACTTGTTCTTTACATTTTGAAATAATGTACTCATATAAACTTTCAGCTTCTGCCGGTGGAGCTGCATTAATAAATGATGGTCTGTTTCCCTTGCGGCAGTCAGCATAAAGAGTAAATTGAGATATTAAAAGCAACGATCCGTTAACATCTGCCAAAGATAAATTTGTTTTACCTTCTTCGTCGTCGAAAATTCTCAATTTGAGCATCTTATCCACAAGACGATCTGCTTCTTTTGTTGTATCTTCTTTACCTATGCCTATCAAAACCATATAACCTTTATCAATGGCACCAACTATGTTGCCCTCTATACTTACGTTTGCTTTGCTGACACGCTGAATTACAAATTTCATGTTGAACCTCCAAGGGAAAATGTTTAAATTTACCTTCGGTTTATTATATAAATTTTTGTTTCCGTGTCAAGTTCGGGACTTGTTGGGCAGTATATATTATGGTATATTAACATTAGATAGTGATGAAATTTATATGCCGAGGTGCTTTATATGTTGAATAAAAAGAACTGCACTTATTTGTTTGTGTGTTTTTTTGCAGTAATTATGCTTTTTGCGTTTGTAAGTTGCGGTGATGCGACAGACTTTCCGACGGAAACTTCTGCGCCTAAGCCGACAGTAGCAGTGACGGCTACTGCTACATTTGAAAACACACCGGAACTGACGCCGACAGCTAAACCTACGGAGCAACCGAGCGAAATGCCTGCTGAAACGCCTAAAAATACACTTGAAAAAACGCCTGAAAAGACTCCGGATTCCAAACCGAGTCCGACAGCTGAACCGACAGCAACAACTCCTGTGATTTCTGACGGTAATAACGGTAATGAGAATTTTACAGAGACAAAAACAGTTGTATTTTCACATCCGTCAGGATTTTATAGTAAGGAGTTTACTTTGAAACTTGCGGGAGATTCAAAATACACGATCAGATATACCATAAATGGTAATGACCCGACATCAAACTCCAAAAAGTATAATGATGCGGCCGGCATAAAAATTGCGGATAAGAGCAGCATGGTTGGTGCGGAGGATGAAGTGACGGTTATCAGAGCTGCGGCATTTTTAGGTTCATCACGAGTTGGAGAAATAGTTACATCGACATATATAGTGAACAAAGAATATGATAATTTTCAGGATTTTTACAGTAATATAGCTGTTGTTTCTATTACGACAGATGAAAAGAATTTATACGGAAACACGGGTATTTTTACAAATTATACACAGCATGGCCGTGAATCTGAGCGCCCTGCGCATGTGGAGTTTTTTGACAGTGACGGTACGGCCGGATTTTCTGTAGATGCCGGTTTGAGAGTTTATGGTGGTACCTCGCGAGGAGCACCGCAAAAGTCGCTTAAACTTGTTGCCAGAAAAGAATATGACCCCGAAAACGGAAAATTTAAATATGCAATGCTTCCGGATAGTGTTAACAGTGAAGGAGTGCCTGTAGACAGATTTGATAGTTTTGTCTTGAGAGCGGGCGGTAATGATAATTTGTTTGGCAGTAGGCGAAATACTTTATTGAGAGATGCTTTGGTGCATACATTGGCAGGTAAAATGGGGAATATCGCTTTTCAAGCTTACAGACCTGTTGTTGTTTACATAAATGGTGCGTATTGGGGATTGTATAACTTGAGAGATGATACTGATAATGACTACATAGAGCAACATTACGGCATACCGAAAGATAATGTGGCAATTATAGCTTACGGACATGAAAACGGAGAATGGTTTTATAAAATAGATGAAGGCACAGAGGCTGATTTAGAGAGTTATAAATATATGCTTTCATATATTGCAAATACAAATATGGCTATTTCTGCAAATTATGCCAGTGCATGTCAAAAACTTGATATGGATAATTTTATGAAATATATTGCGGTGAATGTTTTTGCAAATAACAGAGATTGGCCACATAATAATGTAAGAGCGTGGATGCATGAAGGTAAGTGGCGTTTTGTGTTGAAGGATATAGATTATTCTTGGGGTATTTATGACTTGCCGGGACAGACGGAAAATGTCGTGGCAGATGAAACAGCGCATTCCGAAAATGTTTTAAGGGGCGGAGCGGGAGAAATTTCAGCTGCCTTTGCATCTTTAATGAAGAATAAAACATTTAAAGCACAATTCCTTGAGCTTGTGGATGAAATGGTAAATAATTACTTTTCTGTCGAAAACGCCACGAAATTAATTGATAAAATGGTTGAAATCATGTTGCCTGAGTTTCCGAGACTTCAGACAAATGTTTGGTATGTTAATCCTGATAACCCGAACGAAGGAGCGAACAGCATTAGTCAATCTTATGATAGATGGATGGAGGGCGTTGAAACTTTGTATGAATATGCTCAAGATCGTCCTGAAATATTCAAGGATTTGGTTTATAGAATTTATAAGTAAAATGTGCAAAAAAATATTTGAAAAACTATTGACTTTTAAAAAATGCAGTGCTAAACTATGCAGGAAATTTGAATATCACAAAGAACGACTATGATGAAGACGGTCGGGATGTGACACTTGACAGAGAGTTGCCGTTTGGTGCGAGGTAACAGTGAAACTTTCCAATGACTTATCACTTCTGAGTCGGAGGACCGAAAGCTGAGGCGAGTAGACTCCTTCCGTATTGCTGCGTAAAGGCAAAGGATTTGTTAGAGTCCGGTGAGTGACGGGATTTTCCGTAATTTGAGTGGTACCGCGGGTTTAATAACTCGTCTCAAAGATATACTTTGAGACGGGTTTTTTGTTTTATTCAAATTCGTAACCATTAAAAAATAGTCAAGATTGAAAGGAGACAACAAAAATGGATTACAGTTTGAAAGATGTCGCAGGCAGAATAAAAGACTTGCGCGAGGCAAAAGGATATACACAAGAAGAGCTTGCAAAGCTTACAGGTGTATCGGTTGAAGATTATATGGTTTTAGAAAAAGGTGAAACAGATTTTAGTTTTACTTTTATCTACAAATGTGCGAAGGCTTGTGGAGTTGAAGTTGTTGATTTGCTTGAAGGAACAAGCACAACTCTTAGTTCTTTCGCCATTACAAGAAAGGGCGAAGGTCTTAAAATCCTTAAAAAACACGGTGTGGTTTATAACAATTTGGCGCCGAAGTTTAGAGATAAACTTGCTGAACCTTTCTTGGTTAAGTTTCCGTATCTTCCCGAAGAACAAAATGCTCCTATGAAACTTAACTCCCATAACGGTCAAGAGTTTGACGTTATCGTAAAGGGTTCTCTCAAGGTGCAAGTTGGTAACCACGTAGATATTCTCAATGAAGGTGACTCTATTTTTTATAACAGTTTAATACCTCACGGAATGATCGCAGTAAGCGAAGGCGGTTGTGAATTCCACGCTGTTGTTCTTAATCCTCAGGATGGACGCGTAAGCGAGGAGTATCCCGAGGCACCTTTTGTTGCTTCAAAAGTTGTGGAAAAAGAAAAAAGCAAGGCAACAGTTGCTGATGATTTCGTAGAATCATACTACGATAACAACGGAGTCTTTAACGGTATACGCTTTAAAAATGAAGATAAGTTTAATTTTGCTTTTGATTGTGTTGATGCAATCGCTAAAAAGAACCCGGATAAGTTGGCGATGATGTGGGTAGCTAATGACAAGTCTGATCGCAGATTTACATTTAGTGACATGAAGAAATATTCCGCAAAAACGGCGAATTACTTTGAATCTCTTGGTATACAAAAAGGTGACACAGTAATGCTTGTTTTGAAGCGCCACTATCAATTCTGGTTCTGTATGCTTGCGCTTCATAAAATCGGTGCTATAGCAATACCTGCTACTAACCAGCTCGTTGAACATGATTTCTCTTACAGATATAAAGCAGCTAAAGTAAAAGCTATTGTTTGTACTGCAGACGGAGTTGTATCTGATGAAGCAGAAAAAGCTGCTGCGGAATTTCCGGGAATAATCAAAGTTTTGGTTGGCGGTAAAAAAGATGGATGGAATGATTTCAATGTTGAAATGGAGCGTTTCAGTACTCATTATTACAGAACTGAAAATACTCCCTGTGGTGATGATCCTATGCTTATGCTCTTTACATCCGGCACAACAGGTTATCCTCGTATCGCTACTCATTCATACAAATACGCATTAGGTCATTACCCTACAGCAAAGCATTGGCATAATGTAAATCCCGATGGATTACATTTTACTATATCAGACACAGGTTGGGGTAAAGCTCTTTGGGGTAAACTCTATGGTCAATGGTTATGTGAAGCTGCCGTATTTACTTATGACTTTGACAGATTCCATTCAGAAGACATCCTTCCTATGTTTAAAAAGTACGGAATCACAACTTTCTGTGCACCTCCGACAATGTATCGTTTCTTCATAAAGGAAGATTTGTCGAAATACGATCTTTCTTCTATCGAATATGCAACAACTGCAGGCGAGGCACTTAATCCTGAGGTGTTCAACCAATTTAAAAAGGCGACAGGTCTTACAATTATGGAGGGCTTTGGTCAAACGGAAACAACATTGTCCATTGCCAACTTTGTTGGTTCTACTCCTAAAATCGGTTCTATGGGAAGACCCAGTCCGCTTTATGATGTTGTTATTCTCGATCCTGATGGTAACGAATGTAAAACGGGTGATGCCGGAGAAATCTGTATACGTACAAAAGAAAATGTTCCGTGCGGACTCTTTATCGGCTATTATTTGGATGAGGAAAAAACTAAAGAAGCTTGGCATGATGGCTTTTATCACACAGGAGACCAGGCTACAATGGATGAAGACGGTTATCTTTGGTATGTTGGTCGTATAGATGATGTAATCAAATCTTCCGGTTACCGCATTGGACCTTTCGAAATAGAAAGTGTAATCATGGAACTTCCGTATGTATTAGAGTGCGCAATCACTCCTGTTCCGGATGAGGTTCGTGGTCAAATCGTAAAAGCGACTATCGTTCTTGTAAAAGGAAGAGAAGGTACAGATGCATTGAAGAAAGAAATACAAGAATATGTTAAGACGCATACTGCACCTTACAAGTATCCGAGAATCGTTGAGTTTGTAGAAGAACTTCCGAAGACTATAAGCGGTAAAGTCAGACGTGTTGAAATACGCAAAAATGATTTGGAAAAATTGAAAAAATAATAAAATTAATATGAGGCTGTAAATAAGTCTGAAAACGACCCAAGATTCATGATAAATATGAGTCTTGGGTTTTTATCTGCATTGTACAAAATTATATCTTGATTTATATTGTGAAAAATGCAATAATAATTGTGTCTATGCTATTAACAAATATTTAAATTGTTTATAATTGGTTTGCAAGATGCAATTTGCATAGAGCAAAAAAACAAAAAGGATTTATTTTTTATGAGAGAAATTACGATATATAACCCTGCGGCCGGTAACGGCAAAACAAAAAGTCTTACAGGCGAGGGCTATCGCACTACATCACAAGGTGATTGTCGCCGTTTTGTTAGGGAAGAATGTCTTAAAGACCCTAATGTTCATTTTACGGTATACGGAGGCGACGGTACACTAAATGAGGCTATCAGTGGCATAATGGATGCAAATGCCGGCGATATAGCAGAAATTACGGCAATGCCTTTTGGCTCGGGTAACGACACGATAAAGTCTATTCCCGAAAAAAACGTTGAGGATCAAGTTGTAACGGTTGATTTGATTAAATACAATGATAAATACGGCATTAATATGCTTAATATTGGTTTTGATTGTAATGTTGTTGCCAGTGCTTCGCGTTTTAAAAATAAATGGAAAGTTGCAGGTAAATTATCATATATATTAGGTGTTATCACAGAGTTTTTTAAACCTTTCGGTGAAGATTTCAATGTTGAAGCTGTTTGTGAAAACGGTGATGTATACAAATATAATGGTTCGTGTCTGCTTTGTGCTGTCTGCAACGGTGAATGGTGCGGAGGAAGCTTCCATAATTCGCCTGCATCGAATATGAGCGATGGTGTTATCGAAATGATGCTGGTTAAAAAAATGAGCAGATTGAAATTTATAAATCTTATCGGCAAATATAAAAACGGTACTCTTGTAAAAGATGAAGTTCTTAAGAAATATGGAGATTATGTTACATATCTTCGCGTTAAGAACATGAAAATATCCGGTTGTAAGCAAATTTGTTCGGATGGTGAAATTGAAAATTGCACAAGTGCAGATATTTCTATCATTCACGGTGCAATTCAGTACAGATTATGATTTAACCCCATTTTTTGAGACTGATTTCTCCGCTGTGGAGAACATCACGGGCGCCGCCGTTTAGGTTTATGGCAAGCCCGCCCGATTCTGTTATTTCGACGGCAATACCTGTGAAGGTGTTGCCGTTTTTTATGTATTCTACCTCTTTGCCTAAAACGACAGAAAGTTCTCTGTATTTATCCAAATCGCTAAAGGCTCCGTCTTTTATGCTAAGTATATTTTTAGCAATTTTTTGACAGAGTTCATCTATTGTTGCTTTGCTATAGTTGCTTTTTGTATCAAGCGAACCGGCGAGCGAAGAGATTTCCGTAGGGAAATCATCTGTAAAAACATTTACACCTATGCCTATAATTATATAGTGTTTATCATGTGCCAAAACTGATTCGGTTAATATTCCGCAGATTTTACGATTGTCCAGATATAAGTCATTTACCCATTTTATTCCTGTGCGTATGCCTGTGCATTCAAAAATTGCGTCGGAAACGGCCATGCTTATTTTTATTGTAATCAGTGCGACATCTTTTTCGTCTGACGGAAATTCGTCGACTACGCTCATATACAAGCCTGTGTTTTCAGGAGAGTAAAAAGTTTTACCTTGTCTGCCTCGGCCGGCCGTTTGCTTGTTAGCGACTATAATTGAGGGCACGCAGAATATGTCCGAATTTGAGATGCTTTTTTGAAGAAGCCTCTTTGCTTCGGTGTTTGTTGAATCAATTGTATCGTATTTATATATTTTAAACATTATTTTTCTTTATAATAGAGTAAACAACCGCAATAACCTTCGAAATCGGGATCTTGTATTTGTTCTCGAAATTGTTTGCACATACATTTGGTGTCTTTGCTCTTTTTTGTAATGCAAGGGCAATATCCGCCTCGTTTTCTTAAACCTTCTTTAACTATTTTAACTATTTCTTCGTTCTCGTTATAACGTATTTTCATTTTGTCTCCGCCTCTCGTGTATAATTTGTTGTCAGTCGATGAGTTTGAGAATTGCTTCTTTTTGTTTGTAGCCTTCTGTTCTTGCTGTGATTTCACCGTTTTTAATAACAACGATTGTAGGAATGGCATAAATTTTGAATTGGACTGCAAGCTCCGATTCTTCGTCTACGTTGACTTTACAAACTGTTATATCTGTGCGTTCGTTAGCGATTTCTTCGATAATGGGCGCTATCATTTTGCATGGACCGCACCATGTTGCCCAAAAATCAATCAATACGGGTTTTTCGCTGTTTTTTACTATTTCGTCATAATTTGTTTTTGTTAATTTGATTTCCATAAAAATTACTCCTTTGTAATTATTGTTTCCTAATTTAATGTGTTTAAATCAGTATAACATTTGAACTTATCTTGTCAAGGAGAAGCTATGATACAGTAGAGTATACAGTGTTATAAAGTTTGTTATAAGAAAATGTTTTGTATTGACAATGATTACATTTGTGGTATAATACATCTCAGCACACAGTGTGCTGGGAATTAAGAGTTTAAAATGAAGCTTATATTGATGGGAGGTTGCGAATGGACAGTGAAGTGAAATGTGCCGGCTTGATTGCTGATGAAATGTCAGACAGAATTGTCGAAACAGCTAAAAATTTGGTGACTTTGCAAGGCGTAAGCAACCTTACGGTGCGTAGGATTTTAAAAGAACTCAATATAACAAACAGAGTTTTTTATAACAGGTTCCATAATATCGAAGAGGTTCTTGATGTTGTATATAAAAATACTACATTAAAAATGAGAGAAAGTATTGCTGACGAGTTAGATAGCAGCATAGATTTTTTTGAACACGTTATGGATGTGGTTGTTAATTCGCTTATTATGTCATATGATACAAAGATGCAGTTTAACCAATATGTGTTTGAAAATGATTCACTTTCACAGAGTAATTATGAATGGTGGACAGGACGTATAAAGAGTTTGATAGATTATGCTATGGAGCATGATTATATAAAACAAGTAAATTCGGATGTACTCAGCTATTCGTTATGGTGCTTTTGCAGAGGATACAATGCTGATGCTGTTGGGAGAAAGATTCCAAAAGAGGAAGCCGTTGCTAATTTTAAATATAGTTTTAATTTTATACTTGAAGGCTTGAAAAAATAATAAAAATCGTATATTATATACAAGAAGGAATGATTAATACTTTATGAAGAGTGAAATTTTACACAAAAAAGTTGAATATGCCAATATGCGCGAGCTTGTTGAATGGATAGGAGACACATACGGAGATAAAATCGCATATTCTTTCAGAAAAGATCCTGTTAAGGGTCAAGTAATCACAAAGAGTTTTGTACAACTCAGAGAAGATGTACGTGGCTTGGCTACAGAGCTTGACAGTTTGGGTTGCAAAGGTAAGAAATGTGTTATTTTCGGTAAATACTCATATGAGTGGATTGTAGTGTATTTTTCAGTTCTTTCTGTAGGAGGTATTTTAGTTCCTCTCGACAAAGATTGGCAAGGTGAAGATTTGGCAGAAACTGCAAAAACTGCAGAAGCAGATTTTGTTTTCTGTGATAAAGAACTTGCCGACAAGGCAGATAAAATTGCTGAGAAGATTGAGCTTGTGTCAAAGCCTTTTTACATGAATGCAGAGGCGAGCGACGAGTTTTCCGTAGCGCAGATGACAGAGGAGGGCAAAGTGAAATTTGCGGCTTCATCAGAGGCGTACTACAATGCGGAAATTGACCCTCTTGCTTTAGGGCTGTTGGTGTTCACTTCGGGAACAACAGGAAAAGGCAAAGGTGTAATGCTTTCGCAAAATGCTATTTTATCTGACATGTCCGATGTAATACCTTATATTGATTTTGGTGGTAAATCTTTAGGACTTTTGCCGCTACATCATACTTACGGTTCTTCTGTAATGGTTGTCGGACACGCAATGATCGGATGTGAGGTTTACATTTCGTCCGGTTTGAGGTATATTATGAAAGAGCTCAAAGAGCAACAACCTGAGCATCTGGTGCTTGTGCCTCTTTATATGGAGAATTTTTATCGTAAGATTCTTGCCAATGCTAAAGATACAGGCAAATATGATACGCTTTTCAGGATGATTAAGATTAGTAATTTCTTGAGAAAGATTGGTATTGATCTTCGCAGAAAATTATTTAAATCAGTTCTTGCGGCTTTTGGCGGTAAAGTAAAAATGATTATTTCAGGAGGAGCTCCTGTTAATCCGGAAATACTTTACTTTTTCGAGTCAATTGGTGTACAATCACTTAACGGCTACGGCATTACGGAATGTGCGCCGATAATTGCAGTTAACAGAAGCAGACGCAGTATACCGGGTAGCGTTGGGCCGATTCTTGATATTGATGAAGTGAGAATCGATGAACCTAACGAAGATGGTGAGGGCGAGATTCTTGTAAAGGGTCCGAATGTTATGCTCGGATATTACAAGGACGAGAGCGCTACTGCTGATGCGTTTACCGAGGATGGTTTCTTTAAAACAGGAGACTACGGTAAATTAGAAGGCGATGTTATTTTTATTACAGGAAGAAAGAAGAACCTTATTATTCTTTCTAACGGCAAAAATGTATATCCTGAGGAGATTGAAAATGAACTTTCAGCTACACCGGGAATACTTGAAATTATAGTTTATGAGGGCAAGAGCAAGAGGGGAATGGAGCACAACGCGATTGTTGCTGAAATCTATCCTGACAAAGAGTTCTTGGTAAAGAATAATATTCAAGACGCTCAAGCGTATTTTAAACCTTTCATAAGCAAATATAATAAAGATGCCGTTGCTTACAAGAAAATTACTGTAATAAAAATACGTGACGAAGAGTTTCCGAAAAACACTCTTAGAAAAATATTGAGATTTAAGCTCGATATGACTATAGAGTGAGTACTTTTTACTATATATTTCTTTTTCTTTAAATTACCCCCGGCGCTCGTTATGAGGCGGGGGTAATTTATTGTATTTTTATTTTATATGTGTTAAAATAGCAGTAATTGCGATATGTAGTTACATGGTAAAAAGCATTGTGGAAAAGAGGCAGATTTATGCTAAAGAAAATACTTATTGCTTTAATTGCAGTTATGATTGTTGCAACTTCATTTTCTTGCAGCAAAAGTAATGTTGTAAATAATACCGACAATGGTAGCAGTAGCACAGATAACCAAGATAAAACCGATGGTGAAAATATAGATATTATTTCTGAACTGGGACTTACGGATGAAATCAAAGAAGCCACAACTCATACAGTGAAAGTGAATTCAGCGATATATTCTGTTTTGGATTTTGCTGATACACAAGAAGCTGATTTTGCAGCACGTGGACTTATAGATGCCCCTGAAAAGTTAGAAATTAAAGACGAAAACGGCAAAGTTATATGGAGTCAGGCTGCATACAGCTTTTTGTCTGACTATGAAAAAGCACCCGATAGTGTAAATCCAAGTCTTTGGGAAAACACAAAAAACAACCATTTATATGGATTGTTTGAAGTTACAAAAGGAATATATCAGGTTCGTGGATATGACATGACAAATTTAACCGTTGTCAAAGGTGATACGGGATGGATAGTTTTTGACCCGCTTATGAGTATGGAATGTACTGTAGCAGCCATGGAGCTGATTGAAAAGAATTTGGGCGAATTTCCGATAAAAGCGGTTATAATTTCACATCCTCATGCAGATCATTTTGGCGGTATACGAGGTGTTATGCAAGCAGACGAGGCTGCAGACAGCACACTTTCGATTGAAGAACAACTGAGCAGCGGAAATATTCCGATAATAGTGCCTGAAGGTTTCACTCAGTATGCTGTTGCTGAGAATGTTTATGCAGGACATGCCATGACTCGCCGTGCTAATTACCAATACGGCACTTTGTTGAATCCCGGAGAAAAGGGTAGCTTGTCAATAGGAATCGGCATGGGACAGTCCAAAGGTACTGTTACATTCATTAAACCTACATATGAAGTTAAAACAACCGGAGAGGTTATTAACATTGATGGAGTTAAATTTGAGTTTCAGATGACACCCGGTACCGAAGCTCCCGCAGAAATGAATACTTGGATACCGCAATTTAATGCTTTGTGGGTTGCGGAAAATTGCACATCTACTCTTCATAATCTTTATACGCTTCGAGGTGCACAGATTCGTGACGGGGCGGCTTGGGCAAAATATATTACCGAAGCTGTTACTTTGTATGGAGATAAGGCAGAGGTTGTGTTTCAATCTCATAATTGGCCTCATTGGGGTAATGAGGTAATTAACGAGTATTTGATTAATACTGCAGCGGTTTATAAATTTATAAATGACCAGACTCTCACGTATATTAATCAGGGTTATACATCTGATGAAATTTCAAATATGATAAAGTTACCTGCTGAACTAGCTGAAATTTGGTATACACGCCAATATTATGGTACTGTTGCTCATAATTCCAAAGCTGTTTATCAAAAATATATGGGCTGGTACGATGCAAATCCGGTTCATCTTAATCCTCTCGAACCTACGCAGAGCGCAAAAAAATGGGTTGAATATCTTGGTGATACAGATGAAGTGTTAAGACTTGCAAAAAAAGATTTTGATAAAGGTCAATATCAATGGGTAGCTGAGATTACAAATGTAATAGTTTTTGCTGATCCGTCAAATATTGCAGCAAGGCTTTTGTGTGCTGATGCATTGGAACAATTAGCTTATCAAGCAGAATCCGGTACGTGGCGTAATGCTTACCTCACTGCGGCATTAGAGCTCAGACACGGAAATTCTGCGAATTCTTCTGCATTAGCATCTGACGGTAATCTCACAAAAGAAATGACAGCACCGATGATGTTCGATTATATGGGAATAATGCTTGATAAAAATGCATTTTCAGATAGGGATTTTACTGTTAATTTTGTTCTCGAAAATGGTGAGAAGCATATGATTCAGATTAAAAACGGAGTGCTTTTGCATTATGATAACGTAAACTCTAAATCTGCGGATATAAAAATTACTTGCCCTAAAAATGCATTATTTTTTATACTTCAAAACAATAAAGACGGGCTTAATCAAGTGGCTCAGATTGAAGGTGACTCAGAGCTTTTTGAATTGTTTATGAACAGCATGAATCAATTGGATACGTCAATTGGTTATGCATTTAATATTATAGAACCATGAAATTATAATAATTATAATAAATATTATTTTAAGTAAAGGAGTTTTGTTATGAAACTGAAAAAACGTGTTTTGTCTTTTTTGTTGGCAATGATTTTAACATTGGTTTATATGTTGCCGACAGCAGCAGTGTTAAACGCAAAATCGCTTAGTGATTATAAGTCGGTTGCGTCGTTTAACAACAATAGCTTTCCTGTAATTGAAAGCTCTTCTCAAGGGGTGAGTTTTACTACAGGAACGGATTATTTAACGGTTACAACCACAAATGCAAATGATCCGTATTTTACGGTTGATTTACCTGATACGAGCCTTTCGGGTAAGGTTATTGCCATAAAATATAAAGTGGATTTGCTTTGTAGTATTGCAAATGCTTGGTTATATCCTGATTCTTCTGCAGGTGGTTGGGTTTCAGCAGGTTTGTTAGATACTTCTAAACTCAGTTGTGACGGTTTTTGGAATTTAACGACATTTACTGTTTCTGAAGAACTTGTAGGTTCTGATGGTAAAAATGCAGCAACAGATGCTCAAAAGAAAGCAACCATTAAGTCATTGAGAATAGGCGGTACTACAGTTGCAAACAAGAAGATTCAAGTTGCTTTTGTAGGTGTCTTTGACAGTACTGCGCAAGCTAAAGAATATAATGATTTATACTGTGCAACTCACACAACTGTAGACAGAGGCAGAATTGATATTATTCCGAGTGCAAAAACCTCTGTAAGCACAGAATCTTATGATTTCCAGGATTCTGCTGTTACTAACGGACTTTCAGCACATAATAATAAAACAGCTTTTAATAATTCTTGGACAATAAACCCCGGAACAGGTGCTTCAAAGTATGTGGTAAATGGTTCTAATAAATATCTTTATCTTCGCTATGACAGTATAAAACATGACTGGTTTTACTCAAATGACAGCTCTTATGTTTTTTCAGCAGATGTTATGCCGGAGAAAATGTCCGGGCATTTTGCGGGATTTATATTTAACCATGGTTATGAAAATACATGGGAAACAAATGATTTCTTTGAAACAAATAATGTAGAGGGTAATAACTCTGTTTCACGCAGCGGTATTACAGTAAATATTCATCCTTCTATTATAGAAATTTGTGTATTGGAATATAACGAAAGTACAGCATCAATTTCTCAAATCAAATATACATATGTGTTGAAAACAGCGATAGACTCAGCATTCCATAATTTTAAAGCTGTTGATGATGCGAACGGTCTTATGAGATTTTTCATTGATGGTGAGATGTTTGCTTATATCAAATATGATGATCCGGGACTTCTTCCGGGTTCTGCAGAGCAATATAACGAACGTTATTACAGAAATGCAAGAATATATAATGCTGAAGGTGAACTTCAAGTAAGCACATCAAGTGCGTTGATTTCTTATGTAAAGTCAGTTGCGATTGGTTCAAGAGCAAGAGGACTTTCTTTGGATAATATTAAAATTGCGGCAACCGGTTCTGTAATACCTTCTCTTTCTCTTGATAAAACAAATGTTTCAGAGTCAGAAAATATAAATGCTACAATCAGCTATGGTGAAAGCGTTGTAAAGAATTTGTCTTTGGGAATATATAATGAAAATGAAGAGTGTGGATCGGGAATAGGTAAAGCAACACCTACTGTTAAAATTGAACTTGATGGCAAAGGTTATGTAACATTACCTAAACTTATGGCCGGTAATTATTATGCTGTGTTAATGAGCGGTAACACACAAACCGGCAGCAAAGTTTCTTTCACAGTTAGCGATGTGAAACAAAATGAATCAATATATATTTCCGATGCTCAAACACAAATCGGAAGTGTTATCAAAGTTCCTGTAGTACTTGCTAATAATCCGGGAATTAAGAATTTGTCAATAAAGGTAATTTGGGATTCTACAGCTCTTAAACCTGTCAGTGCTTCTAACGGTACAGTAATGACCGGTGCAACATTTAATGCATCAAATACAAATTCTACATATACACTTTCATGGACAGGAAATACAAATTCTACAGCAACGGGTAATATTGCTTTTTTGGAATTTGAAGTTAGCAGCATGGCTCCGTTAGGAGAAAATGTATTGGAAATAGACGTTATATCAGCAACATCAACAGGCGGAGATATAACGAAATCAGTTACGGCAGGAAAGGGAAGCATAAAAGTAAAGGATACTGCATTGAAAATTAATGGCGCATCTCTTTCTATTTCAAATGATATATCAATACATTATTACGTTAAGAAGGCAGAATTTGACAACAATGGTTATCAGAATCCATATATTATTGCAGAGTTTGAAGGTCAAGAGGTAAAGCTTTTGCCTCAAACTGTAACTGTTAATGGTGAATTACGATATAGCTTTTCATTTGAAAACATTATTCCGTCACGAATGAACAGCTTAATATTCACTACGCTTTGTGCTACAAAGAGTGGTGTTGAATATAAAAGTAAAGCTATATCTTACAGTATTAGCCAATATGCATATTCGATGTTAGAGAAAACAAACAATTCATCTTTGAAAACTTTGCTTGTTGATATGCTTAATTACGGATCGGAAGCTCAAAAATATAATTCGTATGAAGTTAATAATCTTGCGAATGCTAATTTGACTGAAGCACAAAAATCTTGGGGAACACAAAGTCTCAGAAAACTAAACAGTGTATTTACGTTGTCAAATGTATCTGATGATGATAAGGCTGTATGGAAGGGAATGGGTCTTTATTTACGTAACAGAATTGCATTCAGAGGTTCATTTATAGCAGAATCTGTAAAAGGGTTACAAGTTAAAATAACTGATTCAAATGGTAATTTACTTAAAACAATAAAAGAAAGTGAATTTGAATATGATGGAGAAAAGATAGTATTTTTATATAGTGATTTATTTTCTTTCCAAATGAGTGAATCGATACATTTTACTATTTGTGACAGTGCAGGAACAGCAGTCAGCGGCACTTGTACATACAGTATAGAATCATATGTAAGCAGAATGTATGATAACTCTGCTTCTGACGAAAGTTTAAAGTCAATGTGCATTGCAATTATAAAATATGGTGATTCGGCAAGAAATTACGAGCAAGATCAAAACGAAACACCTTCTGACATGACACCTGTTGATATCGGCAGTCGTTTCTATGCAAATATTCATACCAACAGCAAGTATTTAACATTAGCAGGAACTAATGTTGTTCTTGGAACTCCTAACGGTTCAATGTCAGAAATATGGAAATTCACAAGATTAGATAACGGTGCGTATTCTATAATAAATGCTGCCACAGGAAATGCGCTCGATGTTACAGAAGCTAAATCCGATAACTTTACAAATGTTCAAACTTATAAAAATAATGGTACAGCGGCGCAACAATGGTGGATATATCTTTATAACGGAAGCTATATTTTCCGCCCGGCACATACAGAAACACATGTTTTGGATGTTTATGCAGGTAATTTCAGCAGTGGTACAAATATTGATATTTATCAGATTAATTACACAGCAAGCCAACTTTTCTCAATAGAAAACAGATTGGATGAAAACACAGGTAAGGCCGGTTCTGCACTTGATAAATCTAAAACATATCGTATATTGTTTATCGGTAACAGCTTTACAGATACAAACAAGATGTCAGCAACAATTTTCCCGCCTATAGTATCATCTGCAGGATATGCGGCAGAAATTCATTCGATTACAAGAGGTGCATGGACATTAGAGCAATTTGCTAATTCCAGTGATTCATATGGAGCTCAAGTAGATGCACATCTTAGAACTTACAAATATGACTATGTAATTCTTCAAGAGCAGAGTCACCGACCTATTACAAACGCTCCTTCGTTCTATGCAGGTGTACGTAAACTTGATGCAAAAATTAAAGCTAACGGTGCAAAAACAGTATTGTATGCAACATGGGGATACAGACAAAATCATCCTTCAATCCCTGGTATGGGAGGTTCTACTGCACAAATGGAAGCGTATCTTAGAGGTGCATACATGAACATAGGAAATGAGATTGGTGCAGAAATAGCTCATGTAGGTAAAGCCTTCACGCATGTATATACAAACCATCCGTCAATTGAGCTTTACAATACTACAGACTTGTATCATCCTTCACAAGCAGGTAGTACATTGGCAGCTTACGTAATCTTTGCAACAATCTTTAAATACGATCCTCGCCTTGTTGAG
The DNA here is from genome assembly GCA_045125595.1 of Candidatus Egerieisoma sp. Lineage (GTDB taxonomy): Bacteria > Bacillota > Clostridia > UBA1212 > UBA1255 > Egerieisoma. The sequence goes on from JBGVNN010000024.1 coordinate 173,879, forward strand.
AACAACGGAACAGCACCTAATGCAGTTGCTGCAGGAGTATTAAAATCAGTTGCTTATGATGTAGCTCTTGGTTCCTTATCGAATTAATGACAAAGTTATTATAAGTCAAAAAAATGGGCTGTCTTTGATGACAGCCCATTTTTATATAGTTATAAAAACTATTTATTGTTTATTCTAATCCTTGTAATATCTTTGCAAGCTCTGAGTCGCTACCTAAAATAATTGTTTTTTTCTCACCTTTAAGTGAAGCTTCGAGAGTTTCTAAAGAACGCATAAAAATATAAAATTCTTCTTTTTCTTTTGTATTAAAAGCTTCTGATAAAAGCTTCATATATTCAGACTCGCCTTGAGCTACTATCTCTTCTGCTTGTGCATTGGCATCTGAAATAATAATATTGACTTGCTTATCGACTTCATTTTTCATTATTGTTGCTTCTGATGTACCCTCGGCACGATATTTCTCTGCGATTTGATTTCTGTCAGAAATCATTCTCTGAAAAACTGCCGTTTCATTTTCAGCAGGTAAATCAAAACGTTTTATTTTAACATCAGTAATTTCAATACCGTAATCGGCTGTAGTAGATTTAACATGCTCATGAACTGTGGTATTTAAGTCATTACGTCCATCCTCGACGCTGGGAGTGATAATAGAATCTTGAGACATTGTACTGATGATGTTTTTAAGAGCGTTATATGTAGCCGCATCAAGTCTGCCTTGCGCTTCAGTAATAGAACCTAAAGATTTATAAAATTTCATTGGATCAGAAATTTTCCATAACACATAACTATCGACACTCATTGCTTTTGAGTCGCTTGTGAGTACGTCAGAAGGTGCCAAATCGTACAACTGTATGTTTTTGGGAAAATATTGTACTGAATCAACAAAAGGTATTTTGAAATGAAGTCCGGCTTTGTCGATTACTTGTTCAACTTTAGAAAAACGAACAACATAAGCATATTCACTTTCTTCAACTGTATAGCAAGATGAGAAAAGAACTATAAAAGCAACAACAGTAATAACTAAACCGATAATAACAGATTTTTTCATATTTATTCAACCTCCCTTTTAGTCTAAAGGCAAAAGCTTTGTGATGCCGTTTTCGTCTGTATTTATATAAATCTCAATATTGGGAAGTATTTTCTCAATTGCCTCATAATACATTCTCTTCTTTGTTATTGATGGATTCATTTCGTACATTGTATATATGGCATTGAACATGGCGATTTGCTCTTTTGCCTCATTTATTCTGCTTTGTTTTAAATATTCGGCGTTTTGCAAGAGCTTGTCAGCTTCTGCTTGAGCTGTCGGAATTTTGGCGTTTTCATATGCTTTTGCTTCGTTTAAAGCAGTTTCTTTGCCTTGTTTGGCAGTTTCGACAGACTTAAATGCAGCAATAACCTCTGCTGTTGGCGCTTCGGCATCTTGGATTTTGACATCAACAAGTGAAAGACCTACATCATATTTTTCAAGCTCCGATGTTATTAATTCTTTTGCAACAGTTTGTATCTCTGCTTTCTTAACTGTAAGTACATCATCAACAGCATATGAGCTTACAACCGTTCTTACTTGGCTTTGAATTAAATTTTTAATAATGTCCTCGGGTTTTTGAGAAGCGTATATGTATTTCTCCGGATTTGTAATCTTGTACTCGATATAAAAGTCTATATTTACAATATTAAAATCACCTGTAATCATTTTGCTTTCATTTGCAACGCTGACTGTTTCTCCTGCTTCGTTGGTTGTATAACCTATACTGATTTTTTGAAAGACATTGACATCTACACAGCGTGCTTTTTGAATACCAAAAGGCAGCTTTAAATGCATTCCCGGCTCTGTCTGTATATTTGTGACTTTGCCAAATGTTGTAACAACAGCATTTTGTTTGTCATTTACTGTGTACCAACAAGACGAACCTAAAATAATTACAAAAATTAAAGCAACTACACCTATAACAGCAAATTTGATTGTTTTTTTCTGTTTTTGTGTAAGCTTGTCGAAAGAAATGTCAATAACGGGGTTGCCGTTTTTGTCGTATTTCATTTGTTATCCCTCCTTAAAAATCTGCGTAATTTTTACGCTTCTTTATAGTTTAGCAAAAAAATTCATAAATCACAAATGAATTAAAAAAGAAATAAATGCATATACTTTTTTTGGAGGGGAATAAAATGAAAAATAAAGCATTATTGATACGTATAACTGCTTTCGCTTTAGTAGCTGTTTCTTTGTTCTTTATTTCGGACAACCTTTTTTCGAGTGCAGGAGAAAAAGAAAAGAGCATAGAAGTCAGCGATAAAAGCGGTGATGTACCGGCGGTTGTGAGAAATTTTGAAATGAATCTTCAACATACAGACAATACAAAAATGCTTAAGCATTACGATGTAAAGGGCAAGGGAAAAAACGGAAATATTTTCGGCTATGTTCAAATTTGGGAGTCAGAACAATCGCTTTCGCATTATATGAAAATCAGCAAAGAATACATGAGTGCAAATGTATTTGGCTTTCGTGAGGGGAAAATAACCATAAAAAATAAAACTTGGCACAAATGGGATTATATAGTATCTGATATGGCAGTTTCACAAGGTTTTTATGAACAAGATGGTAAAATTTACCTTTGCAGTCTGTGTGTGCCATATCAGGAAAAAACATACGCTTTTGACAAAATTTTCGTAGAGTTAATTGAAAGTGTTATTTGAACAGTAGTTGCAAATACCGGCTGAACCTATGGGACATATCTTGCACTTAGGTGAGCGTGCAGGGCATAATGCTCTGCCGTGATGTACAAGTCGATGGCAAAAACCACTGCTTTCAGTCGGGTTGTTTTCATCCGGCGGTAGAATTGTACGTAAATCCATCTCTATTTTTACAGGATCTGTATTTTGTGTAAGACCGATACGACCGCAGATTCTGATACAATGAGTATCTACAACATATGAAGGCTTGTTAAAAGCATCTCCCAGTACAAGATTGGCAGTTTTTCGGCCAACACCTGCAAGACTTAAGAGATCTTCCATAGTATCAGGCAACTCTCCGTTAAACTTTTCGCAAATATCAATTGAGCAACTTTTTATGTTTTTTGCTTTGTTATGATAAAAACCGGTTGAACGTATAAGCTCCTCAATTTCAGAAACATCACCTTCGGCAAAGCTTTTAGCATCGGGAAATCGTGCAAAAAGTGCCGGAGTAACCATATTTACTCTGGCGTCTGTGCATTGAGCCGACAGTTGTGTACTTATAAGTAATTGAAAAGGTGTTTCATAATTTAAAGAACACTCAGCATCGGGATATAATTTTTTCAACTCATTTATAAGCAGCGGCATTTTTTTTGCCGCTGCCTCTAAAAACTTATCTTTTTGTTGCATCTAATGTAACCTCTGCAGTAAATGTTTCGCCTGTAGTAGATCTGTAAAACTCTACGGTGACTTTGTCGCCGGGGTTGTATTTAAGCATAACTTTGCGTAATTCAGGGAACGAAGAAATCTTATCGTCGTTTATTTTTGTGATGATATCTTCTATTTTCATACCTGCTTTTTCTGCGGCACTACCTTTTGTAACCTCTCCGATATAAGCTCCGTTAGGCCAACCCTGCTCTGTAGCGATTGACTGTGAATATGCTGTAGTTATTGTAACACCAAAAAGAGGTCTGTTGTAATAGCCATATGTTTTGATTGATTCAACTATTGTTTTAACTGTATTTGAATTTATCGCAAAGCCCATGTTTTCGTAAGCAGTGGCTGCAATTTTAATAACGCAAATACCAATCAATTTACCCTCTTTATTAAGAAGTGCACCGCCGCTGTTACCGGGGTTAATTGTTGCCGTTGTCTGTAGAAGGTCGTAAACTTTGGAATCTTCTGTAGGAACAGTTCTGTTAAGACCGCTCAAAATACCTTGGCTGATTGAATTCATATATTCAATACCGCCGGGACTTCCTACAGAAAAAACAGTTTCGCCAACAACAAGCGCATCTGAATCTGCAAACTCAATAGGTTTTAAGTTGTTTGCTTTTACACGAAGTACAGCAATATCATTTTCAGCATCAAAACCGATAATTTCTGTGGCATAAGCCCATTCCGAAAGATCGGTTGTAAAATAAATTTTTAAAGAAAATGAAGAACTGAGCTTTCCTGTGGATTTGTTTATTGCCGCTGCGACTACATGATGATTTGTTACGATTATGCCATCTGCAGAATAAACTACACCTGAACCCATTGAAACAGTCTGCTCGTATTTTTCCCATCTGTTTCCTATAACCTGTAAAACCTCAATGCCTACTACTGAATTTGCCGCTTTAGCATACACAGCCTGTGCTATACCCGATTCGCCGGTTATATTTATTGTAACATCATCGCCCTTTGATACTGTGTTATCACCGATTTGAACATCATTTCCGGATGGGTTGGATGTCTCGCCCGAAGGATGTGAATTTACATTATTGTTGTAAAATGAAGCTAAAAAGCTCCTGTCCTTAGTAGGAAAGAATGCCAATAAAGCAAAAATGATTGCAAAAACCACCAAAGACGATACTGCGGAAATCAATATCGAAATACCGGTGTTTACACCTTTGTGAGAGGTTTGACCATAAGCCTCCTTTTGAGCCATATATATCTGAGCCGCCTCACGCTCTTGCTTCTCTGCAAGCTTCTTGTCTTTTTGGAATTGCTTGTATTCCATTTTCATTTGGCGTATGCTCTCTTTGTACTCTTCCTCGCTCATTTGTCTGTATGAGTTGCTTTGCTCGCGTTGTTGCTCTACGGAAAGTTGGTCGCTCTCTTCCTGTACCGGTGCAGTATTTTCAACAGGCACCTCGTCAACATTTGAAGCCTCTTCAACTGGCTCCTCCGGTAAATTTGTATTGTTTTCTTCATCGTACATATTGAATCAATCCTTTCTGTAAATAGGTAATGTGAAAATGAAACGGGAACCTTCGCCAAAAGTGCTTTCGGCATGTATACTTTGCGAATGTGCCGCAAGAATACTTTTTACGATAGCAAGCCCCAAACCGGTACCTTTTTTGTCGAGACCTCGAGATTTGTCTACTTTGTAGAATTTCTCAAAAATAAAAGGTAATTCTTCGGGACTTATACCGCTTCCCGTGTCTTCTACGGTAATCTGTATCTTGTCGTTGTCAACAAATACTGATTGTATTTTAATTATACCACCATTTTGTGTAAATTTTGTGGCATTTTGAATGAGATTTATTAAAACTCTTTCAATAGCAGGTTTGTCAATAGCTACCAAGCAATTATTGGTATTTAAATCAAATTCGAGATTGATCTGTTTCTCGTCAATAAGAGGCTCTAATTTTAATGCAGTATTATAAAGCAAATCGTCTATTTTGCAAGGGAGAATATCAAGCTCTACATTGCCGGATTGAAGACGAGCTATATTAAGAAGGTCGTTTACAAGAGCATTCATTCTGTTTATTTCATCTTTGATTATTTGCAAATAATGGTCCTGTTTTTCAGGTGGAATGACTCCGTCAAGTATACCATCAATAAAGCCTCGTATGGATGTCATTGGAGTGCGAAGTTCGTGTGATACACTGGCAATGAAATTGTTTCTCATCATATCAAAATTATCCAATGCTTCAACCATTGAGTTATAGCTTGTTATCAATTGACCAAGTTCGTCTTTTGAGTCACTTTGGATTTTAACTTTAAAGTTACCCATAGATACTTGAGTTGTCATGCTTTGAAGCTGACGTATAGGGTTGGTGATTTCTTTTGTAATTACTATCAAGGCAATTATTTCCAAAAATACGGCAAAGAAAGTTGCGACAATATAGTAATTTATAATGCTCGTACGAGCACGAGTAATTTCCGGCATGGGAATAGAAAGTGTTATTGTTCCTTTGTTTATTGGCTCGGTCATACCGGGATACGTATACGCTATGGATTGTGTTATAGAAAGATAATCATAGTCGTTGTTTGTATACAGCCCATGAAAATTACCTGAATTAATAACATAATCATATGCGGAACCTGTATAATATTGAGCATCTTCTTTAAAAAAATAATCGCCGTTTTTATATAAAAGGTTGTCTGAAATTTCCGTACTCATAAAGTCACGGCCGGCTGTCTCGGCAAGTCCGGTCATGTTAGGGAGAAGCGGGTAGGACAAAAATATAGAACCGTCACTTTCTGTTACAAAACCTGTTATATTTAACAAATCATGATAAAGCTCGAGACGGTTCAAAAGTTCAAGGTAATATTTTTTGTATTCTTCATGACCTTCGTTTGATACCCAATCACCTTTTTCGTCAAGATTATTGATATAGCTTGTATACATTCTTGAATAAAGCGTGTTGATATCTTCTACTGCCTTTTTGATGTCATCGGATTTTGTCTCTGTCATGTACTTTGTAGTATAAAAGTACATAATTACTCCGGAAATCATAGAAGAAATAATGACAGCAACAATTATAAAAATACTAAAGGTTCTTAAAATAGATGGTTTTTTTATAAAAGCAGCTATCTTGGAAGACATAGTTTATTTACTCCTTTACAGTTTTGCTTCAAATTTATAGCCGATGCCCCATACTGTTTTTATTTGCCACATTTGTGATGGGTCTTCGATTTTTTCGCGTAAACGTTTGATATGTACATCTACTGTACGTGAATCGCCAAAGAAATCATAACCCCATATATATTCAAGGAGTTGGTCTCTTGTATATACTTTATTGGGATTTGAAGACAGGAAGAACAAAAGCTCTAATTCTTTAGGTGGCATTTGTATTTCTTGACCATTGAGTATAACTGTATATGTAGTTTTATTTACTGTGAGATTTGGGAAAATAACTTCTTCGTGTGACTCTATATCTGCCACTTTTGTGCGTCTGAGTATAGCTTTAACTCTTGCGATAAGCTCTTTTGTTTCAAAAGGTTTAACCATATAATCGTCTGCACCTAACTCAAGACCCAAAACTTTGTCAAAAGTTTCGCCTTTGGCAGAAAGCATAATTATGGGTGTTTGGCTGAGTTTTCGTATTTCACGACATACTTGCCAACCGTCTGCTCCCGGAAGCATTATATCCAAGATAACCACATCGGGAACCAAACTTTTAAATGTTTCTATTGCTTTGTTGCCGTCATTTGCTATATTAACCGCAAAACCTTCTTTCTCGAAATAAAGTCTTATCAGTTCGCAAATATGCTCATCGTCATCAACAACAAGTACTTTTGTTTTTACAAATTGTGACATATAATACTCCTCCAATTTTCTCAATCCGGAGGTTCCCTCCGCATTCGTACAATATTTATAGTTATTATATCATATATTTTTAAAATTACCAAGAGTAGATTCGTTCTATTGAAAGACAAAAGCTGATGTGATAAAATAATGCGAAAAGCATTAAATTTTTAGACGAGGAGATATAATATAAAATGAAATTAGGTATCGTAGGTTTGCCGAACGTAGGCAAGAGTACATTGTTTAATGCCCTTACAAAGGCAGGAGCAGAGAGCGCGAATTATCCTTTCTGTACAATTGAACCGAATGTGGGCGTCGTAGCCGTTCCGGACAAGCGTCTTGACAAATTGGCAGAGATGTACAACCCTGAGAAATATACACCGGCAACAATTGAGTTCGTTGATATTGCGGGACTTGTTAAAGGTGCCAGTAAGGGAGAGGGTCTCGGTAATAAATTCCTCTCACATATTCGTGAAGTAGATGCGATTGTGCATGTGGTTCGTTGCTTTGAAAATGATGATATTGTCAGAGTTGAGAACTCAGTATCTCCTCAAGGTGATGCAGAAACAATCAATCTTGAGCTTATTTTCTCCGATATGGAGATGATCGACCGCCGTATAGAACGTACAGGCAAGATGGCTAAAAACGGAGATAAGAAACTTCTTGCTGAAATTCAGCTTTTGCAAAGCATTAAAGCACATCTTGAAACATTTTTGCCCGTTCGTGCAATGGAGCTTACTGATGAAGAAAGAGATTATGTAAACTCACTTTTCTTACTTACAAGCAAGCCCGTAATTTATGCGGCAAATATTTCCGAAGACGATGCTGCAGACCCATTCTCAAGTCCGCTCGTTAAAGAATTGGCGGCTATCGCAGAAGCAGAAAAAGCACAGCTCATTACCGTTTGCAGTAAAATGGAGGAAGAAATGTCTGAGCTCAACGAAGATGAGAAAAAGGCATTTTTGGCAGAGTTTGGTATAGAAGAAGCAGGTCTTGACCAGTTGATTACAGCCGGTTACAGAACTTTGGGACTCATAAGCTTCTTGACAGCAGGCCCTAAGGAAGTTCGTGCATGGCCTATCAAAGCAGGAACAAAGGCTCCCGGAGCAGCAGGTAAAATTCACTCTGATTTTGAAAGAGGCTTTATTCGTGCGGAAATAGTAGCTTATGATGATTTGATGGCTTGCGGCACTTATAACGCAGCAAAAGAAAAGGGCCTTGTCCGCTCAGAAGGTAAAGAATACATTATGAAAGACGGAGACGTAACCCTTTTCAGATTCAATGTTTAATTTAAATTAAATTTAAATTTTCAACTTAAAATCCAGTGCTCGTTAGCACCTTTTGTTATTTTGCCGGCTTGGTACGCATACTCTATTGCATTAGCAAACAGAGCGGTGAGTACTGAGCCGGATCTTGTATATCCCATTATTTTGGCAGATTCACGAATCAAATCCTCTTGAGCAAGGCTGACTTGCTCAGACAATACGCGGATAACGGCATTTGCGGCTTCTTGAACAGGTACGTGCTCTGCTTCACGTCTGTTTTCTTCACTGCCGCTGATACGGAAAGTCTCATAGCTCTCCGGTTCAAGTGTGTCGTTCCAATAGATTTTTTCAAAATCATAAAGAGTAAACTTTAAATCACACTCGTTTATTATTTCCGTCATTTTGCCGTGTATTCTGCTGCCGGCTCTTGAAATGCCAAAGCTTTGAACGACACGCCTTATTAATAAGTCCTCACATATGGGAGCTTCTTTTTTCAATACTTCGGAGATTTTTGATTTAATCTCTTTGTTATATGAAGGAAGCATAAATTCATCCGGGCTTATCACTTTTTCTTTTAATGTTGCTGCTGCGTATACAGGGATTTTCGCTTCTTTTTCGGGACGGAGTTTCTTTAATTTAATATCTTTTTCGTTAAAAAGCTCCTCGGTGTTGTCTGTAGGGTTAAAAGTACCTGTTCTTACAGCTTCGATGGTCGCAAGAATTTTATCTGTTTCTCTTTTGCGGTTTTCCCACCAATCGACGGACCACACTCGCAAAATATTCCAACCGAGACCGTTAAGCACACTTGTTTGTGCGATTTCACGATCTCTTGTTGTTTTTGAAGAATTATAACTTTCTCCGTCAAGAAGTATTCCCAAAATGTACTTTTCGGGATTGTCAGGGTCTATCACACCGATGTCTATCTTATACGCTGATTTACCTACATTTTGCTCCGTTTTGTAGCCGTTTGCATTGAGAACTTCACATATCTTTTTGCTGATTTCCGTATGGTGTAAACTGCTCGAAACAGCAGAATTTTCGTTTTTGTCGAGGCTTTTGCCTGAAGCGTATTCCAAAAAGTCTTTTAGCGCAATAACGCCTTGTGCATTTGTGCGAGACAAGTTGATATGCTCGGGCAAGAGAGCAGAATAAACTGTCATTTCAGAGCGCGATCTGGATATTGCAACGTTGAGTCTGCGCCAACCTCCGTCTCTGTTGAGCGGGCCGAAATTCATATAAACTTTACCGTCTTTGTCAGGACCGTAACCGACAGAGAAGAGTATAACATCACGCTCATCACCCTGTACATTTTCAAGATTCTTTATGAACAAAGGCTCTTCTCCTTCGTAAACCCATTTTTCGAGCTCATGGTCTGTCTTGCAAGCTTCTGAAAGTAAATCATCAATGAGATTTTGTTGTGATATGTTGAATGTAACAACGCCTACGCTCATTTTAGACAGTTCGGGGTCGTGACAACGCTTTTTCAAATCCTCAATAATCGCAACGGCTTCTGCGTGGTTTTGTCTCGTTTTGCCACGATCAAATATACCGTCAACATGTACAAGGCGAACCTTTGAAGCTCTGTCATTAACAGATGGGAATGTATAAAGTTTATTTTCATAGAAATGGTCGTTACTAAAAGCAATAAGGCTCTCATGGCGACTTCTGTAGTGCCAGCGAAGATGTGTTTGCGGCATACTTAAAGCAAGACAGTCATCGAGAATACTCTCTAAATCCTCTGTTTCAAAATCTTCTTCGTCTACAGTATTTACAGCAAAGAATGACGTCGGTGGCATCTGTTTCGGGTCGCCTACTATAATTGCATTTTCACCGCGCGCAAGAACACCGACAGCTTTGCACGTGGGGAGCTGTGATGCTTCGTCAAATACTACTATGTCAAAAGGTGTGCGTTCAGGGTCTAAATATTGTGCTGCGGAAATCGGGCTCATGAGCATACAAGGGCACAATAAAGGCAAGAGATTAGGTATTTGCGAGAAAAGTTTTCGTATACTTATGCCGCGACCTCCGCTTCTGATTGCTTTTTGAAGTATACCGAGCTCTGAACTTTGTGACGCTTCTTTTGCAAAGTTCGGAACTTTAGCTGCAAGTCGGCAGAAAATTTCTTTTCTTGTAAGATATGTAAGCTCTGTATCAATTCTTTTGAATTGTTCTATTTTCTCGTTGAATACAGTACCGCTAAAAGCTGTAAGAACAGGTTCTGAGTCGATTGTTTCATTTACAAGTGTCTTGTAGAGATTCTTTTTGTAAGAGTTCATAACATCCTCGTGCGCCAAACCCTTTTCGTAAGCATCGACAACAGTAGCTAAACCGCTTCTTTTAGCATCAAAAGCGATAGAATTCCACAAAATCCAATCTTTAAGAGAATCTGCATTTGAGATAATTGTATCGCACATTTTAATTTGTGCTTCATACCAATCGCCGCAATCGCTCTCTTGTATGCAAAGTGTCTCATACAAATCGTCTTTTTTCTCATTAAATTTATCTGATGCCGCAACTGTTTTTTCCAAAACATCTTTTAATGTCTTAACTGCGGCGTATTCGATACGTAAAGTCTCCGCACCCCATATGTTTTCAAGCTCGATAGCACTTTTTTCTGCTTCTTCTGCACATTTTAATATGTGTTGCCAATCAGTTTTGCTTCCCTGATACAAATCTTCAAGAGAAGAAGAGCATTGAGAAAGTTTTAATTCTCCTTCGGCCTTGCGTGACTGGTAATTGGCAAGGATTGTGAAATAATTTCCCAAATCTTCTTTGGCAACAGGTGTTTTCATGTATGAGGCTACTTTTTTTGAAAGCTTTCTCAATCCCATAAATTTGGGTAAAAACCATTCGGCGTTGGATGCGTTGAATTCGCCTAAAAGTGCTTTGCCGTCTAAAAGCAAAAAGTCCTCTGTCCATTTGCTTTCGAGCTGTTTATACATATTATTGATTTGTATATAAAGCTCTGCTGTTTCTTTAGTATCGCATAAAAGCCTTTTTATATTTGTTGAAGTTGCCCAGCTTCGCGGTAAATTGAGCCATTTTGTAAGCTCTTTTGAAGTATCGCAGAGCTTTTTAATGTCTGCATATGTAGAGGGCGCATTTTCGTTGATTTTCGCAGCAAATTCAGCGCAATAATCATAAATTTCTACTGTTGCGTCTTTATATTGAGATACTTTTTCGGCAAAAGTGTTTTTTAATTGCTGAGAATATTGCGTTTTGCCTATATCTTTTAAAGGATTGCCGTGAGGATGTCCGGTTGCTTTTGCTGCTGCAATAAGTCTTTCGATAATTGTATCAAAAGACTCTATATCTTCAGCCGTAACAGAGCGAATAAATTCCGTATCGAAGTTGACTGCCTCAGGTGCATCGGCATATTTCTCGTAAGAATTGATAAGTTCGTAGAGTGTCATGCCGCATTTTTGTTTTTTGTGCAAATACATTGAATATTCGTCGAGTTCTTTTCGTGCTTCAGCGATTTTATCAGCTTTTGTTTCAAAATCCTCTGATGGTTTGTGCTTTGTGATTTCGGAGGCTATTCTCAATTGCTCCAACACATCTTTTTTCTTCGATTTATTTGAATGAAGCTCAAGACAAAAAGGTCCTATGCCTATTGCAGCAAGTCTTTTGCGAACGACTTGGAGTGCGGCCATTTTTTCCGCTACGAAAAGTACCGTTTTGCCGTTTGCGAGTGCGTTTGCGATTAAAGCTGTAATAGTCTGCGACTTTCCGGTGCCGGGAGGTCCGTGGAGTACGAAACTTTTACCGCTTACAGCTGCTTGTATTGCAAATAGTTGTGATGAGTCGGCAGGCAAGGGGAGGAAAACATTGTCTTCGGGGACTTTATTTCCTATTTCCATGTCTGCGGCATCCCAAGCGAGTTTGCCGTCCATAAGACTTTTGACAATTTTATTTCTTGCCAAATCGTCGGAACGGTTTTTGATGTCGTTCCACATTACGAATTGTGAAAATGAGTATATACCGAGATATGCTGACTCAAGCACATCCCATTTTGGCTGATTCATTACTGCTGAGCGAATGATAGTGAGGACTTTTCGTACATCAATGCCGTGCTCGTCCACAGGAAGCGGATCGAGCCCGTTAACTTCAATACCGAAGTCTTGCTTCATTTTTTCAAGCATTGTGATGTTTACATGAGGCTCATCATCGCGAAGTCTTATTATATAACCTTGTGTTGCACTTTTGCGCACCATTTCTATTGGTATCATCATTACGGGTGCATAGCGCGCTTTTGTACTTTGGCTCGTTTCAAACCAACGAAGTATTCCCAATACGAGATAAAGTGTGTTTGCTCCGTTCTCTTCAAGAGCTGTTTTTGAGGCTCTGTAAAGTTCTTTTACAGCTTTAGGCAACTCTGTTTCACTTAATGTTGAGTGTAATCTGTTTTCTTTAAAATCTGATTTTATAAGTTCTTTTATATTGCCTAAATCGTGTATGTTTTCAAAAGTTATATTGACTTGTGCCACATCGTAGCTTTGCGGGCGTGGCTGTATAGAAAAGTCACCTTTGTCGGAGAGGGCGTTTTCAAGCTCGTCTAATGATGGTGTTAAAACAGGCACGGTTGTTTTTGATAAACGCATATTTATGAGGGCATTTCTCAAACCTAAATCGAGTAATTTGCGCTCCCATTGTGCTTTTTTGGGAGAGGTTATTTCTTCTTGTGTCGTTGTAGTGCGGAGAATATCACCTGCGGAAGTTATCTCTTTCGGTGCTTCGGTGAGTTTTTCTTCGCTCAATGCGGGTCTGTCGATGTACCAGCCGTTTTCTGTAGCAATTCTGTGCGGAAGTGGAGAAATACCGCATAAACGAGCTCTTTTAACATCAATAATATACTCAAAATTATTATTGCCCGTGAGTTTTTTCTCTGCCGCTTCTTTAGCATTGTCAAAGGAACTTGTGCTCTCTCCGGCTACTGCCAGAGTACTTTCAAATACTGCAATTTCATTTATGCCTACTGCGAGACGTTTTGTTACAGCTGAAATGTCATATTGTATTGTCTCGGGAAATGTTTTATCTTCAAGCCATACTCCGGGGAAAATATGATTTTTCTCCATTATGAGAATCGGGTTAAGCCCTGCCGATTCGAGACAAGCTGCGAAAATTAATGTTAATTCGAGGCAGTTTGCCATTTTTTGTTGCATTACAGTATCGCAAAGTCTTACTCTTTGTCCTACGCTGTCCATGCCGGCAGGGGATACCGAATATATAATATTTTGTTCTTGAATTGCTCCGTAGAAGGCTGCGGCTTGCATCAAAACTCTGTTTGGGTCTTGTGTTTGATATGCACTGAATGATGGTGAACCACTCCACTTCTCCATAAGCTGTGCGGCGCGCGCTTTCAATTTTGTGATTTCGGGATGATTTGGTGTGATAAAAGCTGTGATAATATCGGGATAAAAGCCTGAACCTTGCCACTCATCAAATGCATATGCCGTAATTTGTATATTTTCTGTTGTGAGAATTACTTCTTCGTTTGTTTCGGTATTTTTTGTTGTAACCGTAAACAGAAGTGATACAACAACCGATTCCGTAAGGCTTGCGAGATAATCTGCATCAAGAATCGGTTCTGCGTCTTTAACAGCAAAAGTGCTGTTTGCAGGTAGGCAATCTACATGCTTTGTGTATGGGATTATTATATTAGGTGAAGATGTTATTTTTATCTCCACATCTTCATATGCGATGTTTGTTTTGTTTTCTATTTTAAATGATTGTATCAAATGTGTTTTGTTTTGTTGCAGAGAGTAATTCACTGCTGAAACAACTGATACATTTATTTTTATATTTTCTGACATAATCCCGATTTGCCTCCCTGCTTTAATGCTTGTTGTAAAAATATCATAATTTCATATTATTGTAAAGCACCGCAAGTAGTCTTATCCTAACATTACATCTAACAGCATCATTACCGTGAAGCCTAAAACGATTCCTGTGGTGGCAATATATGGTTGGGCTTCTTTATTTTGTTGGCACTCGGGGATCAATTCATGCACGGCAACTAATATCATTGCTCCTGCTGCGAAGGATAAAGCGTAGGGCAGAATTGCCTTGATATATACGACGAGCAGGGCTCCCGTTATGCCTGCGAGTGGCTCTACCATTCCGGAGAGTTGACCAAGAAAAAAGCATTTTTTTCTTGAATATCCTTCTCTTCTGAGTGGTACGGAAACGGCGGCTCCTTCCGGAAAGTTTTGCAACCCGATACCTACTGCGACAGAAATGGCTCCCGCCAAACTTTCCGTAGTGGAATTATTTTGAAGAGCACCGAAAGCGACACCTACTGCGAGCCCTTCGGGTATGTTGTGAAGTGTAATTGACAGTATGAGCATGATGATGCGTTGCAGATGACTGTTGGATTGTGTTTGATCGCTGTCGGCTCTTTTTCGTGCAAAGGATACGACTTTATCTGAAATCCACATAAATATAGCTCCTGAGAGAAAACCTGTTGATGCTACGAAATATGCGGGTAAGCTGCCGGCTTTTTCTGCCTGTTCGATGGCGGGCTGTAAAAGTGACCAAAAACTGGCGGCTATCATTACTCCTGATGCGAAGCCTAACATAATATTTAAATTTCTTTGATTTTGTGATTTAAAAAAGACAACGGTTGCCGCACCGAGGGCTGTGACGAGCCATGTTCCCAATGTGGCAAGCAGTGCCATTGTATAGTAATTCATATTGCACCTCCTAATAGATATTATATTTTTGAAGGCTGTAATGGTGTCGGGAAATAAAGAAGTTAATTGGGTTGAAAGTTTTTCTCCCACAAAAGCAGATATTTTCGGAGAAAATACTTCAAATGCACTAGTCAACAAAAAGTAGACACATTTTTTAATTAATCACCATAGAATTTGAAAAATATTCACGATACTGTTTAGGTGTCAAATAGTTCAAAGAATACGCAGGACGTTGTTCGTTGTAAAAGGAAATATATGAGGC
>JBGVNN010000025.1:0-19090 GCA_045125595.1 Candidatus Egerieisoma sp.
AAAAACAGGCGGTTTTGGGTACAAAAACTGCAAGCCACCGGCGTTCCGTCCGAAAAACAGGCGGTTTTGGGTACAAAAACTGCAAGCTACCGGCGTTCCGTCCGAAAAACAGGCGGTTTTGGGTATGAATGCGTTGTGGTATTTAAGCTGCCCGAGGCGAGTAGCTGTAATTTTGCTGGTTGTTAATCTTCGTCAGCGATTAACGCAGTAAGCTCCGAAATTGGAGGCATTTCTTCATCAGGACCGAAGTATAAGAAATTAAAAGGTACTTTAAGGACATAAGCAAAACAATAAACTTCTATATCTGACAAAACTCTTGTACCACTTTCGATACGACTTAAAGCAGTACGATCAATTTTTAATCCTAAAATTTGAAGCTTTGCAGTAAGTTCTTCTTGCGTCATTTTAGGGTGATTTTTACCGTATAAGCCTTTACGTACATAGCGAATCCATTTGCCACAGATATTGTTTGTTGGTAATTTTTTTCGCTTGCTCATAAAATTCTCCTTTTTGTAGTTTTGTGTATATTATGCACAAAAATCATATGAAAAACGTGCTATATTAGCACATTTGTATCAAAAAAAGAAATTTATTAACTTGCGTTCATTTCTTTTATTTCAGTTTGCTATAAAATATACAATGTTATATAATGTACATATATTTTGATTATTTAAGAGAGAGTTATGTAAGGAGTTGTTTTTATGGGTAATTTATTGTATCAAATAACACCGGACAGCATTATGCTGATGAATTGTTATGTGATAAAGACAAAAAATGATAAAATAATTGTTATTGATGGCGGTGGAGTAGCATCGGAAAATTGCGGCTATTTATACAAAGAACTTCAAAAAATCAGCGGTAAAGAAGTGCCGGAGATTGATGCGTGGTTCTTCTCGCATATGCATGATGACCATGTTAATGAGTTTATAACAATCGGTAAGGATAAGAGCAAAGAAATTATTGTAAAAAATGTATACTTCAATTTTGCTTCAAGAGAATTCATGGGAAAAGTAGAAACAGGCAGATTTGCATTTCTTTATGACGGACTTCAAGAAGCATATGATAGATTCTTCGGAGACGGCGCATTTGCAAAAACTAACGGTAAAAATATATTTGCCGGAGATACTGTTGAAGTTGACGGAGTGAAATTTGAAGTATTATTAACTGTAACCGATGAAGAAATCGAACGCAACATTAACGATACTTCTCTTATTTTCAGAGCAACAATTGACAATCAAACTGTAATGTTTTTAGGCGACGCATTTATACCTGAAGGCAACAGACTTTTAGAAAAATACGGCGAAAGTATAAAAAGTGATGTTGTTCAAATGGCTCACCACGGACAAAACGGAGTTGACAAAGATGTTTATGCGACAATTAATCCTAAACTTTGCTTGTGGCCTTCTCCGCAGTGGGTGTTTGATAATATAAACGGAAATTTGCGCACTCTTGAAGTTCGTGAATGGATGCTTGATATAGGCGTTAAACACCACGTTGTTACAGGTTGGCAAGGCACGCAAGTCCTTTCTTTCCCGATAGACTTTGATAAAATAGAAAAGATTAATATTAAGCCTTAAAAAATTAAAATCACGGTGCAATCTCAAATCGAGGTTGCACCGTTTTTGTATTTACTTTGCTCTGCAAAAAACATGACTGCCGATTGTGGTCGATATGGGAAGCGAACGAATCCATTTGTTAGTAGCTGTTTTAGGATTGTAGTAGTACAAACATCCGTAAGTCGGATCCCAACCGTTCATTGCATCTTTCACGGCTTTATAGGCAGTATCATTAGGAGTTAGATTAATTTGTCCGTCTGCGACAACATCAAACGCACCTGCCTGATAAACAACACCGGCTACAGTTTTCGGAAATCGAGAATCTCTCACACGATTTAAAATCACAGCCGCGACTGCAACTTGTCCCATATATGGTTCCCCGCGTGCCTCTCCGTAAACTGCTCTTGCAATCAAATTCAAATCGCTTGAAGAATAGCCGCCCGCAGAACTGCTTGCCGATGATGAAGACGATGACGAACTCTGTATTCCCATTGCAGCTAATGTTTTTTTGCCGGCAATACCATCAACCACGAGCCCGTTTTTCCGTTGGAAATAACGAACCGCAGACTCTGTACGGCTACCGTAAATCCCATCTATCGAGCCTGTGTAATATCCCCAGTTTTTTAGTTTTTTTTGTATCGCAGTGACCTCACTGCCGTAAGACCCTCTTTTAGACAACACTTCTTGTACAGACGGAAAGTTTGCCGCATCTACTCCGCTTTCGTCGATTTGTCTGCTTTCTAAATTACTGCCATAATCATACAAAAGGGCTGCGGCAAAAGATAAAACCAATACTGTAATTATCATAACGGTTATATATGAAAGGTCGTGTTTTCTTTTAGCAAATATGGATTTGTTTTTCAAAATCAACACCTCAAATTCGTTAATTATTTCAATGGTATTTTGTGATAATATGATTAAATGATACAAGCAAAATTTTGGCAGTGGGATTTTCAGCGGAAATTTCAAAAAACAACAGAAAATCTCTTGAGCTTTCTGTTAAAAACAGTAAAAATGACAGAAAGTTTTTCCGGTGAACTTAAATTTTTCAGTGAAAATCTCGGAAAACAACAGAATTTTTGTTGGAGGCAATTGGAGTATTCTGTTAAAAAACGTAAAAAGAACAGAAAAAATATATGCTGGACTTAAAATTTTCAGTGGAAATTTCAAAAAACAACAGAAAATCTGCCGGTACTAAAATTTATCGTTGACAGTCTTAAATTAAAGTGATATTATTTTGATATCATAAATATTTCAAAGGAGATTTTTAAGATGAAAGAAATAGTTTTAGAAAAAAAGAAAAACGGTATGGCAATGTTGTTTGTGATAATATTCGGTGTATTACTTTCTATAGCAGGTATAGTTATAGGCGGAATGTGTATTAGTGAAGGGGATGAGTATTTTGGTGTACCGCTTCTTATTTTATCAATTTTGTTAATGGTATTCTTTTTTATACTTACAGCAGGATTTAAAGTTCTCAAACCTCAAGAAGCTTTGGTGCTTACACTTTTCGGTAAATATGTAGGTACACTTAAAAATGACGGATTTTATTTTGTACATCCATTCTGTACTGCGTTTAATCCGGCTGCAAAAACAAAGCTCAATCAGAGCGGCGATGTGACGAAGCATGAGATTTCCGCAGCCGCAAAACAAGGAGTCGAGATTGTAAACAACAAAATTTCGCTCAAAATCATGACGCTTAATAATAACAGACAAAAAATCAACGACTGCCTCGGAAATCCTATTGAAATAGGTATTGCTGTTACATGGAGAATTGTTGATACTGCAAAAGCTGTGTTTAATGTAGATAACTACAAAGAGTTTTTATCGCTCCAGTGTGACAGTGCATTGAGAAATGTTGTAAGACTTTATCCTTACGATGTAGCACCAAATGTTGATACAACAGGTGACGGTATTGCAGATGAGGGTAGCTTAAGAGGTTCGAGCGAAGTTGTCGCAGACCGTATCAGAGCTGAGATTCAAGAAAGAGTTCAAAATGCAGGCATTGAGATTGTTGAAGCAAGAATTACTTATCTTGCATATGCTCCTGAGATTGCAGCCGTAATGCTCCAGAGACAGCAAGCTTCTGCTATAATCGACGCACGTAAAATGATTGTTGACGGTGCTGTTGGTATGGTTGAGATGGCTCTTGAAAGACTTAATGAAAATCAAGTTGTACATCTTGATGAAGAAAGAAAAGCAGCTATGGTTTCAAATCTTCTCGTTGTATTGTGCGGAAATCACGACGCACAGCCGGTAGTTAATTCAGGTTCTCTTTATTAATTAGTTTAAGATGGGTGATTAAAGTGAATGATTCACAAAAAAAACAAGTCCCATTAAGATTGTCGCCTCAGCTCTACGCGGCAATAGCCGCGTGGGCTGAGGATGATTTCCGTTCTGTTAATGGACAGATCGAATATCTTCTTACTGAATGTGTAAGGCAGAGAAAAAAGAACGGCAAATATGTTTCGGATCAGATTGATGTACCTCCGGAACTTGATATTGAGTAAAATTTGAGGGGGATAGAGCATGAAAAAAATCATTGAAATCAAAAATTTATATAAATCCTTCGGCGATGTTAAGGCTGTGCAGGATTTGTCCTTTTGCGTTAAAGAGGGAGAGCTTTTTGCTTTCTTAGGTGTGAACGGCGCAGGTAAATCTACAACGATTAATATTATTTGCGGACAGCTTGCAAAAGATTCGGGTACGGTGATAATAGATGGGAGTGCTCTCGAGTCTGATGTAGCAGGTACTAAAACAAAACTGGGAGTAGTTTTTCAAAATTCCGTATTGGACCAATCTCTGAGCGTGAAAGAAAACTTGAGAAGCAGAGCGGCACTGTACGGTATTACGGGAGAAGATTTCCGTAAGAGACTTGAGGAGCTGAGTAAAATGTTATCTTTTGAGGATTTACTCAAGAGAACAGTTGGTAAGCTCTCAGGGGGACAGCGCAGAAGAATTGATATTGCAAGAGCGCTTTTGCACAGACCGAAAATTCTTATACTTGATGAGCCTACGACGGGACTTGACCCGCAAACGCGCCAAATTATTTGGAAAGTTATTGATAACCTCAGAAAAAATGAAAATATGACGGTGTTTCTTACTACGCATTATATGGAGGAAGCCGCTGATGCAGATTATGTTGTTATTTTGGACAGCGGAAAGTTGGTTGCATCAGGCACACCGTTAGAGCTTAAAAATCAATATACGGGCGACTTTATTACTCTCTACGGAGTTGAAGAGGAAGCAGTGAAAACACTCGGTGCAGATTATGAGAAAATAAGAGATGCGTTTCGTCTGTCAGTTCCTAATACTGCGGTAGCAGCGGAGCTGATTATAAAAAATCCTGAGGTATTTAAAGATTTTGAGATAACAAAGGGCAAAATGGATGATGTTTTCTTATCGGTTACAGGCAAAGCATTGACGGGAGGCGAGGAGAAATGAAACAATTTAAAGAATTAACAAGAAGAAATATTATATTGTTTTTTAAAGATAAAGGGATGTTTTTTACTTCTCTTATAACGCCTGCGATATTGCTTGTGCTCTATGCAACATTTTTGGGAAATGTTTACAAAGATAGCTTTATGATGGGGCTGCCTGAGGGTTTTACATTGGCAGAAAATTTAATGAACGGTCTTGTGGGTGGACAATTGATGTCGTCCATTCTTGCAGTGTCTTGTGTGACCGTTGCGTTTTCTTCAAATATGCTTATGGTGCAAGATAAAGCAAATGACACAATAAAAGATTTGGCAGTTTCCCCTGTGAAAAAATCTGTTCTTGCACTTAGTTATTATTTTGCTACTTTAGTATCAACTTTGATAATTTGTTATGCAGCTATGGCAATATGCTGTGCTTATGTAGCAAGCATAGGATGGTATTTATCGGTTGCAGATGTGCTTTTATTGGCTTTTGATATATTTTTACTCGTGATGTTCGGTACAGCACTTTCGAGTGTAATTAATATATTCTTATCATCACAGGGACAGATTGCTGCAGTCGGTACAATTATGAGTGCCGGATACGGATTTATTTGTGGTGCATACATGCCGATATCATCTTTTTCGCCGGGTTTGCAAAAAGTTATTTCTTTCTTGCCGGGCACTTACGGCACATCGCTTGTACGCAATCACTCCATGAACGGCGCTTTGACGGAAATGTCTGACGCCGGGTTGCCTGCTGAAGCTGTCGATGGATTAAGAGACGCTATAGACTGTAATTTGTATTTTTTTGAAAACAAAGTAAGCATACCGGTAATGTATGTTGTTCTCGGGGCGACGACTGTTTCACTTATTGCAATATATGTGTTACTGAATGTTGTGCGAAGCAAGAAAAAATAAAATATTAGTAAAAGATACATTGCTTCCTTTTTTTATTGAGTTTTACACCTTGTTGTTGTATACTATCTAAAAATATAATAAGGAAGTGGCGAAATGATTCAAGATTTACATTCACATACATATTATTCTTTTTGCGGTGCAGACACACCTGAAGAAGTTGTTGAAGCAGCTATTAACGGAGGTATAGAGCTTCTCGGTATTACAGACCATAACTACGGAGTAGGTGACCAAAGAACAGACGTTTATTTCAGCAATATCCCTGAGATAAAGCACGAATATGAAAGAACACTCAAGAGATATTACGACCATATTAATCTTATAAAAGATAAATATGCAGGTAAGATTAAAATTTTGCGCGGTATTGAGATTGGTACAGTAAAACAAAACAGAGTGCCGCTTCCTGAAAGCGCAGATATATCATTTTTTGATTATTGTCTCATAGAACACGTTGACCACGGAGATAATTCAATAACAGGCGGTGACCTTTTTGCTTTTGCTAAAAGATGCGGTTGCCCTGCAGGTGTAGCACACACAGACTTGTTCAGACATGTTGCAAATATAGGCGCAGATCCGTTGGAATATTTTTCCAGAATGGCAGAAGAAAACATTTTCTGGGAAATGAACGTAAATCTCGACTCCATTCACGGTGGCAGAGAACACGGCTATATGCTCAGATTCTTTGAAAGTGAGGAGCAACAAGAAATTATACGCAAATCCGGCGTAAGACTCAGCGTTGGTTTTGACGGTCACAGAGTATACGACTATAAACCCGCAAGAATTGCCGATTACTGTAAAAAAATTACAGATATGGGAATCAAATTGGCATTTGAAGATTAATGTTAATTAATGATAATTGAGGATAAAAATGAAAAAGACAGATCCTGTTGTAAAAAAAGAAACTATGTATGTTGTTTTGTGGACACTTATATTAAGTGCCCTATTGCACTGCGTTTTTTTTATTATAGGGAAATGGAACTGGACCGTATCTACGGGAAACCTCTTAGGCGCAGCAGCTGCGGTTCTTAATTTTTATCTTATGTGCCTGGGTGTTGTATCCGCAGTAAACAAAGCAGATGAAAAAGATGCAAAAACAGTCATTCGTATGTCACAATCACTTCGTATGCTGATGCTTCTTTTGATAGCTGTATTAGGTGTGGCATTGCCGTATTTTAACAAATGGGCAGTTTTGATTTCGTTGTTTTTTCCACGCATAGCAGTAATGTTCCGTGCTGCTTTTATCAAAAAGAACGAAAAGGAATCTCTTAAAAAGGATGGCGACGATACAGTTGAGTAATAATACCAAAAAATTAAAATTTAAAATCGTTGACATTGCTTTGCTTTTATGCATGATTCTGCCAATTTTAGGTGCGATTATTCTTAAAGTTCTCACAAAAGCGCCATCTGAAGGCATTTCACTTACAGGGGCACAAATTTATATTACTGTGGATATGCCTATTCAAAAATTGTATATCACAGAAGCACAAATAAATTCATGGGCGGTAGTAATTGCAATATTTTTCCTGTGTCTCTATTTAACGCATGGATTAACAGCTAAAGCACAAACCAAAAGACAACTTTTGCTCGAGTGGGTAGTTGAGCAGACCGAGAAGCTTGTTAACGGAAATATGGGTGAAGCTTTCGCGAATTTTGCCCCGTTTATAGCAACAGTTATTGCTTTGTCAGCTTTTTCGAGCCTGTTGTCACTTTTCGGACTTTATCCGCCGACATCCGATATCAACATTATTGCGGGATGGGCTATAGCGGTAGCCGGTATAATAACTTATTACAGATTTAAATGCGGTCCGTTAGGTTATGTAAAAGGTTTTTGCGATCCTATAGGCATGCTTCCTTTAAATATAATAAATGAAGTGGCAACACCCGTATCGATGACATTCAGACACTACGGAAATATCATTTCAGGTGTGGTTGTTTCTGTCTTGGTGAGTGCGGGACTTCAAGGCTTGTCTGCTCTTTTATTGGGAAATCTTCCCGGAGTCTTAGGCGAAATACCATTTTTGCAAATCGGAATACCCGCGGTACTTTCTGTGTACTTTGATATTTTCAGCGGATGTTTACAAGCATATATTTTTGCGATGCTTACAATGATGTATGTAAGCGGAGCTTTTAATATAGATGAATTTGAAATCAGAAGAAAGAAAAAAGAATTAAAAAAGTTGAAGAAACTTAATGGAGGTAATTAAAATGTTAGAACTTGCTATCGGTATTATTCTCGGATGTTGCGCATTGGGTGCGGGAATTGCAATGATTGCCGGTATAGGCCCCGGAATAGGTGAAGGTCAGGCAGTTGCAAAAGCGTGTGAAGCAATAGGCAGACAGCCTGAGAGCAAAAGTGCCGTTACTTCTACAATGATAATGGGATGTGCTATCGCAGAAACAACAGGTTTGTATGCTTTGGTAATTGCTATTTTGCTTATTTTTGTAGCTCCCGGCATAATGGTTGATGTTCTCATAAGTGCGATATAAGAAGTTGGAGAGTGTAAAAAGTGCAAACACTTGATATTATCACAGTAAATATTTGGTCGATATTAATATCTCTTGCCAATCTTGTGATTCTGTTCTTTATTTTAAAGCATTTCTTATATAAGCCTCTTAAAAATGTTTTGGCACAAAGGCGTGAAAGTATAGATAAACAGTATGAGGCTGCAGATGTTGCCAGAATTTCTGCCGAAACTGACCAAAAGGAAATTCATGAAAAACTTCTTGCGGTGAAAGATGATGCAGATGTTATTATCAAAGAAGCTGAAACAGAAGCTCAAAGAGTGAAAGAGAATATTGTTTCCGAAGCGAATGATAAAGCCGAGCTGATTATCAAAAACGCTCAAAATGAGGCAGAGGCTGAACGTAAAAAAGCAGAAATGGAAATAAAAACAAGAGTAACTGACATTTCTGTTGCGTTGGCTGAAAAAATGCTTGATAGGGAAATTAATAAAGAAGACCATAAAGTATTGATTGATTCTTTTATAAATGAAGTAGGTGATAGTAGTGGCGGAAATGCATAAGGGCTATGCTACTGCTTTATTTGAGTTGTCTTCTGATGAAAAGACAAACGAAGAATTAAAAGAATTAACAGAAATTTTTGTGAATAATACTGAATATGTTGATTTGTTGTCAGCGCCCACACTGCCTAAAAAAGAACGTATAGATTTGTTAAAAGTTGCGTTGGGTGACAGATTTTCGCCAATATTAACTGATTTTATATTGCTTATGTGTGAAAAAGGCGTGCTTTCCGAATTGGCTTTGTGCCAAGAGGAGTATGAGAAGCTTTATAAAGAGTCAGTGAGAGAAACAGTGGCATTTGTGTGCAGTGCTGTCGCGCTTTCGGACGAAGAAAAGTCAAATCTTAAAATTCGTCTTGAAAAAATATCAGGGTACAAGGTAGTTCTTGAGTGCTCGGTAGACAAAAAGCTTATGGGCGGTATTACTGTGGAGATAGACGGCAAGTTGTATGACGGCAGTGTTAAGAGTCGTTTGGACGACATTAAGAAGGTGATTAATAAATGAATGGCAAAAGTGAAGAAATCAGCAATATAATAAAAGAACAAATTAAGCAATACCGTTCACGTATTGAAATGAAAGAAAATGGTACCGTTATACTTGTCGGTGATGGTATTGCCAAGGTTTTTGGCTTAAAAGATTGTATGGCAAGCGAGCTTTTGGAGTTTGATGACGGTAGTTTCGGTTTGGCGCAAAATCTTGAAGAAGAGACAATTTCCGTAGCCATTCTTTCTAATAACTACGATATAAGAGAAGGTACAAAAGTAAAAAGGACAGGAAATGTATTATCTGTTCCTGTTGGAGAGGCTCTTTTGGGAAGAGTTGTTGATGCACTTGGTAAACCCATAGACGGCAAAGGCCCTGCAGAATGTACCGAAACGAGACCGGCTGAGTCGGAGGCACCGGGCATTATTGAGAGAAAGAGCGTTTCCGTGCCGCTTCAAACAGGTATAAAAGCGATTGACAGTATGATTCCTATCGGTCGTGGTCAAAGAGAGCTTATTATCGGAGACCGTCAAACCGGTAAAACCGAAATTGCCATTGATACAATTATAAATCAAAAGAATACAGGAGTTATTTGTATTTATGTGGCTATTGGACAAAAGAATTCTTCGGTAGTCAGATTGGTAAACGAACTTACCGCTAACGGAGCTATGGAAAATACAATTGTTGTATCGGCCTCTGCATCAGAGAGCGCACCTCTTCAATATATAGCACCGTATTCCGGCTGTGCCATGGCAGAATATTTCAGAGAAAAGGGTAAAGATGTCCTTATTATTTATGATGATTTGTCAAAACATGCCGTTGCATACAGAGCACTATCGTTACTTATCAGAAGACCACCCGGCAGAGAAGCTTATCCCGGAGATGTATTTTATTTACATTCACGCCTTTTGGAGCGTGCTGCGTGTGTGGCACCTGAATACGGCGGAGGTTCAATTACTGCACTTCCTCTTATAGAAACTCAAGCCGGAGATGTATCTGCCTATATCCCTACAAATGTAATTTCAATTACAGACGGTCAGATATTCCTTGAAACAGAGCTTTTCCATGCAGGCGTAATGCCGGCTATAAACCCCGGTATTTCCGTAAGTCGTGTAGGTGGCTCGGCACAGCTTAAAGCAATGAAAAAAGTGTCGGGAGAATTAAAACTCTTATACTCACAGTACAGAGAGTTGCAGGCTTTCTCGCAATTCGGCAGTGACCTCGATGCAGATACCAAGGCTCGTCTTGCTTTGGGAGACCGAATTGTAGAGGTTTTAAAACAAGACAGAAATTCTCCTGTGCCTGTAGGTTGCCAAGTAGTAATTATTTATGCGGTTATACATGGATTTTTGGATGATATACCCGTTAAAGACGTTAAAAAATACGAGAAAAAACTATATGAAGTGCTTAATCAAAAGTATCCTGAGTTGATTAAAAGGTTTGAAGAAGGCTTTTTTGAAGACTGTGACATTGAAATGATGGAGAAAGCAATAAATGAGTCAAGACATTAAAACGCTCAGAAACAGAATAAAAAGTGTTGATTCTACAATGCATCTTACAAAAGCCATGGGATTGGTTGCTTCGTCTAAAATACGCCGAGCAACAGAAAACATGATGCATGGCAGAGAGTATCGTGCTGCCCTTGATAAAACAATGGCGGCATTGACATCATGTGCAGAATGTCATAAAAGTCCGTATATGCAAAATCGCGGTACAAACAGAAATCGTATTATCGTGGTTGCCGGAGATAAAGGCATGGCGGGCGGTTATAATGCGAATATATTTCGCTTTATGAAAGACTATTCGGATGCGGAGATTATTGCAATAGGTAAACGTGCCTGCGATCGCTATGATAAGCCTTTTTGCTCATCAGAGCATTTTGAAACTCAAAAGGCATACGACATAGCATCACAGCAATGTGATGATTTTGCAAACGGAAAGTTTGACGCTCTCTATGTTGTAAGCACAAAGTACATTTCCGCACTGTCGCAAGTGCCGATAATTACACAACTTTTGCCTCTTGTAAAAAGTACAGAGAAGCAAAACAGCGTTATTTTTGAGCCTGACGAGCTGGAAATATTAAATTCAGTAGTAAAAGAATATGTTGCCGGAGTATTGGCAGCTTTGGTAAAAGAAAGCTTTGCCTCCGAGGTAGCGGCAAGAAGAGCGGCTATGGATTCCGCTGACAAAAATGCCGGAGAAATGCTTGAAAGTTTACGCTTGTCATACAACAGAGCAAGGCAAGGCGCGATTACTCAAGAAATTACAGAGATTGTAGCCGGCAGTGGCATATAAAAGGAGGAAATAACCTTGGGAGTTAATAATATTGGTAAAGTTTCTCAAGTAATGGGTCCGGTTGTGGATGTTAGATTTGAAGAAGGTGAATTACCACCTATTTTTAATGCATTAACCGTTCCTATAGGAGAAGGAGATAAAGTAAGAACATTAACTGTCGAAGTATCACAGCATATAGGAGACAACACTGCAAGGTGCATTGCCATGGCATCGACTGACGGACTAAAAAGAGGTACGGATGTTACAGATACAGGCAAACCGATAAGTGTTCCCGTCGGTCGTGATACATTGGGAAGAATTTTTAATGTTCTCGGAGATGTTGTTGATAACGGCCCGGCAATTGCTGAGGCAGAGCGTTGGGATATTCATCGTCCTGCCCCCGAGTACAGCGAACTTGCATCTTCTACAGAGATACTCGAAACAGGTATCAAGGTAATAGATTTGATTTGCCCTTATTCAAAGGGCGGTAAAATAGGTCTTTTCGGTGGCGCCGGTGTCGGTAAGACGGTTTTGATTATGGAGCTTATCAACAACATTGCCAAAAAGCACGGAGGTTTGTCCGTTTTCACCGGTGTTGGAGAGAGAACCAGAGAAGGTAACGATTTATATAATGAAATGAAACAATCGGGAGTTATTGCAAATACTTCGCTCGTGTACGGACAAATGAATGAGCCGCCCGGAGCGCGTATGAGAGTAGCACTTTCCGGACTTACAATGGCAGAGTATTTTCGTGACAGAGAAGGTCAAGACGTTCTGTTGTTTATAGATAATATTTTCAGATTTACACAAGCAGGTTCGGAGGTTTCGGCGTTGCTCGGTCGTATGCCGTCTGCTGTTGGTTACCAGCCGACTTTGGCTACGGAAATGGGCGCGCTTCAAGAGCGTATTACTTCAACAAAGCAAGGTTCAATAACATCTGTTCAAGCTGTATATGTACCTGCGGATGACCTTACTGACCCGGCGCCGGCAACAACATTTGCCCACCTCGATGCTACGACTGTTTTATCTCGTTCTATTGCATCTCAAGGTATTTATCCCGCTGTTGACCCTCTTGAATCAACAAGCCGAATTTTATCAGCAGAAATTTTGGGAGAAGAACATTATTTTGTAGCCCGCGAAGTTCAGAGAATATTACAAAGATATAATGAACTGATGGATATTATTGCGATAATGGGTATGGATGAATTATCGGACGATGACAAAATTCTTGTGCAAAGAGCAAGAAAAATACAAAGATTTTTGTCACAGCCGTTTGATGTTTCCGAAAAATTCACCGGAATCCCCGGTAAGTACGTGCCACTTTCTGAAACCATTAGAGGCTTTAAAGAAATTATTGAAGGTAAGCATGATGATTTGCCCGAATCGGCATTCCTCTTTGTAGGTACGATAGATGAGGCCATCGAGAAGGCAAAGAAAGGCAAAGTATGAGAACATATAAATTGACAGTATCTTCGCCCGACGGAAATATCTTTCAAGGTGATGTGGCGGCTCTGTATGTAAGAGGTTGCGAAGGCGACTTGGCCGTTCTTGCCGGACACGTTCCGTTTGTTACAGCTTTGAAACCATGCGATGTACGCATAGAGCTTGAAGACTGCAGCGAAATAAAATACCGCACAGTAGGGGGTATACTTTCGGTAGCCTCAGATGAAGTTACTTTGCTGTCAAGCTCACTTATCGTTATTTGATTTTTGTTTTTTATTATTAACGTCATTCAAGCTCATCGCCGCATTATGCGGGATGGGCTTCCATTCTACTTTTGAGAACAACGCGATAATTGTTGACAAATTACCAATTAAACCAAAAATCGGGAAAGTTATACAAAACCACACTTTTTTATACCAAACTATGTGTGCTATGCGCTTATGTTCAATTATGAAAATATAAGCAGCCGTCAAAATATTGAGTAAATATGTATTCACGGTAAACAAAAATGTACACAAAGACAACAAAAGAACCTGCGTCGCCGTTCCGCTCGGCTCAATACTAAGTCCGAAAAATGACAAAACGGCCTTAAAAAGCCCCGGCGCAAAGTTTGTCGTAACATAAAGCGCACCACCGTATATTAAAATCGAACGCAATATAAAAATGATTACCTTCTTAAAAGATGACACTACTGAGCGCGGATAAACTATCGCAAGCATATCAAAACTCATAAAACGAAGCCTGATGTTATTTACAAATCTTTTCCACTTCGGTATGTCCTCTACGGAAATGCCTTTGGCGCTCGCCTCCATTTTATTCGCTGCACCGTGTGTTACAAAAATATGTGAAAATAGTTTGCCGCCTGTTTCAACAAAAGCTTGCAAATGACCTTTTGCCCAGCGAATACGCTGACGCATTGCAATTTTAATATCAACAGGCTGCTCGTCAAAAAACTCAGCCGCGTTATTAAAAGAAATTTTATATCCGTTTGCAACGGCATCTGCACAAAATGCACGATCTTCTGTTAAACTCGTATAATTCCAACCGTCTTTAATAACTTCGTGCGCAAAAAGAAAACCGGTACCTTGAATTCTTGTTGCTAAATGAAAGAAAGAGCGTGCTCTGTGCTCGTAACGTACAGTTCTGAGCCAATGTATACCGTATGATGCAGAAATCCAATTATCACCGAAATTCTTTGTGTTTCTATATGAAGTAATTATTTTTTCGCCCGCGTCAAAAGACTCATTCATGCGAGAAATAAAATCTTCTTTAAGCAAATTGTCGGCATCAAAAACAAAATAACCCTCAAAAGCATCAATACCAAAATCTTTTCTTATACATTCAACGAGAAATTGCAATGCAAAACCTTTCGTTTTGTGCTCTGTATCGTGCCTTTCGTAGCAAAAAGCACCCTTAGCGCGGGCAATTTCCGCAGTGTGGTCATCTTCGCTGCAGTTGTCGGCTACTACGAAAATAGTAACCAAATCGGCGGGGTAATCCTGGGCACGAACACTGTCAATCAAGTGCCCGATGACTTTTTCTTCGTTGCGAGCGGCAACGAGAACAGCGTATTTGTGCTGCTTTTTGGCGGGTGGAAATTTACGTGTCAAAAAGAAACCGGCTACTGCGTAGATGCTTTTGTATTTAAACAAGTCACTTATTATTCCTGAGATTAAATTTATTGTTTTTATGATAAAGTTTATTATAAACAAAACAGTAGTCCCCTTTAAAATTGGTATGCGCCAATTATCGTATTATTTATTTATTTTGTCAATGTTTTAGCTTGACTAATAATTTTTAAAGGTGTAAAATTTAGCCAAAGCTATAAGAATGCCTAAGTGTATTACATAGGGAGTTAACAGTGGAAAAATTTTATATTTTTTAAAGGAGGTATTTCCGCATGAAACGGAAAATCAATGTTATCATTGCAACCCTCTTGGTCGTTGCAATGTGCGTGACAATGTTTCCTGTAAGATCTGAAGCAGTTTCATACAGTGGATCGTCATCATATCAATCAGGAAGATATTACACTAATTTGACAAATGTTCAACTTACGGGAAATCAAAGAGTAGATATTGTCAATGTAGCTAAGTCACAAATCGGATACCAAGAAGGTGAAAAGAGTGGCAAGTATTCCGGTGAGGTTGCCGGAGGCAATAACTATACAGAGTATGGTAGATGGTACGGCTCTTACGTAGGCGTGTCATGGTACAACAGCGTTCAATGGTGCGCTATGTTCGTTTCTTGGTGTGCATATAATGCCGGTATCAGTGAGAGTATAGTAGATTATGATCAATATACTGAGACTCAAGTACAACATTTCAAAAAAGCGGGCAGAGCACATACATGGTCATCTGTACAACGAGGCGAGTATACTCCTCTCCCAGGTGACATTGTATATTTCCTTTCAGCATCAGGTGCTGAAAGCGGCAGAACTGTTAACCACGTAGGTATTGTAACAGGCTTCTCAAATAATACACTCTATACCATAGAGGGTAATACAAGTTCAGCATATTTTGCGACAGACGGTGGTTGCTGTTCAGATAAGACATATGATATCTCAAGCTCAAGAGTAGTTTATATTTGTAGCCCGAATTACACAACAGGTGATTCTGTAGGCGGCATTTATAATGAAAATGACTTTATTCCTTCAAATGTTCAAGGCGTAGTTTTTGATCCTGATTACTATGCAGCAAAGAACCCTGATGTTGCTGCTGATGCATATTTTGGTAAAAATGCTGAAAACCTTTATGATCACTTCATTGATAACGGTTTTGCTGAAGGCAGACAAGGCAGCCCTCTTTTCAACATCAAAGATTACATATCACAAAACGGTGATTTGAATGCAGCCTTCGGTGGTGGCGACACACTTGAAGAAATAAAACAGAATCGTATAAATGCTGTTAAACATTTTGGCAGTAACGGAGCTTTCGTTGATAGTGTTGTTCGTTATACTGCTAAGTCAACAACAATTTATAAAGATTTTTATGCGAGAATTCAGCTTACAAATGCTACTTTGAATTTGTCGCTTTCTGATTCAAATGTTATAGCTTATACACCCAGTGAAGCTCCGGCTCAAATTTGGCATTTTGAGCAACAAGCAGACGGCAGCTATAAAATAACAAATACGAAGAACGGACTTGTACTTGATGTTGCAGAAGCTTCAAAGAATTCCGGTGCTAATATTCAAATATACGAGAGTAACGACAGTAATGCTCAAAGATGGAACATATATGAGACATTTAAAAAAGATGGTTCTTCAAAGGGATATATACTTCGTTCGCTTGTATCTCCCGCATGCGTATTGACTGTTGCAAGCGGTTCGCCTGCTGCATTAACAAATGTTAACAACAGTACATACACTTCACAGGATTCACAAGTATTCAAATTCGAAATTACACAGGTTGTAGAGACAACTCCTGAGCCGAGTGCACCTGCATCTTCAGAGAAGCCTACTTCTACACCTACACAGGCGCCCACTTCTACACCTACACAGAAGCCTACTTCTACACCTACACAGAAGCCTACACAAGCGCCTACACCTACACCTACACAAGCTCCTACACCTACACCGGTTGTTCCGACAAACTCATATGCAGATATCGGTACAGATTTCTATGCTAAGATCGGTACAGCATTAGTAGAAAATAAAGGCTTGTCACTTGTAGATACAAACGTAGTTTTATATAAAGAAAGCACAGCTCCCGCACAGTTCTGGCATTTTGCACGTCAGGCTGATAAGAGTTATATCATTACTAACCAAAAAACAGGTCAAGTACTTTCAGTTGATGGTAGCTCAAGTGTTTCCGGCGCTAACGTATCAATAGCAGACGCTGACGGTTCGGCTGGACAAAAATGGTATATTACAGTAAGCGGTAACTATTACACATTAATCCCTGCATGCGCACCTGATTGTGCCCTTGATATATTTGCAGCGTCTACAGATGATTTGACAAATATTTACATTTATACAGCTAACAACACAACTGCTCAACAATTCTCAATTAAAAAATCTACTTATCTTGATTCGGTTCGTAATGAGAATGTAGGCACAGGATTTATTGCTCAGATTACAAATATTAATACAGGCTTGAATCTTAATGTTTCGGGATTAAATGTTGTACTTGGTTCTGCTAATGCATCTTCTAAGAAACAGACATTCCACTTTGTACGTATGTCTGATGGCAGCTACAAGATTTCAAGTGCTTATAACGGACTTGTTCTCGCAGTTGATGGCAGCTGTGCAAATGATGTTAATGTATTTGTTTCAGGCAGCGACAACAGCGAGTCACAAAGATGGTTCATCCATCTTAAAGATGGTCAATATTTCCTCGAGCCTGCGTGTGACGGAGAATGCGTTCTTGATGTTGCCGGTTCTGAGGTTGGAAGTAATGTTCTTATAAAGACATACACAGGTGGTGCAACACAGTTCTTTACATTATCTAATGTTACTGAATTTGATGGCGATAACCTTTCAGAGGTTGTTAACGGTACTTTGTCAGCTGTTCAAAAAGAAGTTTTGCGTAATATCATATACGCTGTAGAGACAGGTGGCCAGACATATGGCAGAAAAGATTATAACGACTTTACAGAGGCATATGCCAATACATCTTTAGAGCATGCTATAACAATCGGTGCCGGTTGCTGGTATGGTCCTGAGGCTAAAACGCTTCTCGACCTTATCAGAACAACATATCCTACAAAGTTTGCTGAACTTGATACAGCAGGTATCGCTACAGACCTTGATACAGCTGATTGGAGCACATATAAACTTTCTAAGGGTTCTGCTAAAGCTAACTGTATCGTAGCAATCATCAGCTCTGCAGAGGGTATTGCTTGCCAGGATGCTTTGATGGATCAGCAAATTGATCAATATGTTAAAGATGCATATAATCTTGGTGTTACTGATGCAAAAGCTCTTATGATGTGTGTAAATATCAGACATCTCGGTGGCTTGGGTGCACAAACTCGTATGCTTAACAAAGCCGGTGGTGTTTATACTGTTGATACATTGTATGCATCACTTTTGACAGATTTAGGTAACCAAGCAGGTGCTTTCCGTGAGAGAAACTGGAAAGTTTACGGCTGGATAATGAAATATGTTGATTAATTCAATAACTTAAACAATTTAATTTGTTTTAACAATCGGCTCACATTTGTGGGCCGACTTTCATTTTGAGAATATTGAAGGAATAACATTAGAATTTTGTTTAGAAAAAAACGGACAACTTTACTTCTTTGGGGAAACACAAACTCCTGAAACTAAAACAAAGGGAGTTGGCTCACCAACAGATATTTACATGACAATTCTTGACCAAAATGGGAAAAAGATAAAAAGTAAATTAATTGCCGGCTCTGACTTTGAAAGTTTGCGTAACGCAGAAATGCTTGATAATCAATTTGTTTTATCATTGGTTTCGCAGTCAAATGATAGGGATTTTAAATCATCAAATCCAAAAGGATATCCGGTTGATTGGGTGATTACAGTAAATGATAATCTTAAAATAACAGAAAAGACAATAAAAAAGGGCAGAGAATATTCAGATTTCAGAATTGGAGAAAAAGACGGAGTGGCGGTATATAAAGATGATGTGCTGTTAAAAGACTTTGAGGCAGGAAGAGTAACTGCTTTTATTGATTACGGTGATTATTACTTAGTTGTCTCTGAAAATATTACAGGTATATATGAAAATACTCCACTTACAATCAGTAGTATTTGGTATTACACAGAGACGGTTTACTCTTTATACAACTATAATGGTGAAATGATTATGAGAGCATCGGTGGACTCGTCTCCCGATTATGACGTAATGCTACAAAATTTCGTCCATTAAGGGTGGCTTTTGGTACGAAAAAACAAAATTGCCACTGTTTGTAGGTTCCCGCCACGGCTGAAACAAGAAATTTCGTCCCTTTTGATAGGCAAAAAGTACGAAAAAACCAAACTGTCACTGCTTTTAGGTTCTCGTCACGGCTGAA
>JBGVNN010000026.1:0-49273 GCA_045125595.1 Candidatus Egerieisoma sp.
TGTTGCCGGTGTAATCGGCTCTGCTGTAGCATCCGGTATTTTGATTACGATGCTTTGATTTTTAATATAAATATTGTTGGAGGTTTTTATTATGCAAAATATGCAAGGCTCTGTATCTATTAATACAGAGAATATTTTTCCTATTATTAAAAAGTGGTTATATTCTGAGAAAGATATATTTATTAGAGAAATTGTTTCCAACGCAAGTGATGCTATCAGTAAACTAAAAAAGCTTAATGCGGTAGGTGTTGCTAACATTGAAGAGTCTGAATGGAAAATTGAAGTTACTCTTGATAAAGATGCCGGTACTATTACTGTTTTTGATAACGGTATTGGCATGACACAAGATGAAGTTGTTAAATATATTAACCAAATTGCATTTTCTGGTGCAAAAGATTTTCTTGAAAAATATCAAGATAAAACAGATGATGCTCAAATTATTGGTCACTTTGGTTTGGGATTTTATTCTGCTTTTATGGTTTCAGATAAGGTTGAAATTGATACTTTGTCATATATTGATGGTTCTGAAGCTGTTCATTGGGAGAGTACATCCGGAATGGATTTTGAAATGAATCAATCCGATTCACAAGAAAGAGGCACATACATCACAATGCATTTATCTGATGATAGCAAAGAATATCTTGAAAGTGATAAATTGAAGGGAACTTTATTAAAATATTTTTCGTTTTTACCTGTTAATCTATATTTTATAGATGTACAAGAAGAAGAAAAAAAAGCAGCTGAAATGCAAAAAAAATCGGAAGAGGCTAAAGAAAAAGGTGAGCTTACTAAAGAAACATTTGATGTACCGGCTCCAATAAACAATACAACTCCCTTGTGGGCTAAACCTGTTAAGGATTGCACTGAAGATGAATATAAAGCTTTTTACAGGACTTTGTTTAACGATTTTAATGAACCTCTTTTTTGGATACATCTCAATACTGACTATCCTTTTAATCTTAAAGGAATATTGTATTTCCCAAAGTTAAAGAGCCAGTATGATACTCTTGAGGGTGAAGTTAAAGTATATTATAATCAGGTTTTCGTTGCAGATAATGTTAAAGAAATTTTGCCTGAATATTTAATGCTTTTAAAAGGTGCTATTGATTGTCCTGATTTGCCTTTAAATGTGTCGAGAAGTTTCTTACAAAATGACGGTTATGTTAATAAAATTTCCGCACATATAACAAAGAAGGTTGCTGACAAACTTACCGGAATGTTCAATACAGATAAGGAGTCTTATTTTAAGTATTGGGATGATATCAATCCGTTCATTAAGTTTGGTTGCCTTAAGGATGAAAAGTTTTTTGAAAAAGTTAAAGAGGCACTTGTATTTAAGACTACAGATAATGAATACCTTACTTTGGATGAGATAGGTGATAAGATGTCTATTCATTATACGGATGATATTGTACAGCAAGCACAATATGTTAATATGTACAAGGATAGTGGTATTAAAATTGTAGAATTGACAGGCCCGTTGGATAATCATTTTATAAGTTATCTTGAGTATAAAAATTCAGGCAAAGTGAAATTTGTCAGAGTTGATTCGGACGTATCTGAAATGATGAAAGATAAAACATCTGATTTTTCAGATGAACAATTAAATAAACTTTCAGAATTATATCTTGATAATTTTAAAAAGGTATCATCCAATGATAATATTAAAGTTAAAGCAGAGGCAATGAAGTCTTCTATGCCGGGAATTATTCTCTTGTCAGAGGAATCAAGAAGAATGCAAGAAATGGCAAAAATGTATGGTGGATTAGGTTTCCCGATGCAAGATGATATTACTTTAGTGTTAAATGCAAACAATAAAACTGTACAAAAGTTGCTTGAATTTAAAGATAATAATTCAGACAATGAAAAAATTGATATTATTTGCGGACAAATATACGATCTTGCGATGCTTGCTCACAAACCTATGGAAGCGGCAGATATTACAAGGTTTATTGAGCGCTCAGCAATGATTTTGGATTTATATTCAAATTAATTTATTTAAGGAGGTTATACAATGAAATATTTAATAATGCTTGGTGACGGTATGGCTGATTATCCTGTTGAAGAGCTTGGTAATGTAACTCCTCTCCAAAAGGCTAATATACCGAATATTTCATATATGGCAAAGTTTTCTGAGATTGGTCTTGCTAAAACAGTTCCGGATCATTTATCACCTCCGGGAAGCGATATAGCAAATATGTCTGTAATGGGCTATGACCCGGATATATATTATACAGGTAGGTCTCCTTTAGAAGCTGTAAGTATGGGTATTGAGCTTGATGATGACGATATAGCAATCAGATGTAACTTAGTCACTCTTTCTGACGAAGAAAAGTACGAGGATACAACTATGGTTGATTATAGTTCAGATGAAATTTCTACAGAAGAATCAAGAGAACTTATTAAATATCTAGATGAAAAACTTAGTACAGACAATATTAGGTTTTATCCCGGTATAAGTTACAGACATTGTGTTGTCCTTAAACATCAGCATAATGAAGATATGAAATTTACACCGCCTCATGATATTTCAGGTAAAAAAATTGTGCAATATACTCCTAAGGGTGAAATAGGTCTTCAACTTTTTGAAATTATGAAGAAGAGTAGAGAATTATTAAAGGATCATCCGATTAATAAAAAGAGGATTGAAAAAGGCCTAAATCCTGCTACATCTGCTTGGCTTTGGGGTCAGGGAAGACGTCCTGCATTTGATTCTTTTGAAAGTATGCATAATTTAAAAGGTGCTGTAATTTCTGCTGTTGACCTTGTTAAAGGATTAGGTTTGTGTGCAAAAATGGTTGTGCCTACTGTTGAAAATTCAACCGGTAATATTCATACAAATTTTGAAGGTAAAGCAAAAGCAGCAATTGATTTTTATAAAGATGGTGGAGATTTTGTTTATCTTCATGTTGAAGCACCTGATGAATGTGGTCACAGACATGAAATACATAACAAGGTTAAGGCTATAGAGTATCTTGATTCAAGGATAATTAGTTTAATATTGAAATACTTTAAAGAGTCAGGCGAAGATTTTAAATTATTATTTATGCCTGATCATCCCACACCATTATCTATAATGACACATACTCATGAGCCTGTGCCATATATGATTTTTGATAGTAGGAATAAAGATGTTGTTAATGAAAATGCATCTTATGATGAAAAATATGCAGCTTCAACAAATATATATTTTTCTAAAGGTCATGAACTAATTAATCATTTTTTGGGAGGTAAATAAAATGGTAACGGTTTTAAAACCAGGTGTTACTGATGATCAAATAGAAAATTTATGTAAATGGTTTCAATCAAGAGGTCTTGATGTTCATGTATCAAAAGGCCATTATCAAACGATTATTGGACTTATCGGAGATACAAAAGTTGTAGATGTAGAACTTCTTGAAAGTCTTGAAATTATTGAATCTGTTAAAAGAATAAGTGAACCTTTTAAAAATGCGAACAGAAAATTTCATCCTGATGATACTGTTATTGATGTAAACGGAGTTAAAATTGGCGGTGGAAATTTTGCTTTAATTGCAGGACCATGTTCCGTTGAATCTGAGGAGCAAATAATAGAAGTTGCGCAAAAGGTTAAAGCTGCCGGCGCAAATGTTTTAAGAGGCGGAGCGTTTAAGCCACGAACATCTCCTTATGATTTTCAAGGTTTAAAAGATGAAGGTATTAAGCTCCTTCTTGAAGCAAAAAAAGAGACAGGACTTCCGATTATAACGGAAATTATGAATGCTAATCATCTGCCGTTGTTTGAAAATGTTGATATAATTCAAGTTGGCGCCAGAAACATGCAAAATTTTGATCTTTTAAAAGAATTAGGTAGGATTAATAAACCGATTCTCTTAAAAAGAGGTTTAGCTAATAATTTAAAAGAGTTTTTAATGAGTGCTGAATATATAATGGCCGGAGGAAACGAAAATATTATTCTTTGTGAACGTGGTATAAGAACTTTTGAAACATATACCAGAAATACGCTTGATATTTCAGCTGTTCCGTTGCTTCATGAGCTTTCACATTTACCTGTAGTTGTTGACCCAAGTCATTCTGGAGGTATGTCTAGACTTGTAAAACCTCTTGCGCTTTCTGCTGCTGCAGCAGGTGCTGATGGTATTATGATTGAAGTTCATAACGATCCGCCTCATGCATTATGTGATGGCGCTCAATCTTTAACACCTGAGCAATTTTCAGATGTTGCATCTAAAGTAAAACAAGTACTTGAGGTGGTTAAGGAATGACAGTCGGTATTGTTGGTTTAGGTCTTATCGGTGGTTCACTTGCAAAAGCATATAAAAATGTTGGACATACTGTTTTTGCTTCTGATATTGATAGTAAAATTTTAAATTTTGCTATTCTTGATGGCACTGTAGATGCTGAATTAAATAAAGATAATCTTAATAAATGTAATTTGATTTTATTATGTCTTTATCCCGATGATGTTATAAGCTATGTCGACGAAAATGCTCAATTTTTTTCAAAGGATTCATTTGTGATAGATTGTTGCGGTACCAAAGAAAAAGTATGTGATTTTTGTTTTAAAATAGCTAAAAAATATTCATTTACTTTTGTAGGTGGACATCCTATGGCAGGCACTCAATATTCAGGATATAAATACAGTAAAGCTAATATGTTTAAAGGTGCATATATGGTTATTGTTCCTCCTGTCTTTGATGATATTGCTTTTCTTGAAAAGATTAAGGAACTCTTATTGCCGGCACAATTTGGTCATTTTTCTGTTATCACAGCAAAAGAACATGATAGAATTATTGCTTTTACATCACAACTTGCACATGTAGTCTCAAACGCTTATGTTAAAAGTCCGTCGGCAAGAATTCATAAAGGCTTTTCAGCCGGTAGTTATAAAGATTTAACAAGAGTTGCTTGGCTTAATGAAGAGATGTGGGCACAGCTTTGTATTGAAAATAAAGAAAATGTCATTTTTGAATTAAATAACATTATCACAAACCTATATAAATATAAGTATGCTCTTGAAAATGAAAATTTTGAGGAACTCAAATTATTATTTAAAGAGGGAAAAGATATTAAACACGAAATAGACGGTTGATTTATTAATAAGGAGTAAAATTATGATTTCTGACAGTATTAAACAAAAATTTATTAACGCAGGTCAATCTCACATTTTCTTATTTGAAAATGAGCTTTCTGCTGAAGAAACA
The DNA here is from genome assembly GCA_045125595.1 of Candidatus Egerieisoma sp. Lineage (GTDB taxonomy): Bacteria > Bacillota > Clostridia > UBA1212 > UBA1255 > Egerieisoma. The sequence goes on from JBGVNN010000026.1 coordinate 5,184, forward strand.
CTTGCATTTGAAGAACAATTAAATAAACTTGATATTGATTTAGCACAAAAATTGTTTGATTTAAATGAAGAAAACACTGATAACAACTTTACTGTCGAGCCACTGCCGTGTGTAGTTGAAGCAGACCTCTCATCTGATTTGAGAAATCAATATATTGCAGAGGGTACGGAAATTATGCAAAAGGGTGAATATGCAGTTGTTACAATGGCCGGCGGTCAAGGTACAAGACTTGGTCATAAAGGACCTAAAGGTACATTTTATGTTGATGTTCCGGAGCCTACTTCACTTTTTGAAATTCAATGTAACAGAATTAAGAAACAATCAGAGGCGTGCGGCAAAAACATTCCGTGGTATATTATGACAAGTGAGGAAAATGATAGCGAGACTCAAAAGTTTTTTGCAGAAAATAATTTCTTCGGATATTCTAAAGACAATGTATTTTTCTTTAAGCAATATATGCTTCCTATGCTTGATGAAAACGGCAAGCTTATTCTTGAAACTAAGTCAAAAATTAAGGAAGGCGCAGATGGACACGGCGGTATTTTCAGAGCAATGCTCGGACGTGGTGTTATTGATGATATGAACAAACGCGGTGTAAAATGGATTTTTGTAGGCGGTATTGATAATATACTTGTTCAACTTACAGACCCTTGCTTCTTGGGTTATATTTCTAAGAGTGGATATAAACTTGGTGGAAAATCTTTAATTAAAAGAGACCCTTATGAAAAAGCAGGTGTTTTTTGTAAGAAAAACGGCAAACCGTTTGTTATTGAGTACACTGAGATTTCGTCTGAACTTGCTGAATTGACTGATGATAAAGGCGAATTTGTTTATGGAGATGCACATATTTTGTGTAATATGTTTAATATTGAAGTATTTGAAAAGATGGGCGATAAGGGTTTACAGTATCATGTTGCTCATAAGAAAACTTCATATATTGATAAAACTGGTGATGTAATTACTCCTGATAAACCAAATGCATATAAATATGAGGCTTTTATATTTGATGCCTTTGCTTATTATGATGAAATGGGAATATTCAGAGTTAAGAGAGAATATGAGTTTGCTCCTATAAAGAATAAAACCGGTGAGGACAGTCCTCAAACAGCTACAGAATTGTATCTTAATTACATTTCAGAAAACAGGGGAGTTTAATTTATATTATGAACAAAGGCAGAAACATATTAATAATATTGTGTTGTCTTTTATTACTTGGAATGCTTACTTTTTTAGGTAGAACTAAAGCAAATAACTATTCTGATGTTGTTGACGGTGTTCGTTACATAATGAAAGGTTCACAAGATAATGTCAAAAATTACGAGTTCTACTTTAAAGATGATAAAGTAATGACAGGTAAACTCATACATACTGCTGATAATTTGTGCTTGAAAATTTTTATCAGAGGTGAGTTTAATGAGGATTTACAGGAATATTATACAGAACCATATGAGTATACTTATTTTATAAAAGGTACTAATAAAGATAATGCTGTAATTGACTGGCAGTATACCGAGGACATTGATGAATCTTTAAAAACAAATAAACCTTTTGCTGTTATTTCTCAAGATGTAATGAAAACAATGGTGTACGGTCAAGAACCATATATTTCAATTTCTCAAGCTTTTATTGTTGCGATTTTAGCTATTTTTGCTGGTTTGATTATAGGAAAAGCAGAAGAATTATGGCATATTCTTTATAAAAAGGGTGAGGATCAATATCCGGCTTGGGAAGATATGACAGGTATTAAAAGAGTTGGTATCGGCATTTTTGTATTTGATGCCGTGCTTCTTATAATTTTTGTTATTTTATAATATTTAAAATTAAGGGGGTGCCGTAATGAGCGTACGCAAAAGAATATTAATTTCAAATTTTACAATGCTTCTTATTTTGTTAGCTCTCGTTATGGTACTTTCTTTTTATGTAATGCGTGTGTTTTTATCAACGTATATAAAAAATGATGTAAAAAGCATTGAAATTCCGGAGAGTAATATTGAATCTTTTTCAGTTTATGAGTTGCAGATATTATTTGACGGTATGATTGATATGGTTAATGAAAGTCAATTTCAATTAAAAAATCATGAGGATTTTGAAAAAATTGATTCATATATATCAAGTACAGGTTCTAAGGGATATATCTTAATAAATGATAATGCTGTTTATATTAATGGTGCATCTGATGTTAATAGTATTTATTCAGAAGCAGTTTTATTAAATGATACAATTTCACAAAACAAGCATACCATTTTATATTCTGATTCAGATTGTTTCTTGTATTTTACAAAAATTAATATTAATAACTCAGATAAAAATGCTGAAATTTTACTTTTTAACGATCATATTGGCACGATGGAGTTTCGTAATGAAAACAGTAAATATTGGCGTGATGCAGCAAATAATATTTATGATGCGGTTAAGTCTATTACGATTATAGGTTCTGCAATTATTATAATTATTAGTTTTGCTTTAATTGTTGCTGTTTCTAACAGTATTATGGGTCCGTTAAATAAGCTTAAAGAAGCTTCTAAAAATATTAGTGAGGGTAATCTTGATTTTGAAATTGAATATACAGGCAGTGATGAAATTACTGATGTTATAAGACAGTTTGATCAGATGAGAATGAAGCTTATTGAATCGCATGAACAACAGCGTATTTATGAAGAAGATCGAAAAGAGCTTATTGCAGGTATTTCTCACGACTTACGTACTCCGCTTACTTCAATTAAAGGTTATGTATCTGGCCTTATTGATGGCATTGCTGATTCTCCTGAAAAGCAACAAAAATATTTAACTACAATATATAATACTGCGGTAGATATGGATAAACTTGTTGATGATTTGTTTTTGTTTTCAAAACTTGATTTAAATAAAATCCCTTTTATTTTTGAGCATATTGAGATTGCTTCATTTGTAGGTCAATGTTGTGATGAATTAAAGTTTTCTATGGAGAAGAAGAATATATGTCTAACATATGCTAATTTGTGTAATGAATCGGTATATGTTATGATTGACAGAGATCAATTTGCAAGAGTCTTAATTAATATTGCAGAAAACAGTGCTAAATACAAAAAGAATGAGATAGGAAGTTTGTATATAGCAGTTACACAACAAGAGGGTGAGGCTGTAATAGCATTAAAGGATGATGGTATTGGTGTTGATTCTTCAATGGTTGGCAAAATTTTTGATTCTTTTTACAGAGATGATCCGGCCAGAACCAATCCGATAAAAGGAAGTGGTTTAGGCTTATCAATTGCAAAGCAAATTGTATTAAGTCATGGCGGTAAAATTTGGGCAGAAAGTAATTTGGGTGAAGGGTTAACTGTTTATATTAGTCTCCCTACAGACGGAGTAATTATTCAATAAAGGATGGTGTTTTTATGGATAACAAAAAAATTCTTATCATTGAAGATGACATAAATATTGCTTCTTTAGAAAGAGATTATCTTGAGGCAAACGGATATTGTATACAAACTGAATTTAATGGGGAAAAAGGTTTAAAATCTGCTCTTAACAATGATTATTCTTGTGTAATTGTAGATATTATGCTTCCCGGTATGGATGGCTTTGAAATTTGCAGAAGAATCAGAAAAGAAAAAGATGTGCCAATTATTATAGTTACTGCAAAAAAAGAAGATATAGATAAAATTCGTGGTTTGGGTATTGGTGCTGATGATTACATAGTTAAACCATTTAGTCCGTCTGAACTTGTGGCGAGGGTAACTGCTCATATAAACAGATATGAAAGATTAATTTCAAAAAACGGTGATGTTTCTGCTGAAAAAAATGAAATAATTGTGGGTGGTATAAAAATAGATAAACCTGCAAGGCGCGTTTTTGTTGATGGTAAGGAGATTATATTATCCAATAAAGAATTTGATCTGTTGCTTTTCTTAGCAATGAATCCCAATGTTGTATTTAGCAGGGATCAATTGTTCGATAGAATATGGGGTGCAGATTCTTTCGGTGAGACATCAACGGTTACAGTTCATATTAACAAATTAAGAGAGAAAATAGAAAAGGATATGACAAAACCTCAATATATTGAAACAGTTTGGGGTGCAGGTTATAGATTTTCAAATTTTAATTTTTAATGCTATTTATATAAGAAAGGCTATAAGTTATGGATGAAAAATACAGTGTTTGTTTGTCAAAAATAATTAAAGATCAACAACTTGAAATATTATGTTGTCATAAGAAAACAGAAGAGATATTTCTTTTTGGACCAGATATTAACAGACCGGGTTTAGAACTTGCAGGGTATGCAGATAATTTTGCAAATGATCGTGTACAACTTTTAGGAAATGTTGAAATGCAATATTTATATTCATTAAATGATGATGAACGTGTTGAAAAGTTAGAAAGATTATTTAAAATAGGATTTCCTTGTATTATAATTGCGCGTAACATGGAGCCTTGTAAAGATATGATTCCTTTGGCTGAAAAGTATAATATTCCCGTACTTCGTACACCTGAAACAACAACATCTTTTCATAGTGAGTTAAACAGATACTTGTGCGTTCAGTTAGCGCCGAGAGTTACAATGCATGCTTGCTTTATAGAAGTATACGGTGAAGGTGTTTTGATAACAGGCAGCAGCGGTGTAGGTAAAAGCGAAACAGCACTTGAACTTGTTAAGAGAGGTCATCGTCTTGTGGCTGATGATATAGTTGAAATTCGTAAGGTTTCCAATAAAGCTTTAGTAGGTTCTGCTCCGGAAATCATACGTCATTTACTGGAAATTCGCGGTATAGGTTTTTTGGATGTAAAAAGATTGTATGGTGTAGGTGCTGTTAAACTTACAGAGAATATTCAACTCGTTGTAGATTTAGAGCGTTGGGAAACAGGCAAAGAATATGATAGAGTAGGTATTGATGATATTTATACGGAAATTTTAGGTATTAAAGTACCTTTTGTTAAAATTCCTGTAATGCCCGGACGTAACCTTGCGATTATTATTGAGGTAGCTGCTATGAACAATCGTCAAAAAATGATGGGTTATAACGCAGCAAAAGAATTAAATAAGCGAGTTTTTGAAAATAAAGAAGGTATGCCTAAAGGCGGCAGTTATGATTATGAGATTTTTTACTGATTAATTTCGAAAGGATTTATTTATGCTTAATGAATTAAAGAATTATTTACCTGAAAATATTCTGTTTTATAACGAGCCTTTAAAAATGCACTCAACTTTCCGTATTGGCGGTAGTGCAGATTTGCTTGTGACACCTTCTTGCGAGGAGCATCTAAAAATTATATTTGATTTTATTAATAAGAATAAAATCAAATATATTGTCATTGGTAACGGAAGTAACATATTATTCAGTGATGCCGGTTTTCGAGGTATTGTTATTAAAATGAGTGCTAATTTCAGCGGTATTACTTCTGAACCTTTAGACGGTTGTTGTTTAGTCAAAGCTAAAAGTGGTACATTGCTTTCAAAATTATCTTCTTTTGCGACAGAAAACAGCTTAACAGGATTGGAATTTGCGGCAGGAATTCCCGGAAATGTCGGCGGAGCTGTTTTGATGAATGCAGGTGCATATGACGGTGAAATATCTTTTGTGCTTAAAGAGAGTACATATTTTGATATTAATAAATTGTGTTTAGGTACTAAAACTTATAATGAACATGATTTTTCGTACAGACATTCGTCTTATGAAGATGATGGGCATCTTATTTTATCAGCTTCTTTTTTATTGAAAAAAAGCAATAAAGAAGAAATTATTAATAAAATCAAAGATTTAAATGCTCGCAGAGTGTCTAAACAGCCACTTGAATTTCCGAGTGCCGGCAGTACTTTTAAAAGACCGACCGGTTATTTTGCAGGAAAGCTGATAGAAGATGCAGGTCTTAAAGGATTTTCTGTCGGAGGAGCGATGGTATCTGACAAACATTGCGGATTTGTAATTAATAAGGGTAATGCTACTTGTGAGGATGTACTTAATGTGATAAAATATGTCAAGAATACTGTTTTTGAAAAATTTGGAGTTTTATTGGAAACAGAAGTAAAAATTATCGAGGCTTAAACAATATGGGAATTTTAATACTTACCGGAATGTCAGGCGGTGGCAAAACACAAGCTGCAAAATTTCTTGAAGATATAGGATATTTTTGCATTGATAATATGCCGCTTAAATTATTTTCTAAATTTGGAGAGATGTACAGACACAGTGAAATTGCGCAGAAAAAAACTGCAATAGTAACCGATGTTAGAAGTGGTGATGACTTTTCGGATGTTTACAGATTCATTGATGATATGAAAGTAAGCGGTGAAGCTGTTAAGGTCGTATTTATTGATTGTAATGATGCTGTTATTTTAAATAGATATAAAGAGAATAAAAGGTTACATCCATTAGCCCAGGATGGCAACAATGTTGCAGCAATTGAAAATGAACGCAAACGTCTTACCGGTTTAAAACAAATTGCTGATATTATTATTGATACCAGTAAATATTCTATTTGGGAATTGAAAAAGAACATTGTTAAGTTATTTTCTACGAATGATGGTAAAACAGGAATCAAACTTAACATCATGTCTTTTGGATTTAAACATGGAGTACCGCCAACATGTGATTTGGTCTTCGATGTTAGATTTTTAAAAAACCCATATTATATTGATGATTTAAAATATAAGACAGGCAATGACGAGGAAGTTAAGTCCTACGTCTTAGGATTTGATGAGTGTAAGATCTTTATTCAAAAGTTAAAAGATATGTTAGAGTTTCTGTTGCCGTTGTACAGTAACGAAGGCAAAGAAATTTTAGAAATAGGTATTGGTTGTACAGGCGGTAAACACAGAAGTGTTACAATTGTTAATGAACTTACTGCCATTATGAAAGAAAAAAACTATGCTGTTTTTAATGAACACAGAGATATTTTAAAATAAAAGGAGAGAAGATGTAATGGACAGAGATACGATTTATATTTTCGGACATAAAAATCCTGATACTGACTCTATTTGTTCTGCTATTGCTTATGCTGAGCTTAAAAAGAAACTTGGTGTAAAAGCTCAAGCTTGCAGATTGGGTGATTTGAATGATGAAACAAAGTTTGTTTTAGATTATTTTAAAGTATCACTTCCGCAAAAAATTTCAAACGTTAGAAGACAAGTAAGCGACCTTGATCTTGATATAGTAGATAAACTTTCTCCTGATGTATCAATTAAAATTGCTTGGCAAATTATGGAGCAATCGAATATCAGAACATTGCCTATTGTAGATGATGCGCAGAAGCTATTGGGTCTTGTATCAATAACAAATATTACTGATAAGTACATGGATGTTTTTGATTATACTTGCATTTCGTCTTGCGGTACAAGAATCGATAATGTGCTTGAAACCATTAATGGTGAAATAGAGGCAGGCAACAGACATGATTTTAAGTTGACCGGTAAAATTGTTGTTGCAGCTTGTATGCCAGAAAGTTATGGCGATTATATTGAAAAAGGTGATATTGTTGTAGTTGGTAACAGAAGTGATTCACAAATTAAAGCTCTTGAATTAGGTGCTAATGCTGTTGTTGTTACTTGTGGATTTACACCTGACGAAGAAGTATGCAAAAAAGCAGTTGAACTTGGTGCAGTTGTTATTACCACACCATATGATACATATACAACAGCAAGACTTGTCAATCAAAGTATTCCTGTAAGTTCAATAATGACTGCAGACGAGAATAACAATATAGTTAAGTTTTGTATTAATGATTATATTGAAGATATACGCGACAGTATGACTAAAAACCGTTATAGAAGTTATCCGGTTCTTGATGAAGACGGTGTTGTGCTTGGTTTTATTTCAAGATACCACTTGATTTCTCACAGGAAAAAGAAAGTTATACTCCTTGATCATAATGAAAAGGGTCAAACTGTTAAAGGTATTGAAGAAGCTGAAATAATGGAGATAATAGATCATCATAAAGTAGGCGATTTAACTACCGCAAGTCCAATTCTCTTTAAAAATGAGCCTGTGGGAAGTACAGCCACAATTATAGCAAATCTTTATACTGAAAAGGGTAGACGTCCTACTCCGTCAATTGCCGGTATTCTTTGTGCAGCTATAATTTCAGATACATTGAAATTTCAATCACCGACATGCACTGACTATGACAGAAGTACTGCTTACAGACTTGCTGATATTGCAGGTATAGATATTGATGAATTTGCTGAAATGATGTTTAAAGCCGGTACTTCACTCAGCGGCAAATCTCCTGCAGAAGCTTTTTCACAAGATTTTAAGACATTAGAAATACAAGGATATACTGTAGGTATCAGTCAAATTACAGTTATGGGAATGTCAGTTGTAACTGAATTGAAAAATGACATATTTACTCATATGGATAAATTGTCATTTGGTGATGCATACAACTTACTTGTTGTAATATTTGTTGATTTAGCATCAGGTACAACAACACTTCATTTTGCAGGTAATCTTGCTGAAGAAATTTCCTCTGATTTAGGTGGGGTTAATCATGGAGATGAAATTGTATTTAACAATATAATGTCAAGAAAGAAAGATGTTATACCGTTGATTACAAACTTTATTGAAAAACAAAAATCTTAAGAAGTTTAGATATTTACAATAATTTAACAAAAAATTTCTATAAGATTATATTGTATTTGTTATTAAATTTTGTTATACTGTAACAAAATTATATAAAATATTATTTTTGATGGAGGGGTTTTATGAACTCAAGAAAATTAACAACAAGAATTTTACTTTGCTTATTAGCTCTTGTTTCTTTGTTTGCCGTTGTTGGTTGTGATGAAGCAAATACTGAACTTCCTAAAGAAACTTATATCTTTAAGAATCAGTTGAATAGTATTCGTTACTATTTTGAACAAGGTTATCCTGATGATTGGCAAGTTAAACAAGGCGAGAATGGTAATTACATAAAGCAAATTACTCAGTATGCTGATGGCACAAAGAACAATTACATTCAAGATTGTGGTCTTGTTTCTCAGTTTGTTCCTACAGCTAATCCTGAAAAAGCAAAATACAGCGTTTATTCTTTAAAATATCCTTTCATGAGAGCTACAGGCGGAGACTTCCTCCTCGGTCTTGTTGGAAAGAGCAATGATTACAAATTGTCATTTAATGATCTCTTTATTGAAGATGTTGAAAATAAACCCAGAGAAGCTTTCGTTTGGGCTGAAACAATTGAGGATACTGAAGAGAGCATTACATCAACAACAGTTCGTTACAATAAAATGCAATTCCAAAAAGTAGGATATAGCTTTACTGTTGACGGTGTTGACTGGAAAGGTATTATGCTCGTTACTCCCAGTAAAGAAGGTTTCTATGTTATCACAATTGAGGCTGCTGCTGATGCTTGGGATGCTAACTACAAAGTAATGGAAAAAATGCTTTCTGACTTCCGTATGCGTGGTTGGGAGACAAGAGAATAATTTAATTTTTACTTCTCAAATGTAGTATAGCAATCTGTTAAAATCATATTTAACAGATTGCTTTTTTAATATTGATTTATGATAAAATATCAAGTAAAGAAAAATGAAGATAAAAAGAGTATTGAACGAATTTTAATGTCGAATTTTAATATTGACAGAAATTCGTTTTATAAAGCATTGCGCAAAAAAGATATAAAAATAAATGGTAAGCGAACTTCTCAAAATTTAATTTTAAAAGAAGCTGATATTATTGAAGCATATATTCAATTAAAGGATAATATTGAATACAGGAAATTTTATTCTGTTGTATTTGAAGATGAAAATATATTAATTGTAAACAAAAAACAGGGAATACCTGTTATAAATGATTCAAATAATGAATTATGTTTGATAGATTTAATCAATAAAGATTTTAACAGCAATTTTGAACTTTGTCATAGACTTGACAGAAATACAGGCGGTTTATTAATTATTTCTAAAAATAGAAATCTCACTGCAGAAATTAAAACTGAAATTAATAATAGATTTTATAATAAAATATATAAGTGCATTGTATGGGGAAATGCAGAAAATTTAATTGGTGTACATAAAGCGTGGCTTTTTAAAGATAGTAATAAAAATAAAGTTTATATTTATAAAGAAAAGAAAAATTTTTCAAAAGAAATTATAACTGAAGTGGTAAACGCAAAATATAATATTGAGAATAATACATCTGAAGTTGATATAAATCTTATTACAGGCAGAACACATCAAATTAGAGCTCATATGGCCTTTTTGGGTCACTTTGTTATAGGAGATGGGAAATATGGTGTTAATGATGTTAATCGTCAAATGGGCTATAAATATCAAACATTATGGGCTTGCTCTTTGAAGCCTAATGTTATCTCTGAAAATAAAGTTTTGCCTAATATTAATTTTATAGTTCAACCTGAATACGAATAGTTTTTTTATAATCGTTAACAATAATCGTGTTATTAATCGATTGGAGGTTTCTGATTATGAATAAGAAAACAAAATGTTGTGTATTAATGTTGGTTTTTGTAATGATTGTTATTATGTTTACCGGTAATACCTTAGCATCTGATGATGGTCAAGATACATTTTCTTACAAAACAGGTAATGCTACTATTAATGTATCTGGTTTAAAATTACGAACCGGTCCCGGAACTGAATTCAGTATAATTTCTTCAATTAACAAATCACAAGCAATTAAAATTTTAGGTCAAGTCGGAGAATGGTTTGCTGTTTATGACTACAGTACAAATCAAGTTGGATTTGTAAACGGCAGTTATATTTCTGTAGTTTCAAACGATTCAAAAAATGATCCTAAAGTACCTGATGAAGAAGCGCCAAATATTTCCGAAGACGTTGTAACACCGGAAAATATCAGTGATGATGCACAAAGATTATTATCACTTACCAATAATGTGCGCCAAGAGCGTGGTGCCGGCAGACTTGAATACAGTGAGGATTTAAGTAAAGTCGCTTATGAAAAGGCAAGAGATATGGTTGTAAACAATTATTTTTCACATCAATCACCGAGTTATGGTTCGCCTTTTGAAATGATGAAAGCGTATGGATTTAATTTTTCTGCTGCAGCTGAAAATATAGCAGGAAATCAAACTGTAGATGGCGCATTTTATGCTTGGATGAATTCAGAAAGTCACATGAAGAATGTTGTTAACGGTGATTTTACCAAAACGGGGATAGGTGTATATACAAGTCCAATATACGGTAAAATTATTGTACAATTGTTTATCAGATAACTGTTATGTTGTAATCTGATACGAGTTTTTGAATGTCAGACGGTAAAGAACTATCTGTAATAAGAACATGAATATCACTAATGTCGGCAAGGGTAAAAAGTAAATCTTTGCCGATTTTGCTACTATCTAAAAGCATTATAACTTTTTTTGCTCTTGATATAACTTTTCTTTTTAATTCAGCTTCATTAATATTTGAAACACTGAATCCTGCTTCTGCAGAAAATGCAGATGCTGACATAAATGCTAAGTCAATATTAATTTTATCTATAAAATTAAAAGAATCAGAACCTGAAACAGATAATGTGTTTCTGTTAACTGTACCTGCAGGTATCATTACATTAATATTAGAATTTGAAACAAGAGCTTGAGCAACATTAATACCATTTGTGATTATAGTCATATTATCATTGGGAACTAATTCGGCTAATGCCATTATTGTTGAACCGGCATCAAAATAAATTGATCTACCTTTTTCTACAAATGATAAAGCTTTTTTTGCTATGATTTGTTTTTGATGAATTGATTCCCTGGCTCTTAAAGAATATTCATTTTCTTCGCCGGGGTGATTATGAGTATAAGAGGAATTGATTTTACGAATACTGACAGCACCGCCTCTTGTACGAATTATGCTGCCTCGATTTTCAAGCTCGGATAAATCCCGACGTATCGTCATTGACGATACATCGGGAAATAAAGAACTTAACTCTGTAAGAGAAATTTCACCATATTCATCTATTATTGATAATATAGATTTTCTTCTCTCGTCAGGCATTATTATACACCTTTCTTAGCTGTGCGAATACGCTCTTCTGTTGTGTAGTTAATGTTAGGAGTATTAACGTGACCCTTAAGAGGCATGATCTTTTCGTTGATAGCATCCAAGAACCATGTAGCTTGAGGGAAGAAGTCTGCATCAAACTCATAAGCAGGTGTGATCCAGTTTTTAGCACCAACAATTACCGGAGGAGCATCCAAGTAATCAAATGCCATTTCTGTAATGTTTTCAGCGATATCATTAAGGAATGAACCTCTTTGACAAGCATCACTTGCAAGTACTAATTTACCTGTTTTCTTAACTGACTCGAGAACTTTCTCGTAGTTGAAAGGAACGAGTGAACGAGCATCAATTACTTCAGCAGAAATGCCATGTTTCTCTTCGAGAATCTTAGCAGCTTCCAAAGCTTTGTAAAGTGTAACACCGATTGTGAGAATTGTAATATCTTTACCTTCTCTCTTGATGTCGGGCTCGCCGAAAGGAATCTCATAGCTCTCAGCTGGAACGCCTTCTTTGTGGAACTCTTCGCCCTTGTCATAGATTCTCTGGCTCTCGAAGAAGATAACAGGATCTGTGCCGTTAAGAGCTGTTGTCATAAGACCCTTAGCATCATAAGGTGTAGCAGGGAAGCATACCTTAAGTCCGGGGATATGAGCACAAAGTGATGTCCAGTCTTGTGAGTGCTGAGCACCGTATTTTGAACCAACAGATACACGAAGTACCAAAGGCATTTTGAGTACGCCTGCACTCATTGATTGCCATTTAGCCATTTGGTTGAAGATTTCGTCGCCTGCACATCCGAGGAAGTCGCAGTACATGAGCTCAACGATAGCACGTCCGCCGCTCATTGCGTAACCAACACCTGTACCAACGATAGCTGCTTCAGCGATAGGTGAGTTGAATAATCTGTGATAAGGAAGGGCTTCTGTAAGTCCTCTGTATACAGCGAATGCGCCGCCCCAATCTCTGTTCTCTTCACCGTAAGCGATCAATGTAGGATCCTCATAGAACTTATCCATGATAGGTTCAAATATAGCGTCTCTATAGTTATATGTTTTAAGTTTTGAGAAGGGTTTGCCGTTAGCATCGAAAGCATATCTTTCTTTCTTAGCAATTTGTTGAACTCTGGGGTTCTCTTCTTTAGGCATAAGAACATCAGGCTCACGATCCTCCATCTTAGCAATCTTCTGGTTAGAGAACATAAGGTCTTCTAATTGACGAGGATTCTTGATGAAGTCCATACGAGGTGAAATTGTTGTATCAACAGACATAGCGCAAATCTTTGTGATAAGCTCTACGCAACTCTTGTCGATAGCGTCAAATTCTTTAGCTGTAGCAACTTTAGCTTTGATGAGTTTGTTCTTGTACTCGTTAACTGAGTTGCCCTCGAACCACATATCGATTTCTTCTTTTGTTCTGTAGCTTGAAGCATCAGAAGGTGAGTGACCTGTTGTTCTGTATGTAAGAGTATCGAGAAGAACAGGACCTTTTTTCTGAGCGAGGATTTCTTTCTTTCTGCGGATAGCGTCGATAACAGCCAAAGGATTGTAACCGTCAACGCGCTCTGAATGCATTTGCTCAGGGTTAACACCTGCGCCCATTCTTGCAAGGATTTCGTAACCCATTGTCTCACCGTTTGTTTGGCCGCCCATTGCGTATTGGTTGTTGTAGAAGTTGAATATGAGGGGGAGTCCTCCTTGCATGTCGCCTTCCCAAAGTTTCTTGTACTGATCCATTGTAGCGAATGCCATAGCTTCCCAAACAGGACCACGACCCATTGAACCATCACCGATGTTAGCAATTACGATACCGGGTTTTCTGTTTACTTTCTTAAACAAAGCAGAACCTGTAGCTATTGTAGCACTACCACCAACGATAGCGTTGTTAGGATAAATACCAAAGGGGCAGAAGAATGCGTGCATTGAACCGCCGAGACCTTTGTGGAAACCTGTCTCTCTTGCGAAGATTTCAGCAAGAGTACCGTACATTAAGAAGTCGATAGCGAGCTCTTTAACTGTTGTTTGATCTTTTTGAACTATTTTGAGGATAGAACCGTCAAAGTAGTCTTCCATAATTTTCATGAGCTCTGCATCGCTGAGTTTCTCAATAGCTGAAAGACCTTTAGCAAGGATTTCGCCATGGCTTCTGTGTGAACCGAATATCCAGTCGTTTGTATCGAGCAAATATGCTTGACCTACAGCTGAAGCCTCTTGACCGATTGAAAGGTGAGCCGGTCCGGGGTGGCTGTATTGAATACCATTGTATTCACTTGTTGTTTTAATGCTGTTGAGCATCATCTCAAACTCACGAATGATGAACATATCTCTGTAAATACGGAGAAATTCTTCTTTTGTGTAGTTTGCTTTTTCTTCTTCGATAGTTTTCTTATACTGGTTAACAGGAGTATCCTGATATTTTATCCAGCCACTTTTTCTAACTGTCTTTTGATCAATAAATTGTGATTTTGGCATAAATTTTTACCTCTTTCTTTTATATAATCTTAGTCATTAAACTCAAATAAACCTTCACGGATTACTTCGCAAACTGAAGGATGGGGGAAAATAAGCTTCTTGATATCTTTAACAGGCATTTCTGTTTCAATCATAATACCTGCACCATAGATAATCTCTGAAGAATAGTTACCAATCATATGTACACCGATAACATTTCTGTATTTCTTGTCGATAAGAACTTTGATGATACCGTCTCCGCCTTCGTTTTCAGCAACATATCTTCCTGAATACATCATTGAAAGTTTAGCTACCTCATAGTCAATACCTTTAGCTTTTGCAGTTTCTTCTGTCTCACCAACGCCTGCAACTTCAGGGTTTGTATAAATAACTGAAGGAATAGCATTGTAACGCATTGTATCTTTGATACCGAGTATGTTGTTAATAGCAACTTCTGTTTCACGATAAGCTGTGTGAGCGAGCATTGAGTAACCGTTAACGTCACCTGTAGCATATACGCCTGCGATATTTGTGCAACCTTTGTTATCTGTTTTAATTTTGCCTCTCTCAGTTTCAACACCGATTGTCTCTAAGCCGAGACCTTCTGTGAAAGCACGTCTACCGATACTGAGAAGAACTTTATCTGAAGGAACTTCATATGTTTTACCTTCGAGTTCATAAAGAACTTTGCCGGGTTCAACGCCAACAACTTTGCAACCGAGATTGAAAGTGATACCTTTCTTTTGATAATTCTTAAGAAGAATTTCAGAAATTTCTCTGTCTGTAGGTCCAGCAATCTTATCCATCATTTCGATAACAGTTACTTTTGAACCTGCAGAATTGAAATATGAAGCCATCTCAAGACCTATAACACCACCACCGATGATAGTGAATTTCTCAGGAACTTCTTTAAGATCGAGGATTTCACGGTTTGTAACAATGAAACCTGACTCAAGACCTTCTTTAACACCAGGGATAGGAGGAGTTACAGGAACAGAACCTGTAGCAATCAAGAGCTTAGCACCTGTGTATGTTTGATCTCCTGCAGTAACATTGAAGCCTTCAGCGCTTCTGCCTGCAATTTTAGCTTCAGCCATAACAACAGTAACTTTATTCTTTTTAAGTTTTGACTTAATACCGCTAACGAGTGTATTAACAACTTTATTTTTGCGCTCTACTACGAAGTTGTGGTCGAGCTTTATGTCTTTTACGGAAACACCGTACTTTTCTCCGTGTGCAGCACCGTCAAAAATTTTAGCAGAGTAGAGGAGTGCTTTTGAAGGAATACATCCTTCGTTAAGACAAACACCACCAATGAATCTTTTTTCGATAAGGAGTGTGTTGAGTCCTGCATGACCTGCACGCTCAGCAGCTAAATATCCGGCAGGGCCACCACCGATAACGATTAAATCATATACCATGTTTGAGCACCTCTTTCTTATTTAATTAAAAGCATTGTGAAATTCTCAAGATTCTTACAAAGCTCTTGGAGGAATCTTGCAGCCGGTGCACCATCCAAAGCTCTGTGGTCGAATGTAAGAGAAAGTGTCATTGCTTGATACATCTTCATCTCACCGTTAACATTTTTAACGCGAGTTTCGAGAGTGTTAACACCGAGAATTCCTGTTTGAGGAGGATTGATAACAGGTGTAAATGACTCTATACCCATTGTACCGAGGTTAGTAATTGTAAATGTACCACCTTTAAGGAGGTCAGGGTTGATAGTACCTGCTTGTGCATCGGAAGCGAGCTTCTTAGCTTCAGCTGAAATATCATTAAGTGATTTGAGGTTAGCATCCATAAGTGTGGGAACCATAAGACCTCTGGGTGTATCAACAGCAACACCGATGTGTGCGTTTTTGAAGTAACGCATTGTTGTACCATCATTAATGAAGTTAGCATTAAGATCTTTGTGAGCAAGAATTGTTCTTGATACAGCGTAGATGATAATGTCATTAATTGTGATGTTGTTAAGACCGAGTTTGTCTTTGTTCTCTTTAAGCTGCTTTCTGAATGCAAGAATGTTTGTTGCATCGAAAGAAGCGTTGAGTGTAAGCTGAGCCATTGTTGAAAGTGAAGCATGCATTGATTTTGAAATAACCTTACGGATATTGGGAATCTTAACATCTTCATAGTCTGCATCAGCTTTTGCAGCAGGAGCTACAACAGGAGCAGCAGCGGGAGCAGGTTGTTCCGTAGCTTTAGCAGGTGCATTAATATCAGCAACTGAAATCTTGCCTGCAAAGCCTGTAGCGTTCATGCCGGCTTGAGCTTGTGCGCTTGCAGCATATGTAGTATTACCGCCTGCAGCGATAAAGTCTTTAACGTCTTTTTCAACGATTCTGCCATAAGGGCCTGTACCTGCAATAAATGCTGGATTTACGCCGGCTCTTTCAGCACAATTTTTAGCTCTGGGAGAAATAAATATTCTGCCTTCTTTATTTACAACTGCTTGAGGAGCTTCTTGTGCAGGAGCAGCTACAACAGGAGCGGCTTCTTGAACAAGAGCGGGAGCAGCTTCTTGTACAGCAGATGCGTTAGGATCGAACTCAGCGAATGTATCGCCTGCAGCACCGATTACGCAAACATTTGTAAGACAGGGAACATCGTCACCTTCAGCAAAGAAGATAGCGAGAACTGTGCCTTCGAATTTTGATTCTTCATCAAAAGTAGCTTTATCTGTCTCATAAGTAAAGAGATTGTCTCCGACCTTAACTTGGTCTCCTACTTTAACGTTCCATTTTGAAATAATGCAGCTTTCAACTGATTGTCCCTGACGGGGCATAATAACAGGATTTGCATTTGATTTTGGACCAACGGGAGCAACCGGTGCGGGTGCAGCAGCTACGGGAGCAGCAGGTGCAGCAGCGGGAGCTTCAACAGGAGCGGGAGCAGCCTCGGGAGCAGAAGCTCCGTTAGGATTAAATGCAGAAACGTCTTCGCCTTCGTTACCGATAACGCAAACGTTCAACAAACAGGGAACATCATCGCCCTCTTCAAAAAAATGAACCAACATAGTACCTTCAACTTTTGCTTCTTCGTCGAAAGTAGCTTTGTCGGTTTCATAAGTGAACAATGTGTCGCCTACTGCAACTTTGTCTCCAACTTTTTTGGCCCAATTAGAAATAATACAGCTTTCAACTGACTGGCCCTGACGGGGCATAATAATTGGCGTTGCCATTGAATAACCTCCTTGGTGTTATGTTTAGTAATAAATATTGATAACATACGAATGTTAAAAATTAACATTCGTATGTTAGATTTTAACACTTATGGCAGTTATAGTCAACAGCATTTCTTACTAATATATAATTATTTTTACCTTATTTTTTAATCAACTAACTTTCCGGGGACAAATTGAGGTGTGTTAAAGGTTGTACCTTTAAATCTATATGCAGTTTCTATTGTATCACTGTTTTCTTTGCTGTTTATAACACATGGTAATAAGTCTATTTCTGCACCGCTTTTTGGTTCAAATGATGATGTATCAATTTTGTTTCCCGTTGTAACGTTTAGCTTGATTAAATCCCACGGAATGAGTACTTCAATAATGTATTTGTCACTTCCTGATACATGACCGCTTGATACACCAGTTATTTGTTTTGAGACTATTTTTTCATCATAATTATGTCTGTAAGTAATTACTTTGTTGTCTTTTGTTGCACCGAATGTGTAAAAAATTCCTTCTCGTTTTTCAATTAAATTTCCGGGATTAAGTGCTAATTGTACACAGTCTGTAGATACCCAAGCATTAGAAGGACTTTCATAATCCGGTGTGGAGTCAAAAACCTCAGCTGCGAAATATAAACCATTTTCGTTCCATGCAAAATGTATGTCAGCTTTATTTTCACCAACAATGCCTACCCAAGCAGTACTTGTTGATTTATCCATAGTATAATTTGACTTATACTCATTTTCATTTATTTTGCCATCTATTGTAGGATTTCCTTTTTTTATTTCTATTGAAAAATTTACAGTAGATGCAGATGAATTTCCTCCAACATCTTTATAATCTTTGTCTAATGTACTGTCGTTTGGTCTGTATGCGTACATAAAATTACCTATTGGTTCACGGAAAGGCTGTTGGCCGGGGGTTGCTTCTGTTCCTTTCTTACATTGTAATCTTTCATTACTACCTGCATCATATCTTAAATATTGACCGCTTTCATCAATTGAACTGGCACACATAAATACATGTGCAGGTCGATATTTTGAATCAGGATTTACAAAAACAATATCTCCTGCTTGAAGATTTTCCGGATTTTCTATTTTTTCAAAATTATGTTCTTCGCACCAAGGTATTAAAGTCCAAACAGTCATACCTTGTGTGTAAACTTGATCTGTGAATCCTGCTCTGTATAAAATCCAATCAACTAATCTGTCACAACTTACTATTTTTTCTTTTGGATTAATTGCCTTACTTTTATCGAGAAATTCCCAATTTATACCGGGATTAATTTTTGCATCTCCATAAATAAAATGTTCATCTCTTATAAAATCAGTAATTAGCTGTGCTTCTGTCATCAAAACATCAACAAGTGTTTTATCGACAGTATTACTTTTATTATCTGCTGTTTTATCACAACTAATTGACGAAAATATAATAATTACTATAAGTACGAAAATTGATATGATTTTAGTGCACTTATTCATAAAATATTCCTCCTTTTTAAAATCTATTTTTACACTATCATAATAAATATCATATGTAAATATTTTTTTTAAAAGTTTTATTTTATTTTAGGTTTGTTGTGCTTTGTTATACAGCTGAAGATTAGGTGATGCTTTAATTTCTCCCACAAAAGTCCGGATTTTGTAGAGAAAAAGCATATTAAAGATGTTTGAAATAGCTTTTAAGTGGATTGAAATAGTGTTTTCTCACAAAAATGTCCTGATTTGTGGGAGAAAATTTTATTTTTTCTTCCACAAAAACGCATTTTTTGTGTAGAAATTTAATGGCACAACAAACTTGAAATAAATCACTAAAAAATTTCCGTAGGAAGATGTGAAGAAAATAATGCTGAAGCTACTGTTGCAATAAATGAAAAAATGATATAATAACATAAAAATTATTAATGAGGTACATAACATGAATTTTAATAAATTTTTAGATAATGAACTTAATGAAATGATTTTAACTCTAAACAGATTGGTAAGTATACCAAGTGTCGGCACAGCACCCGTGGGTGATGCACCTTTTGGCACGGAAGCACTTAACGCACTCGAAGAAGTTGTTAAAATTGCAAAAGAATTTGGACTTCAAGCCTATATTTACGACAATCGTGTTGCAATTATAGATTTATATCCCGAACCAACACCCGTTATAGGCATTTTAGCACACGCTGACGTTGTGCCGGCAGGCAATGGCTGGGCATACGATCCATTTAAAGTTACACAAGTAGGTGACACACTCTACGGCCGCGGAGTTATAGACAATAAAGGTCCTATTGTTTCAGCGCTTTATGCAATGAAATACATTCTCAACAACGAATTGCCACTCAGTCAAAACATCAGACTCATTGTCGGTAGCGACGAAGAACGAGGTTCATCAGATTTGTCCTACTACATCGCACGCCAACAACTTCCGCAGTATGTTTTTACTCCCGATGCAAATTACCCCGTTATTAATACGGAAAAGGGTCGCGCTACAGGAGTTTTTTCTAAAATTACGACTTATCCCGACAATGCTGCGCAAAAAATTATTTCTGCAAAAGGCGGCACAGTCATTAATGCAGTACCGGACAGAGCATACGCAACAGTTCAAGGATATACCTTTGAAGAATTAGATAACGCATTAGATCAAATTACATCAACTGCTGAGTTTGAACTGATTGCACAAGAAGATGATTTGATAGATATCGTAGTGTATGGCAGAAGCGCACACGCATCACTTCCAGAAACAGGAGAAAATGCCGTAACAGCATTGTGTGAATTTTTATCAATTTTAGATAAACAATGGGAATCAATAATCTATGCTTGCCCTCACGGAGATATTTATGGTACAGCACTTGGAATTGAATCAGAAGACGAAATATCAGGCAAATTAACATACGCATTTGATTTGCTCGAATATGACGATCAGACAATTAAGGGAACATTTGATATCAGATTTCCAATTTGTCTTAATAAAGAACAACTTAAGGAAATGTTAAAGCATGGATTTGCTAAATTTGATTTGGAATTAATTAGATATTCAGCTTGTAATCCTCATCATACAGATGAAAATTCGGTTTTAGTAAAAACACTTTTAGATGTATATGAAAAAGCAACAGGCGAGAAAGGTCATGCATTAGCAGTAGGTGGAGGTACATATGCGCACGGTATTCCCGGTGCAGTTGCTTTTGGACCTGAAATTGAAGGTATTGACAATAAGATACACGGTGCTGATGAATTTATAACAATTGAGCACTTTAAATTGAATACAAAAATGATGTATAACGCAATAGTTATGTTGACAAAAAGTTTTGAATTATAGTAAAATTAAGATTGGTTTAGACTAATTATCCGAAGCCGGAGGAGAATATTTTGTATTTAAAAAGATTGGAGATGCAAGGATTTAAATCCTTTGTTGATAAAACTGTATTAGATTTTAATAAAGGAATAACTGCAGTAGTAGGTCCTAACGGCAGCGGCAAGAGTAATATTTCCGACGCAGTAAAATGGGTATTGGGGGAGCAAAGTCCCAAAACTTTAAGAGGAAGTCGTATGGAGGACGTTATTTTTGCAGGTACAGAGAGCAGAAAACCCGTTGGTATGGCAGAAGTCTCTCTAATTATGGATAATGAAGACAGAGTTTTAAATATAGATTTCAGTGAAGTAAAAATTACACGAAGATTATATCGTTCGGGTGATAGTGAATATCTCATTAATAATGCTCAATGCAGAATGAAGGATATACATTTGCTTTTTGCTGATACAGGTATTGGTAAGGATGGTTATTCACTCATTGGTCAGGGTCGTGTTGACGAGATTCTTAACAGCAAATCAGATGACAGACGCGGTATCTTTGAAGATGCTTCCGGTATCATGAAGTATAGAATGCGCAAGGCCGAAAGCGAGCGCAAGCTTAACCTTACGGAGCAAAATTTACTTCGTGTAAACGATATCGTTAATGAGCTTGAACATCAAATTAAGCCTTTGGAAAAACAGGCAGAAACTGCTAAAAAGTATCTTGATTATAAGTATGCATTGAGAGATATTGAAGTTAATGTTCTTGTTGACGGTATTGATTTTGCTGAAGAGAGACTTCAAAAGATTAATAAAGACATTGAAATTTTAGTTGCTGATAAAGAAAATGCAGAAGCTCAGCTTGAAGATATCAAAAAAGAAAATTCTGATAAAACAGAGAAAGCTAAGATTTTATCTGATATGCTCGGTGCTACAAGAGAAAAAATTTATAATGCCGAGAAGAAAATTGAAAAATTAAAAAGCGAAATTGAAATTAATAAAGAAAAAATCAAAGCTGCTGAGGATAATAAAAAGCGCTTACTTTTAGAAAAAGAACAACAAAAACAAAAAAGCGGTGTTTATGATATAAGAATTAACGAGATGAAGCAAGAAATTGAGATTTTGCAGGAGTCTATTATTGAACATCAAAAAAATACCGAAATTATTCAAAATGAATATAATGAGCTTTTAAAGCAAAATGATGATATTAAAAATGAAGTTTCCGCTGCTTCAGATGTTATTTTAGAAGTTAAGCTTAAACAAGCAAAAGCTCAGAGTTCAATTGAATCATTTAATAAACAGATTGAGCTTATTACTGATCGTAAAACAGGTATAGACCAAGAGCTCGCTGTGTTGGAGTCTAACTCTGAAATTGCTGTAAGTGAAATTGTTGAGGCTGAAAAAGAGCGTGATGCTACTGAGGCTAAATTCGAAGATGTAAAACAAATATTTAAAAATAAATCAGAAGCTCTTGAAACAGCTAAGCAAAATGAAGCAAAAGCTGTCCAAAAAGGTGCAGAAATTTCCGCAAAGCTTCAAAGTGATGCGGCAAGATTAAAAGCCATCAAAGAGATGGAGGATGATTATGAAGGTTATGCTTTCAGTGTTAAGAAAGTTTTATCTCTTTGTAAGTCTAATCCTGATTTCGGTAAAGGTATTTGCGGCGCGGTTGCACAAATTATTAAAGTTTCTGCTGAATATGAAGTTGCAGTTGAAGTTGCGTTGGCACAGAGTTATCAAAATATTGTAACTGAGACTGAGGAAGATGCTAAAAAAGCTATTGAGTATCTTAAAAAGGGTAGATTCGGCAGAGCAACATTTTTACCGCTTACTGCTGTAAACGGCAGACGTTTTGAAAAAGATACTGTTGATATATTAGAGGCTGCAGCTGGTTATATAGGTATTGCGTCTGATATTGTTGATTTTGATGATAAATATAAAAAAGCTGTTGACAGTTTACTTGGAAGAGTTGCAGTATTTGATAATCTTGACAATGCCTTAAGGTGTGCAAGTAAAAATAAATATGCTTTCATGTGTGTTACATTAGAAGGTGATATTTTGAGGACTTCCGGTGCTATTACGGGTGGTAGTCAGGAAAAAGGTAAGTCATCTGCAGGTACACTTTCAAGAACAAGAGAAATCCCTGCATTGGAAAAGTCTGTTAGCATAAATCAAAAACTTTTAAAAGAAACTAATGACTCAATAGATAATTACAGAGCATCTGTTAAAAGCCTCGAAGCGGAGAGAGAGAAACTTTCCGGAGAAGTGAGATTTTTAGAAGTAAATCTTTCACAGTGGGCAGCAAAGTGCGTTGCTATGCGTGAAAAGCAAGCAGGTGAAACTGCTCGTCGCGGTAAGCTTGTTGAAGAACTTAAATTACAAGTAAACAGTATGCTTGTGGCGAGAAGAGGTATTGAAGAAGCTGTTCTGGAGCAGAGTAAACTTGAAGAAGAAATAATTAAAGCTGAAGAAAATCTTAAACTTTGCGAAGTAAAAAAAGAACATGCTGAAAAACTTCTTGATGAAGCAAATCAAAATCTTATTCGTCAAAAGGTTAAAGAGGCAGACCTTAAAGCTGCTGTTTCAAAGTCTATAGAAGAAAAGGCAAGATTTGAAGAGGCTCTTTTTGAAGGCGCAGAGCATATGGAGTATTATGATTCTCAAGTACTTGATTGTGATAATATTATTAATCAAGTTAATGCAGAAAATGAGGAATATTTAAAAAGTATTGCTGTTGTTGATAAATCTAAAGAAGAAGAACAAGATAATCTTTCTAAATATGAAGAAATGAAACTCGAACTTGACGAAGCTTTGGGCGGAATGCTTGATAAAATTACTGTAATTAATGAAAATATTACTTTGTATGCTGATGGATTAAATAAAGCTGAGATTAAAAAGGTTCGTGAAGAAAGTGAAATTAATTCTAATAAAAACAGACTTTGGGAAGAATACGAACTTGTATATTCAGCGGCTAAAGAGATAACAGGCAATAAACGCGTTGAAAATTACCCTGAGGCTTCAAAGAAAATTAAAGAGCTTAAAGCACAAATTAAAGCACTTGGCCATGTTAATGTAAATGCTGTTGAAGAATATGAAACAACAAAAGAGCGTTACACATTTATGTCCGCTCAAAAGAAAGATATGGACGAAGCGAAAGCAAAGCTTCAAAAGGTTATTTCTGAACTTAACAGCGTAATGAGACAACAGTTTATGCAACAGTTTAAGTTAATTCGTGAAAACTTTAAAGATGTATTTATTGAGCTTTTTGGCGGCGGTAAGGCTGATATTGTTCTTGATGAATCTCAAGATGTACTTGAGTGTAACATTGAAATTCAAGTACAGCCACCGGGCAAAAAACTACAGAATATGATGCTTTTATCGGGCGGTGAACGTGCTTTGACTGCGATTGCGTTATTATTTGGTATACTTAAAATGCATCCTTCGCCTTTTTGCTTGCTTGATGAGATAGAAGCTGCTTTGGATGATGCGAATGTTTACAGACTTTCTGATTACCTTAAAAAGATTAAGGATGAGATTCAATTTATAATGATTACTCACAGAAAGGGTACAATGGAGAATGCTTGTTCACTTTATGGTGTAACCATGGAGGAAAAAGGTATTTCAAAAGTTATTTCTCTTAAAATGAATGATTAAAGGAGTTATTGTTAATGGGCTTTTTTGATAAATTAAAAAATGGTCTTAAAAAAACAAAAGAAAGTTTTTTGGGGAAAGTTGATACTATTCTTGCCGGATTTGGTAAAATTGACGATGATTTGTTTGATGAGCTTGAATATATTTTAATTTCATCTGATTTCGGAGTTCAAACAACTGAGGAAATATTAGATAAATTAAAAGCAGTAGTTAAAGAAAAGAAGCTTACAGATGCATCTCAAATTCGTGCAGAACTTCAAGGTATTATTTCAGATATGCTTGATATGGGACAAAAGGGATTGGATTTTAACGATGTTCCGGCGGTGATTACAATTATTGGTGTTAATGGTGTCGGTAAAACTACATCTATCGGTAAAATTGCGCACTTGTACAAATCATCCGGTAAAAAAGTCTTATTGGCGGCGGGAGACACTTTCCGTGCGGCGGCAATAGATCAGTTATCTATATGGGCAGACAGATGCGGTGTTGATATGATTAAGCAAGGCGAAGGTGCTGACCCTGCTGCAGTTTTATTTGATGCATGCAGAGCGGCTAAAGCTCGTAATACTGATGTTCTTATTTGTGATACTGCAGGCCGACTTCATAATAAAAAGAACTTAATGGAGGAGCTTGCTAAAATGGCGAGAGTAGTTTCGAGAGAAATGCCTGATATAAAACATGAAACTTTTCTTGTGCTTGATTCAACAACAGGTCAAAATGCCGTAAATCAAGCAAGGGCTTTTTCAGAAGTTGCAAATATTACAGGAATTATATTAACTAAGCTTGATGGTTCTTCAAAAGGTGGTATTATTGTTTCCATTTGTAATGAGCTGAAAATACCTGTTCGTCTTGTTGGTGTAGGTGAAGGTATTGACGATATGCAACCTTTTTCTTCTGAAGATTATGTTAAAGCTTTGTTTGAATGATATATGTTGCGAATGTCTTTAATGGAGGAATTAAATTGAGAAGTATTAATTTTAAGAATAGTTTAACAAAAAGATTTTTCGTTTTATTTCTTTGCGGTTTGATGGTTTTTGTTAATTTATTTACATTTGTTCAGGCTGATGAAATTATTTTACCTGAATATACCATCGGTAATAACCGTGAAGTTATTTTTCTTGATGGTGAATGGTATTGGACTACTTACGGCATTGATAATGAGCTTCCTGAAGCTATACCGGTTGAGATGGATTTTAGTGTAAACAAGATTGATTTGCCATCTTATACTCCTGTTTCTGTTGAGAATCCTGATTGCTTTATATTTTATAAAAAATCATTTTATTTATCTAATGCACCGAGAGAATCTGTCATCATAAATTATGGTGTTGATACAGGAGCGGATGCTGTGTATGTAAATAATATTAAATGTGATACATATAATATTTCTAAATTTTTATCTGCAGGTAAAAATGATATTGTAATAGTTAAAGAGAATACACCTGAAAACAAATTTCATTTTATTGATCAAATAAGTCTTGTTTTTTCAAATGCACCTGTAATTACATCCTCTTTTGTAAAAACAGATGTTCAAAATGGTACTGTAGAGATTGATGTTCAATTGTTTAATGCTCGTGAAGAAGCTTTAAAAACAGATGTCAATGTCGAGCTGTTTGATAAAGATAATAAAATTGTCGGAGAATATAAGTTAGAAGATGTTGAAGTACTTGAAGGTGCATATACTACTGCAAATGTTACAGGTATTAAAATAAATAATTACTCTGAATCCAATAAATGGCAATCTTCAAAACCTTTTATTTATTATGCAATAATTTCAGTATCCGGAGATACTGTTGTAAATACTTTTGCAATGGTACCTTCTGATTTGTTTGGCAGTGAAAATAATAAATATGGAATGGATATCAAAGTCGATGAATTTTTTGCCAATACTAATAATAAAGGTTTTACATGGGATCAAACATGGATTAGATCTTTATTTGCATATTTAAAAGAATTTAATTGGACGGTTATTACTTTCAGAAACGGAAATCTTCCTCAAGTTTGGTTTGAATGTGCACTTGAAGAAGGCATATTGCTTATAGATAAAAACGGTGATGAAAAATGGCAACAGGCTCAAGACAGTCTTTGGACAAAAGATATTGATTTTGTTGCTAAAGCAAAAGAAATTAAAGGAAGTGCAGATTTTAAATATATCATTCCGGTTGTTTACAGCAGTGTAGATGGATTATTTGCAAAAGATCCTGCGTTTACCGGATATGGTAAAACTAGATTGCAAAATACTTTTAATAACTCATTTACTGCACCCACAACTGATAACGAAGTTAAAGAAGATAAAGGATTTATTCAAAATACTATTTCTTATTTTAAAGAAATGATAAATAAAACATTTATCAGAGACAGTAGGTATAAACTCTTTTTAACAGGTTTAATGAATACATTATTGGTAACTGCTGCAGCTTTACTTTTCGGTGTTTTAATCGGTATTATAATTGCTGTTATTAAAGTTGCATATACACAAGGTGTTAATTCTAAAAAGAAAAATCCTGTTGTTACTATATTAAATTTTATTGCGGAAACATATACTGCTATTATCAGGGGTACGCCGGTTGTTGTTCAATTATTAATTACATATAATGTAATATTTGTTTTTTCTGATGAAGCAGTATTAATAGGTATTTTTGCGTTCAGTATTAATTCAGGTGCTTATATTTCAGAAATTATACGTGCCGGTATTAATTCTGTTGATAAGGGACAAACCGAAGCAGGTAGATCTTTAGGTCTTTCTCAATTTACCACAATGAAAAGTATTGTATTGCCTCAAGCATTGAAGAATATTCTTCCTGCTTTGGGAAATGAGTTTATTGCTCTTTTAAAAGAAACTTCTGTAATAGGATATCTTGGTGTTGTTGATTTAACAAGAGCCGGTGAGCTTGTCAGAAGCCGAACAGCAGATGCATTCTTTACTTTGATTTTTGTTGCTATTGTATATTTTGTTTTGGTATTCGGTCTTAGTACATTGATTAAATATTTTGAAAGGAGATTGAATAAAAGTGATAAGAACTGAGAATCTTGTTAAATCATTTGACGGTAAAAAAATTGTTTTAAATGGTATAAGTGAAACAATTGAAAAGAAAGAAAAAGTTGTTATTATCGGTCCGTCTGGTTCCGGTAAGAGTACATTTCTTCGTTGCTTAAATCTTCTTGAAACACCTACTTCAGGTAAAATATTCTTTAAAGATGAAGAAATCACAGCACCTAAAGTTGATATCAATAAAATTCGTTCAAATATGGGAATGGTTTTTCAGCATTTTAATTTATTCCCACATATGACTATTTTAGAAAATATTTCATTTGCACCTATTAATTTAAAACTTCAAACTAAAGAAGAAGCGTATGAAAATGCTAATAGACTTTTGAAGCGTATTGGTTTGTCTGACAAGGTAAATGCGTACCCCGGAATGATTTCCGGAGGACAAAAGCAAAGAGTAGCAATTGTAAGAGCTCTTGCAATGAATCCTGAAGTAATGCTTTTTGATGAGCCTACAAGTGCGCTTGACCCGGAAATGGTTGGCGAAGTTTTATCATTAATGCATGAGCTTGCGGACGAAGGTATGACGATGGTAGTAGTTACACACGAAATGGGTTTTGCAAGGGAAGTTGCAAACAGAGTTATGTTTATTGATGAAGGTGTTATTTTAGAGCAAGGTACTCCTGAGCAGATTTTCGGAGATCCTCAACATGACAGAACAAAGGACTTTTTGTCGAAAGTCTTATAATTAATAAATAAGGAGTTTACCGTTGATGAGAAAAACTAAAAAATCAACAAGCTTTATTCTTTGTTTGATTATCAATATAATATTAAATTTTGAATGGTCTATTCCTTCATGGGTTTTACTTATTTGTCATTTGATTTTTGATATTTCTATTGTTTGGTTTTTCATTGCATTAGCTGTGTGGATTTTAATAATTTTATTTTGGATGCTAATTTTCGGATGGGCGTCAAAATGTTCATCAAATAATGATTTGCCTAAGAAGAATAAAAATCCGTATTCTTCAAAAGGCTCTCAATATAAATAATTTTTAAGGAGTGATTTTTTATGGGTTTAATTAAAGCAGGAATTGGAGCATTAGGTGGTACTTTTGCTGATCAATGGAAAGAATTCTTTTATTGTGAGTCTCTTAATAATAATGTTCTTGTTACTAAAGGCAGTAAAAGAATTACAAGTCGTTCGTCAAATACAAAAGGCAACGATAATATTATTTCAGATGGTTCAGGTATTGCTGTAGCTGACGGACAATGTATGATTATTGTTGAGCAAGGTAAAGTTGTTGAAGTTTGTGCTGAACCCGGTGAGTTTACTTATGACAGTTCAACAGAACCTAGCTTGTTTTCAGGTAGTTTAGGTCAATCTATATTAAATACTTTTAAAACTATAGGTAAGAGATTTACTTATGGCGGTGATACAGGTAAAGATCAAAGAGTTTATTATTTCAATACAAAAGAAATTATGGATAATAAATTCGGCACTATGAATCCCGTTCCGTTTAGAGTAGTCGATTCAAAAATTGGACTTGACATTGATGTTTCAGTAAGATGTTCAGGACTTTATTCATATAAAATTGCTGATCCGCTTTTGTTTTATACAAATGTTTGCGGTAATGTACAAGAAAATTATACAAGAGAAGAAATAGATAAACAACTTAAAACTGAATTTATTTCTGCATTGGGACCTGCAATGGGTAAACTTTCAGCTCTTGAAATTCGTCCTAATCAAATAGCAAATCACAATTTAGAACTTGAAGATGCAATGAATGAGGTTCTCACAAAGAAATGGGGAGAACTCAGAGGTCTTAAAGTTGTTTCAGTTGCTCTTAATCCTATTATTCTCACTGATGAAGACTCTGAAATTATTAAGCAAGCTCAAAAAGCAGCAATGTATAAAGATCCGACAATGGCAGCTGCTACTATGGTTGGCGCTCAAGCTGATGCAATGAAAACAGCAGCCGGAAATTCCGCAGGAGCAATGACTGGTTTTATGGGAATGGGTATGGCAATGAATGCCGGCGGTATGAATGCAAATGATTTATACGCTATGGGTCAACAGCAAAAAGCGCAACAAGTTCAGCAACAACCTCAACAAGTACCACAGACACAAACTTCTGCAGATACTTGGAAATGCGTATGCGGATATGAAGCGAAGGGTAATTTCTGTCCTGAATGTGGATCAAAAAAACCTGATACAGGTTGGGTATGCTCATGTGGTAACTTAAACAAAGGAAAGTTCTGCAGTAATTGTGGTACTAAGAAACCGGCCGGTGCTTTACTTTATCGTTGTGATAAATGTGGTTGGGAGCCTGAAGATCCCAAAAATCCACCTAAATTCTGTCCTGAGTGCGGAGATCCTTTTAATGAAGGAGATATTAAATAATTATGTCTGATATACAAGAGTTTAAGTGTCCTTGTTGTGGAGGATCTATTGAATTTAATAGCGAATCTCAAAAAATGCAATGTCCGTATTGTGATACTGAGTTTGATGCTGAAGCATTAAAATCATATGATAATGATGTTCATAATGATCAGCCCGACAGTATGAACTGGACATCAAAAGCAGGTACTGAGTGGAACGATGGAGAAGAAAACGGTTTTAACATTTATGCGTGTAAATCATGTGGCGGTGAAATTATCGGTGATGAAACACTTGCTGCAACAACTTGTCCTTATTGTGATAATCCTGTTGTTTTCTCACGTCAATTTAAAGGTTCTTTAAAACCGGATTATGTTATTCCGTTTAAAAAGAGCAAAGAAGATGCAAAAAAAGCCTATAAAAACCATATTAAAGGCAAAAAGCTTTTACCAAAGGTTTTTAAAGATGAAAATCATATTGATGAAATAAAAGGTGTATATGTCCCTTTTTGGCTTTTTGATGCAGACACAGATGCAAGTATCAGATATAAAGCCACAACCGTCAGTAAATGGAGTACAAGTGATTATTACTATACCAAAACCAGTTATTTTGCCGTTCACAGAGGCGGTTCAATTGGTTTTGAAAGAGTACCTGTAGATGGTTCTTCTAAAATGCCTGATGATTTGATGGAATCAATTGAGCCGTTTGATTTTAAGGATGCTGTTGATTTTAATACTGCATATTTATCCGGATATTTGGCCGATAAATATGACGTGGATGAAGATGACAGTATTACAAGAGCTAATCAAAGAATTAAAAATTCTACAGAAAGAGCTTTTTCTGAAACTGTTGTTGGATACAGCACTGTTATTCCGGAAAATTCATCAATTAGATTTAATAAAGGCAGTGCAAAATATGCTCTTTATCCTGTTTGGCTTTTAAATACGACGTGGAACGGTCAAAAGTTTGTTTTTGCAATGAATGGTCAAACAGGCAACTTTGTTGGGGATTTACCTGTGGATAAAGGTGCGTATAAAAAATGGCTTTTTGGTATTGCGGGTATAGTATCAGCTGCAACATTTGCATTGCTATATTTACTTTGGTTAATTATGTAAGGAGTGATAAATAATATGAAAAAGATATTTTTATTTTTAACAATCACAATTATTACAATCACTTCTTGCATTAATATTTTCGCTGCCGAAAAATCGAGAATTGTTGATGATGCCAATGTATTAACTGAAGCACAAGAAGATAAGCTTTTATCTTATATAAATAAAGTCAGTGAAGATAATAGCTTTGATTTGGTTATTGTTACAATAAATACTTTAAACAACAAAGATGTAACTGCATATGCAGATGATTACTTTGATTATAATGGATACGGTTACGGAAAGAATTTTGATGGCGCACTGTTTTTGGTTGCTGTTGAAGACAAAGAATGGGCAATTTCTACTTGCGGTGAAGGTTTAAACATATATACTGAAACTTTTTTAGATACTCTTGAAGACTTTTGTATTTCAGATTTATCAAGTGGTGATTATTATGGTGCATTTGAAACTTTTATAGACTTTTCAGAAGATCAAATTGAAGATTATAAGACTTTCCCATTTCTATCAAGAATTCTTATATCTTTAGTTGTTGGTTTTGTCATTGCTTTTATTGTTGTCAGTGTAATGAAATGCCAATTGAAAAGTGTTCGTAAACAAATCGGCGCGAAAGTATATATTAAGCCGGGAAGTATGAATGTTACAATGAGCAATGATATATTCTTATACAGTAATACAACAAGAAGAGCCAGACCTAAAAATACAAGTAGTGGAGGCAGTTCACACTCGTCTTCATCAGGTCGTTCGCATGGTGGTCGAAGCGGAAGGTTTTAATTTATCGAATGAAGAAAAAATCTATTTTATCATCATCACATATTATTCTATTAAGTTTTTTAATAACTGTTTTAGTCGGCAGTGTTCTTTTATCACTGCCGATTAGTTCAGCTGATGGTAGATCTGTGCCTTTTATAGATGCTTTGTTTACAGCCACTACTTCTACATGTGTTACTGGTTTGGTTACAGTGCCAACTTTTTCAACTTGGAGCACATTCGGACATGTTATTATTTTATTGTTGATTCAAATAGGTGGTCTGGGTGTTATAACAATAGTTTCTTCTTTTATGATGCTCCTAAATAAAAAAATGAGTATTAATGATAGATTATTGATTCAAGATGCTTTTAATCTTAACAGCATGTCAGGTATTTCTAAATTTATCAAAAGGATATTACTTGGTACTTTTATAATTGAAGGAATAGGTTCACTCTTATATATGACGGTATTTGTACCTGAATATGGTGTAAAAGGTATTTGGTATTCTGTTTTTAATTCAGTTTCAGCCTTTTGTAATGCTGGTATTGACATAATCGGTAATAATAGCTTGTGCAATTATGCTACTAATCCGATTGTGAATTTTACTACATGTTTTTTAATTATTTTTGGTGGTATAGGTTTTATTGTTTGGTGGGATGTTCTTCGTCTTATAAAAGCACGTTCTTCTACAAATATAAAAATTTCAAAGCACTTAACATTACACAGTAAAATTGCTATTTACTTTACTGCTTTTTTGATAATATTCGGTGCTGTTTTGATTTTTATTTTTGAGTATAACAATCCTTTAACGATTGGTGACTTGTCATTTTTTGATAAGATTCAAGTTTCAATATTTCAATCAGTTACGACAAGAACAGCAGGATTTGCCTCTGTTCCTCAAGAAAATCTTACAAATGCCACTACGCTTTTATGTTTGATTTTGATGTTTATAGGCGGTTCTCCGGTTGGTACTGCAGGCGGAGTTAAAACAGTTACAATTTTTGTCTTGTTAATATCTACTTTTGGTACCATTAAAAACAAAAATCAAGCTACAACCTTTAAAAGAACAGTTTCTCCTTCTTCAATAAGGAAATCGATTGCAATTGCAGTTACTTTTTTGATTATAATGTTTACTTCAGTCATTTTAGTTGCTGCATCGTCAGATATTTCATTAACTGATGCTTTATATGAATCTGTTAGTGCTACAGCTACAGTCGGATTATCAAGAAATATCACTTCAACATTAAATGATTTTGGAAAAATTGTTATAATTATTACTATGTATTTAGGTAGGGTAGGACCTATTTCTCTTGCAGTCGCTCTTGGTGGTAATAGTAAAGTAGAAAATATTATTTCAGAGCCTGTTGAGGATATTATTATTGGGTAAAGGAGAATTTTATGAGAAACAAGAAATCTTATGCAGTATTTGGACTTGGTAGATATGGTTTGGCTGTTGCTAAAGAATTAATTGAAAATGGTATGGAAGTTATTGCTGTTGACAACAGACAAGATGTTGTCAATGAAGCATCTGCATATATTCCGGTTTGTAAATGTGCTGACATTACAGATAGTGAAGTTATTGAGCAACTCGGCATTTCTGAAATTGATGTAGTAATTATTTGTATGGCAAGTAATCTTGAAGTAAGTGTTATGGCAATAACTTTATGTAAAGAAGTAGGTGTTAAGTATGTTATTGCTAAATGTGCTAATGAAATGCATCAAAAAATACTTTTAAGAGTCGGTGCTGATAAAGTCGTTTTTCCTGAAAAAGAATCGGGTGTACGTCTTGCTAAAAATTTATTATCATCTGGTTTTATTGATATGCTATCTCTTTCTAATGAAGTTTCAATCGTTGAAATTTCCGTAAAAGATGAATGGGTAGGTAAAAATCTTATTGAACTTAATTTAAGAAAAAAATATGGTTTTAATGTTATTGCTATAAAAAAAGGTGAGGAAGTAATAGTTAATATTAATCCTGAAGAAATACTTGATAAAAACATTATTTTGGTAGTTATAGGAAATACAGTTAAATTGAGTAAATTTTAAAATGAAGGAGTTTCCAAAATGAAATGGACACAATTGCAGGTAAGCTGCTCGCAATCTGATCTTGATACTGTTTGCGCTGTTATGAGTATGGTTGATGTAGGTCTTATGATAGAAGATTACAGTGATATTGAAGAAAATTTAACTATCGATTACGGTGAATTTGTTGATGAACAATTACTTAAAAACGATCGTTCAATTGCTAAGGTATCTATATTTATACCTGAAGAAAAAAGTTATGCAGAATCTCTTGCGTTTTTGCAAGAAAGATTTGCAGATATTTCTTTGAATGTTGATATTGAAATTGTGGGTTTAGATGAAGATGATTGGGCTAATGAATGGAAAAAATATTATAAAACTCTTCATATTGGCAATCACATTGTAATAAATCCACCGTGGATTTCTTACGAGCCAAAACATGATGAAATTCTTGTACAAATGGATCCCGGAATGGCATTTGGCACCGGCACTCATGAAACTACTCGTCTTTGCTTGACTCTTTTGGAGCGCTATATGCAAAAAGAAGCACGAGTGCTTGATGTCGGAACGGGTTCTGGTATATTGAGTATTGCTGCTAGTAAGTTAGGGGCATCTTCCGTTTTTGCATACGATCTTGATCCTGTGGCAGTACGTGTTGCACTTGAAAATGTTAAAATCAATAATGTAACAAATATTACTTGTGGTGTCTCTGATTTACTAAATAATATTGATTGCACTGCACCATACGATTTTGTATGTGCAAACATTGTAGCGGATATTCTTATACGTATGGCTCCCGATGTTGGTAGTTTTATGCGTAAAGGTGGTTTGATTATTACATCAGGTATAATTGTGTTTAAATCTGAAGAAGTAAAGGAAACAATGGAGCGCTTTGGCTTTAAGACTATTTACAAAGAAGCTGAAAATGATTGGGTTGCTTACGTGTTTGAAAAATTATAAAATTTAAATTTGTTTAAAAATATGCTATAAATAAACTCCGTGATTCTTGTGTTTTATGAATCACGGAGTTTGTTTATTTTTAATTAGAATGTATTATTTAATAAAGATATAATTGAATCTATCATTAGGTGCAGCATCACCTTTGTCTATAAACTCCATAATGTCTCCATCAATTACTGAGTTGTCTGCCCATTTGAATTCAAATGAGTTATTAGCAATGCCTAAAAGTGATTTAGCTACTTTTATTTGAATTATATTTCCTTTTACGCTGAACTCGGCGTTACCAATTTTTTCCGTAGACCAACTCGAATCCTTAAATGCTTCAACAGAAGCCAAATTGCCGTCTTGATACCTGTTGATAATGAAATCATAGCCGTACCAGCCACTGTTGTAGGAGCGATCTGCATTAATAAAGAGATTCATCCAATTTGTGCCCTCGGGAGAAGTAATATCACCAGCACATTGAGCGTAGAAATATAAATATTCATCGTCTGAAGAAACTTTCATTGTAACGAAGTCGTTTCTGCCTGTATCGTTAGTATAATGGAATTCACCAACATATGAATATGCATCACGCTTTATTGTATCATTTTTATAGTCAAGATATTCAGGGCCAACACTATCCCATTGGCAAGGACAACCGTTAATATCAATCGTCTTTTGACCTTCGGCAACAGGCAAGGGTCTTGAACCTTTATATTTTCTGATATTTGCAACCATTTGATAATAATAGTTATCGTTATATAATCCTTTGACAGGCTCAATATCTCGTGAATATTCGCCGTTTAAACAGTCAACGAAGTAATTTCTTTTTAAAGGATCTTCAGGATCTACTATATATGTATTTGCAATTGTTTGACCTTTTGCGGGATTCAAGCCACCGGGGAGATAGTTATCCCAACGACCTGCCCACCATTCGTTCCAACCTGTAATCATTACAACGGGAGGGTCGATTTTAGATGCATGGTCAAATTGTTCTTGAAAAGCATATCCGTGTGGGGAAGTATCATCAACAAGAGAAAATCCATAGTCTCTTTCTTTTTTGTTTGGAGGCTGTTTGCCATTATGGTAACTTCTGCCGGCGTTTGTGCCATAACTACCGTTAACCCAAAAACCACACATAACAATCATTTGCTCAATATCGCCTTCGTTTGATTTTCCGGGATTTTGAGGATACATATCAGCCCAAGCCCAAGCGCCTTTACCGTCAGTATCAGTATACCAGGAATCTTTTGTATTTGCCCAACATGCACGGAAAGTAAATTTCTCTCTTACTTCTTCAGGTAATGTTGCAACAAAACTTCTTGGAGCAAGGAAAAGTGGTTTATTTTCCCATTTAAACCATAAGTTTTCAAAATCCTTATTGCTGTAAAATTGTTCCCATAATTGATTGAATGAACTTGAAGCATTATCAAAACTATCTCCTGCATTAAACATAACGTCAGGAGTCTTATAACCTTCTTCACGAACTTCATTCCAAACTCTTAAGATAACTTCCAGTATTTCAGGATAAATTATACCGTTTGTTACATCAAAGAAAATAAAGTCAATACCTGCATTTGCAAGCTGATAAATGTGTTTTCTGATTACCCACTCATCATCTGAACGATAGTAACCATAATATGGTTGAGCCCAATAATGTGCAAATCCAAGTCTGCCTTGTTGCATTACTTGCTCAAATTCTTCAACTCCACCCATAGTATAGGCAAGTGTGTGATCCATTAAAGGACCTTTGCCTCTATGCCACATGAAGTAGAAAATACCTACTTTTTTGTCTTTTTTATCGACATTTACATCTAAAGGTAATGTACGTTTTAAGTCATCACAAGCTGCCCAAGTATCTTGGCGTAAATCAATAAAGTCTCTGTTCATAATAATCTCCTATCAATATTATTATTAAAAAATATTAAATTTATTTAATGTCAATATTTTAACATATATTATATATTTTTCAAATAAAAATTCTAATTGACTTTTGATTGTTTTTGAATACAATCTCTACTGTTGGCAACTATATATATAATTAATTACGAAAGCGTGATAATATGGATAAAACAAGTTTAATTAAGGTCGAAACACATTTACACACTAAACCTGTCAGCATTTGTGCTCATGTTGAACCGGAGCAAATCGTTGATGAGTATATTAAAGCAGGGTATGACGCAATAATAGTTACAGATCACTTTTCTACTCCATTAATTAAGGATGTATTTAAAGGTGAATCGTACAGAGAAAAAATTGAGTATTTTTTGAGCGGATATTATAAAGCTAAAAGCTATGCGGAGAAGATAAATTCTGATTTACAAGTTTGGCTCGGCGTAGAAGTTAATTTAACAGACAGACATTCAGACCAGTTGGTTTACGGCATAGATGAAAACTTTTTGTTTGATAATCCGGAAATGTGCGAGCTTTCTCAAGGTGAGTTTTATAAATTAGTTAAAAGTTATAACGCATTGTTGTATCAAGCGCACCCTTTCCGTCCGTATTGCACAAGATATGAACCTGAATTTTTAGATGGTGTTGAGGTTTATAACGGAAATCCACGCCACCAAAACAGTAATGAATTAGCACAAAAATTCGCAGAAGATAATAACTTGAGGTTTTTATCGGGAACAGATTATCATCAACTTTGCGATATTGGTGGGGGAGGCGTATACGTGCCAAAGTCCGTTAATAATATTTTTAAATTTACTGAGTTTATTAGAGATAATAATCCTATATTGATAAAATAAAAAAGGGGCTTTGAAGCCCCTTAAATTTATATTATGAAAAATTATTGCTCATTCATTAAATCAAAGAATAACGGCAGGCCACCAGTGTGTACAAATAACACTTTTTTACCGGTAATATTGTTATCACGAAGATACTTCTCGCATCCGACATAAGCTTTACCGGTATATGTAGGGTCGAGTTCAATGCCGTTTTTGATAAGCATGTCCGTACAAGTATTATAAATATCATCGTCATAGAAAGTATAACCACCGCAAAGATAATCTGTACAAAGATTAATTTCTTTATCAATTTTCTCTTTAGACACTCTCTTCTCAGGATTAAGGTTAAAGTAACCGTCTATATGTTCATTAAGTTTAAGCATACCACGCTCGTAAACTCTTGCAGTAGAGATACCAACGATTTTCGGACCGTTTTCGTAGTCAGGATGCATTAATTTACCTAATGTAAGACCGGCTTGTGTTGTGCCTGAGCCTGAAGCGCAGAAAATATAATCAAAACCGCCGAACTCTTTGCTTTGTTCGTAGATTTCGTTATATACGTCAATGTATGTAGAAGCTTGATTTATAACAGCTTCAGGTTCGTTAATATAGTATGGTTTGCCGCCATCAGCTATAATTTTCTCTTTAACTTGTGCAACTGTAACATCAACATCAGCTTTAGCACATTGAACAACTTCTGCTTTGAAGAGGTGTGCCATTTCGCCGTTGAATGCTTTTTGGCAGCCGTGGTCATCGTCTACTACGGAAATCATGTAGCACTTTACTCCAAGTGCAGCGCACATATTTGTAGTAACGCGGCAGAGGTTTGAGCGTTTATTTCCGTATGTTATAAGTGTGTCACATCCTGCAGCGTACATTCCTTCAAGAATTTTGCGTGCAATACGAACTTTATTTCCTCCAAATGAAAAGGGTTGGAGGTCATCACGCTTCATATATATTGTATTATCGTTGCTAAAAAGTGATGTAATCTCGTGAATCGGTGTTTTGCAAGTAGTATTTTCAAGTTTCATTATAATCTACCTCTTTTGTTAAAAATTTACTTTGTAATGGTATCACTACATAAAATTTTCGTCAAGGAAAACAACAGTATAAAAATATTCGGAGATAGTTTTCGGTGATTCTTTCATTCCACTATTAATCCACCATTTGACAGTCTCAATAAATGAAGTGCAGATATGATTAATCCAAAAACTTTCGGGGAATTTTGAGCTTGCTGGAGTAGGGAACAATGATATGTTATTAGAAACATATTTTGTTATATTCTTTTTGAAATATTCTAAAAATAAATCATTGTTTTGACTTGATAATAATTTCAAAATATTATTGTCATTTTTTTGTATATGTTTTAATAAGTGCAAAAATACATTATCTTGTGAATCACAGACGAAAATATGATGATGGTCATTATTTTCGTCGCATATATTATCAAATAAATGACAAAACAATTCTTCGCACATTTCTTTTAACAGATAATCTTTAGTCTCAAAATGTGAATAGAATGTTGCTCTGCCTACATCAGCTTTTTCTATTATATCTGCTACGGTTATTTGATTAAAATGTTGATTAGAAAGTAGTTCTATAAAAGCGTTAAAAATCGCTTGCCGAGTCTTTCTTTGTCGTCTGTCCATAACGGCCTCCCATACATTTTTGTGAAAATGTTCAATATCTTACATTTCAAAAAATTTGATTATAGAAACCGAACGAATTGTTCGGTAATATACTGATTGTATAACAAATACCAATCATAATCAATAGGAGGACATTATGAAAACAGAAAGAAATATTTTTATTGCATTTATTTTGAATTTAGGATTTTCAATATTTGAATTTATAGGAGGAATTTTTACAGGTAGCATAGCTATTTTATCTGATTCCATTCATGATATGGGAGATGCTATAAGTATTGGAATTTCTTATATTTTTGAAAAAATTAGCAACAAAAAGCCAAATGACAAATACACATTCGGCTACAAGCGCTTTTCCGTATTGGGAAGCTTAATAACAACAACTATTTTAATATCAGGCTCAATAGTTGTAATCTATAATGCAATATGTAGAATAATCTCTCCACAGGAAATCCAATATAACGGAATGATTGTTTTGGCTGTTATTGGTGTGTGCGTTAATTTTGTCGCTGCAATATTTACACACGGTGGACATTCAATGAACGAAAAAGCTGTTAATCTTCATATGCTTGAGGACGTTTTTGGCTGGATTGTAGTGCTTATTGGAGCAGTTGTTATTCGTTTTACAGATTTTGTATTTATTGACCCGATATTGTCTGTTTGCGTTGCAGTATTTATATTTGTGCACGCTGTGAAGCATTTAATTGAAGCTTTTGATATTCTCGTCGAAAAGGCACCGCACGCTTTAAGCGTAAGCGAAATAAGGGAGTGTGTTTTAGCAATTGATGGTGTAATTGATTTGAAGGAGTTGCGTGTATGGAGTTTGGATGGTGTTGAGAATTATTGTGTAATAAAAGTGGAGTGTGAAAAAGTGGGTTTTGATATTACAAAGAGAATTAGAGAGGCTGTACTGAAATTAGGAGTCGAAAATTTGACAATAGAAATTGTAAAA
The DNA here is from genome assembly GCA_045125595.1 of Candidatus Egerieisoma sp. Taxonomy (GTDB): domain Bacteria; phylum Bacillota; class Clostridia; order UBA1212; family UBA1255; genus Egerieisoma. The sequence goes on from JBGVNN010000026.1 coordinate 45,184, forward strand.
GGTGATAGTGTTAAAAGATATATAGGTAAGCTTTTATGTAATAAAACACAGAAAGATATATCAGAGGTTGAAAATTCATTTAATAAATGATAAGATTGTGAAAACATAAATTTTTCTTAAATATTAAAATTAGTCGCATGGAAGGGGATTGTTATGACACGCGAAGAAATGATTTTAAAAGCAAAACAAGCAAAAAGCGCAAATGAAATTCTTGCATTCGCAATTGAAAATGGCATTGAAATGACAGAAGAAAGTGCTGAGGCATATTATGAACAACTTCATAAAACAGGTGAAGTTTCTGATGAAGAGTTAAGCAATGTATCAGGTGGCGGTTGTCATGCAAAAGATGGCAGACTTGTCGTTACTGTAGCAAATTTTTGTGATTTGTGGACTTGCAAAGATTGCGGCAGAGGATGTTACGGCGATTTTACGCAGCATGAATGCAGAACAGGTTTATACTTATTGGAACATACAGGAAACAAACATCCGGTTGTATGTAATACATGTAAACATATTTCTTACGAAAAAGGTTTGTGGCTTTGCAACCATAAAGATAACATAAAATAATTTCACATATTATAGGTGAAAATTTGGCTACATTCCGATTAATATGTGGGTTTGTGGCCTTTTTGGTTTTACAGTGATATTAAATTTTTAATGGAGTTGAGATAATGAATGATAAAAAAAGCAAATTTCGTTTTTTTAATATGACAACACTAACGATTTCAGGCGTATTATTATTATTGCTCTCAGCTGTTATATTATTAATGCATGGTAATGCAACAAGTAATCAAGCTCAACCTGCTTTAATAGCTCAAGTATATTTTGATGGTGAATATCGTATTGATAATGGTCAATGGCATGATATTGTTAAAGGAAAACACATTCCTTCTACTGAGGGCGATGTAACATTACGTGGAAATTTCCATATGCTTGCACCTGATGGAGAATATGTTGGTATTTATAAAGGCGATATGCCTATAGCTTTTTATACAGATCATATTAATCTGACTATTTTTGAAGGTGAAAATCAACCTTATGTAATGGATGTAGAAAATCCTTTAATTAAAGATTCTTTTTGTGGCGAGTATTGGACTGCTCATTCTTTTACAAGTGAAAGTGATAAACCGATTGAAATTCTAATTCATAATCCACATAAATTCGGTAATGAAACCGCTATTGACGAATTGCTTTCAAATGTTTCTTTTTGGCATGGGCTTGATTTTGAAAAGAGTATACTTGCCAGTGGTGAAACACAAAGAGATATTGGACTTCTCTTTCTTATTGTTTCTCTGCTTCTTTTGGGAACGGCTTTGTTTTCAACACTTATACATGTTAAAAACAGTAAAATTATTTGTGTGTTCGGTATTGTAATTTTCTTTGCCGGTACATATCTGTCATATAGCGCTGCCGGTGTTTCTTTTTGGAGTGAATCTATTTTTTCGAATACAACAATGTTGGGTTCTTCAGTAATTTTCTATATGCTGTTTCTTTCAATGGCGCTTGTTTTTTTGTTAAAAAGCACGAAGATTTACGGAAAAATTTCCGTTTTTGTTCAGGGGCTTATTAATGCAGTAATTTTTATTTTACCTATCATAACAGATGTATTATTTTATGATACATTGTATTATTGGGTGTTTTCGCAATCATTTTTAAACTTAATTTTGCTTTGTTGTCTTATCAGAGAGTTTTTTATTATTAAAGGAAAAAATCGTTTTATTTATATTTGCTCGATATTGCCACTTGTCTCATTTGAAGTTGATGTTGTTATGATCAATCTTGGCGTCTGGAATTCTGCGGTTTCTTCTAAATATGTTTTTATAGTGTTTTTTATTATAGCTCTTGTGATGGTTTTAAAAATTATTCCGAATAACATAAATGCTCTTTCAAAAGCAAAAGAACTTGAGACGGAAAAAATGATTTTGAACACTCAGCTTGTTGAGAGTCGTATTTCTACTATGATGAGTCAAATACGACCGCATTTTATTTATAATACACTTGGAAGTATTGAACAGCTTTGTGAATTAAATCCAACTAAAGCAGGTGAACTTGTTCATAATTTCGCTAAGTATTTACGTGGCAATTTTGGAGAACTTGATAATCCTAAACCAATTTTAATGTCTCAAGAAATGGAGCATGTTCATCATTATATTAATATTGAAAATGTACGTTTTCCTGATATGACTTTTTCTTTTGAGATGAAATCGCAAGATTTCCATTTACCGGCTTTGACTGTTCAACCAATTGTAGAAAATGCAATTAAGCATGGCTTGATGAAACTTGAAAAAGGTGGTTCTATTCGAGTAATTTCCTATGAGACTGATTTTGACTATTGCATTTCCGTAGAAGACGATGGTGTAGGATTTGACACAAGTAAACTACTTGATGAAAAAAAACATATAGGTATACGTAATATTCGTGATAGATTAAAGGTAATGGTTAACGGTACTCTTGAAATTGAAAGTAAACAAGGTGTAGGCACGAAAGTACTAATTAAAATACCGAAGGAGGCTAACTATTAGAAGTCAAGAAAATTTTTAAAAATTGAATTAATAAAAAAAGGGTAACCTTAATAAAACCTCATTACTGGGGCAAAAAAAACAAATATAGTTAACAGCCACTACTCAGTTAACGGAGCAAAGAAGCATCATAATTAATGCCTTTTGTTTCCAATGTATATATGACACGTACAAATTTTTTTGCAGTGTGAGAAAGAGCTACACGATGCGGTTTTCCTTCTAAGCGTTTCTTGTGATAATAGGACGCAAAGACAGGGTTAAATCGAATTAATGGTAGCACACAATTCATCAAAACATAGCGGAGCTGTGAGGAACCTCGTTTGACCATCTTCCCACGGAACTCCATAGTTCCAGACTGGTAATATCCTGGTTCCAAGCCTGCAAAAGAAAGCATTTGAGAAGGTGATGAAAAACGTGAGAAATCTCCGTATTCAGCGACGATAGTTGCAGCAGTTATGTAACCGATTCCGGGAATTGTAAGTAACTTAGGATTTAGTTCCTGAACCAATGGAATGATTTCACTTTCCAATGATTCTACTTCCTGTTCTGCGGTGCGGTAGAGAGCAAGGACACTGATAAGCTGTGATTCAAAAATAGGATTTGAATCGCCAACAGTTTTTGCAGCAAGTTCTTTTACTGAAATCAAACGAGCATAAGAAAACTTACCTCGAGAGATACGACGTATTTCATCATAGTCCTTATCGGGAATGTCAGCGATTGCATCTGGAGTATGATATTTTTCCAAAATATGCAGAGCGGTTGATGAAAAGGAATTATTGAAAAAAGTCTTGAATTCAGGAAATATGTGGTCTAAAACATTTGTGAGCTTGACCAAGTATAAACTTCTTTGGCGCACAACGGAATCTCTTAATCTTGTTAAAGACTTTAAAGAGTAGATGTGATAAAATCCTTTTGGATAGGGTTTGTAGTCTACTGACATAAGAAAACGGGCAATAGAGTGGGAATCTAAAGCATCGTTTTTGGTACGTCTTAAAGTCTGAGCATGAATAAACTTGCTGATTAAAGCAGGGTTGGATTCCATAAAGCTGTAGTGGGCATTTTCAAGGAATCGCTTAAGATTAGATGTGTAGTGACCGGTTGCTTCAAACCCTATTCTTATTTCATCAGGTGAAGCAAGCGAAGAAAGAAGTGTTTTGAAAGATTCAAAACCTTCAAATGAATTGGCAAATACAAAGTCATTAATGACAGTATTGCCTGACTGATCAAGAATAGAACAGTCGTGTTTGTTCTTTGAAATATCAATTACAACATAGTACATGGTAAAAACCTCCTTGTAAAAAGTATTTAGCACTGCTGTCTACCCACAGGAAATTCGACTGTGTATTCTCGAAACATAAAACGTCGGGCGTTAACTAACTGATTACCATTAATAGACGAAAAGCCGTGGTCTGAGTCTCCTTCCAACAGTCAAAGCTGTAAAAAAATAGGAACAAATCCACAGTGCTTTAAGTATTATACAGGAACAATTAAGTTCCTTAATATATCAAAAATAAAAAAGAAAGGAAAGGTATGTCCAATCATCTTATATTTGATAATTGGATTATACGAGA
>JBGVNN010000027.1:0-2458 GCA_045125595.1 Candidatus Egerieisoma sp.
TAGGACCGGGCGTGGATTCGGCAATCGCTGCAACATCCAAAAATTCATCTTTTTCAAGCCATTTCTTTTTTTCTACAAACTCATTTTCAAGCAGAGCTATCATAGCGTATCCACCGCCAAAGGTGAACACCCCTATTTTCAGCATCGTTAAAAAGAGCGAGAGGTAACCTTTTATTTTCTTCACAAGTGTCTCCATTTATCTCACCTACAAATTCAGGTTTGTCGAACTGATATCATTTTCAATTCTTCATTTAATATACAACTTTTACCTCAATTTTTCAATTTCTCTGTGCAGTCTACTTAAGTCTTTACTCTGTGTACTCTTCTTTTACCTACTCTACTTAAAGTACTTCCTCTGTTGAAAAACCAAATCACATCCTATAGAATTCCTTATTTACCCCCAATTATTAACAAAGTCACTCTATCTGCCACCTGCCAACCATCGACTTGCCAAGTCACTTACAATAATTAAAAGGATGGTATAATTACCACCCTTTACATACGTTCCAACGAACCTTATTTTGACTATCCCCGACTCCAGAATCCATCCGCTTCGCGTCTGTCGTAGCTTACGCTACTTCTGATTCTGTTAGGATTGCACCAGGAAAAGTAAATACTCGCTTCGCTCGTGCTTCCTTTTCCTTTGCGTGCAATCTATTTATGATACGGTTCTCCGTAACGAACTTTCAAGTCGCTTAAAGCTCTGTAGACTCAGGCTGTTTTTGTATACAGAGTTTATTTTCATACTATTCTCATTGACAAAAAAGATCAAACATGTTATTGTTTTTTTATAAAAAGAAATGGGTTTTTACCGTACAGCTTTATTGCTCAAGCGGGCTCCCCGTTTCTTTTTTTATTCTTAGAAAATCGTACAAATATTTTTTCCCATCTTCAGAATGCCTAACTAACATCTTTGCTGAAAAAATATTATATCGCAACAATTCTCCACTCTTATCATCGTACACAGGTAACGCAAATCGTACATTATAGCGATACCAACCATACTTTGCATCTTTTTTATGTTTCATTTTATTATTTTCGGAGAAAGAGTCCTTTGTAGCAATTTGAATCAACTCAGGAATTCCTTGTGATGCGTTTGCTTTGGCTTTAGATACAGGTCCTTTTAATGCAATTCTACTTTCTGAATTTGCAAACTCATCTGGAAAATCAGAATCAATATATATTTTCTCTGCACTATCTTCCACTTCATAACACTGACCGATATATTCCATAAGATACTCTTCAATCTCTTTCCATTCTTCTCTGTGTTTTCCTTTGAACCTTATATCATTAATTAAGACTATTTTCCTGCCATCTATATCTACAATAATATTTATATTTCTATTATCTCTATCATTTTTCTTTTCATGTTGTTGCTTTTCCAAAGCATCAAATTTTACTTTATATACAAGCAAATGCAACAAATAAGAAGGCATTTTACGTTTTCCATGCTCCCAATCCTCAATTGTCCGAAGTGGTATCCCGTATTTTAGTGCAAACGCTTTACGATTTAATCCTATCTCTTCTCGTAACATATAAAGATTCTTCTTTTGTAATTCTAATTCACTAAATTGTTCTGACATACACATACCTCCTGCAGCACCAACAACGCATTGCGTGTTCATTATTGTAACACATAATTGATATATGTCAATTTATTCAAATAAAAAAGCTTTAGAATAACAAAATATGTCTGTCCTAGCGCAAGAACCTCTTTACGCGAATCTCTGTTTTGAACTATTAGATAACACGCATATCTAGTTAGCTCATAATCAATTATCAATTTTGTATCACCTTTAGGCATACTTGATGTTTTCCTGACATCAGGAAAGCATTCATTAACACTTCTTCCACTGTTTTCACAAGCAATCATTCGCCCCCTTTTAAATTTGCATTATAAAATGTTCCCATAACCTTAAATATCCAAAGTAACTTCCTCCCAAAATAAAATACCAGTAAGTACACAATAAGTACTTACTGATGGTTAAGCGTTGTTTTATTAGATTTACTATAAAATAAAATTTTCAAGTATTAGACAAATTGGAAGTTGACACTCTGTCAAACTGAAATTTCTCTTAGTTAAAGATACCACACCACAACTCACGCTTACACAGTATTGCAAGGTAGAAACTTTTGGATAAATATAAAGAAGCACTGTCATCATCCCCATTGAAGATGGTGACGGTGCTTGTTTGATTTCCGGGGCAAGGATGTAAAAACGGCAAGGTCGGTTTTGTATCCGAGAAACGGAAATGCTGGGGGAATCCAAAGGGGGCAACGCCCCCTCTTTGGCACACGGACTTTGCTTGCAAAGTCTAGATGATCCTGTATATCTTTTTCTGCTAAAAAAAGAACAGGAAGGGAAACATTTCAACGTTGCCAAAATGGCTGCCGTGAATAAGTTCCTTAGAATTTACTATGCCAGAGTAATGGAACTCGAACAGTAAATCTGATTACA